>NZ_CP044990.1:3080000-3380712 GCF_009017495.1 Deinococcus sp. AJ005 | reverse complement strand
AGGCGCGCACCTCCCTTCCGTAATGCGTAGCGTGGGGCAGCATATCACCCATATCCCGGCCTCCCGGCCAGGTTGGGTGAGCCGATTAGCCGCCCAGCGACGCCAGAATCTCAGCCTCGCGCTCCGGTGTCAGGGTGTATTGAAGGTCCGCATCCCTGCTCCATTCCCGCGTATCGCGTGCCGTCACTGCCGGGTCTGTCAGGGTCAGGCCCGCCGCCATCGCCCGCGCGTTGTCCACGTCCATCATGCCGCCCTGCTCGCCGTCTGCGGAGAGATAGACGGGCAGTTCTTTAGAGCCTAAACCGTTCGCCTTCAGTGTCTCACTATCTACCCACACCGGACCCGTGACGCCCAGCACCCCCATAAATTCGGTCCAGCTTATTCTTGGCCCGGACATGTTGAAGGTGCCGTCAGTGCCGTCCTCCACCACCTTGACCGTGAAACGCGCCAGATCGCGGGCGTCGATGACCTGAAGGTAATCCTGGCCCTCGCCGGGAGTCAGCACCGCTCCGCCACCCGCAGCGCGGTCCACCCAGTACGGATAGCGCGCAGTGTGATCGAACGGCCCGGCCACGATCTGCGGGCGCAGCACCGTGCAGTGTTCGCCGTAGACCTCGTGGACGATGTTCTCGCAGGTCACCTTGAGGGGGCCGTAGGTCTTGCCCGAAACCTCGGTCACGTCCTCAGCGGCGGGCGGCGACAGCGGATCGTCCTCGCGCACTGGATGGCGCTCCGGTTCGGCGTAAACACTGACGGTGCTAACGAAGACATAACGCCCCACGTGGCCCTGCAAGGCTGAGGCGCTGGCGCGGACCTGCCGGGGCGTGTAGCCGCTGACATCCACGCAGGCGTACCACTCCCGGCCTTCCAATGCGCTCAGGCCCGCCGCGCCCTCGTCGCGGTCTCCATGCAGACGCTCGACAGCTTCAGGCAGTTCGTCCTTCGATTTGCCGCGCGTCAGGACCGTGACCTTGTGGCCCGAATCCAGAAACGCCTCTACGATGTGCCGCCCCACGAACTGCGTGCCGCCCAGAATCAGGATGTTCATAGCCCCACCATAGAGCGGGCAGAATAGGAGGTATGAAAGTTCGCTTTACCCGCCAGGGCGTCCGCGTCCGCATCGATGATCTGGAACTTGCTGCGCTGCAAGGGGGCGAGGCGTTGACGCTTGAGACATTGTGGGACGGCGGAGGCTGGACACTCAACCTTGATCCGCTTTCGGATGGGATTGAGGGTGTTGACGGTCATCTGAATGTCGGAATCAGGAGCCTGTTACCCGATCTGGCCGAACCTGCGCGCGAGGGCGTGACGTTGCCGGGACCGCCGCGTGTGGATGTGGAGAAGGATTTCGGGCCTCAGCACCTTTGAATCTGGCTCATGAATTCGGTTTAGCGTCGCGCCCACCTTCCGCCCACTTCCTCAGCCAGGCCCATCAGTTGAAGCATGACCAGCGCGGTCTGAAGCTCGGGCAGGGGCAGGCCCGTCGTGGCCTGGAGATCGTCCAGCGTGGCGGGGGCGGTCAGGGACTTCAGCACACGGGCCTGCTCGGGCGGCAGATCGGGAATAGGAGCGGCGGGGGCCTGCCCCCAGCCCAGTTCATCCAGCACGTCCTGCGCCGTTTCGGTCAGCACCGCGCCGTCGCGCAGCAGGGCATGGGGGCCAGCGGCGCGGGGATCGCCCGCCCGGCCAGGAACCGCAAAGACCGTGCGCCCGCATTCCAGTGCGTGCGTGGCGGTGATTAGGGAGCCAGATTTGCGCTCGCCCTCCACCACCAGTGTGCCCGCGCTCAGGGCTGCGATCAAACGGTTTCTCGTTGGAAAGTGATGCTGGGCCGGGCCAGTGTCCAGCGGGTACTCGCTGATCAGGGTCAGGTGTTCGGCCAGCCGCTCGTTCTCGCGCGGGTAGATCACGTTGACGGCGCAGCCCAGCACGCCGATGCTCTGGCCTCCGGCTTCCACCGCCGCGCCGTGGGCCGCCGTGTCGATGCCGCGTGCCAGTCCGCTGACGATCACCACGCCCGCCCGCGCCAGATCGCCGGAAATCCTGCGGGTCAGGCTGACGGCATAGGGACTGGCCGCCCGCGTGCCCACGATGCCCACGGCGCGCGGCACCACGCTCAGTTCGGGCAACTCTCCCAGCACCCACAGCACCGGGGGCGGATCGCCCAGGGCCTCCAGCGCCGCCGGATAGCCGTCCAGCCCCCGGCCCAGCAGGGTCACGCCCATGCGTGCGGCCTTTTCCACCTCGGCCTGTGCGCCCGCCGCTGCTTTGGGGTTGCCCATGCCAGCCACACTTTTAGAGTCCAGTCCCGGCACGTCACGCAGCTTCAGCAGGGGCGCATGCAGGGCCGCCCGCGCGCTGCCGAAATGCCGCCGCAAAGATTCGATCCTGCGCGGCCCCAGGTTGGGGGTCAGGCGCAGGATCAGCAGGGCCAGCAATTCGGAGGCGGCGTCAGGATTCTGGGCGGCAGTGGTCACGCGGTCAGCATAGCGGGGCGGCGGTCCCAGACACGCTGTCCCAGTCTATTTAGGCCTCGGGGTTGCGGTGAAAACGGCGGCGGAAGCGGGCGTGCAGGTTCTGCGTGTTCTCTGCCGTCTGGGCCGCCACCGCGCTGTGAATGATGCGGCCCCCGCGCGAGGTTGCCCCCACTACCAGACCAGCCGAGATCAGCACCAGATTCTTGATGATGTACTGCCCTTCCAGCGTGGGTACCCACGGCACGATCTTGAACGTTTCGGCGGGAAAGAACACCAGCGGCAGGAACGTACCCGCCATCTGCGCGAACAGCAGCAGCAGGGTCAGGCGCAGGAAACGCCCGGAAAGCAGCCCCAGTCCGATCAGACATTCCCAGGTGGCCAGCACGGGCAGGCTGACATTTGGCGGGACATGGCCAAAGGTCAGGACCGAGATAGTGTTGGTGGCGAGGTCCTGGGCCACGCTGATCCCTGGAAAGAATTTCTGCACGCCGAACCAGAAGAACACCACGCCCAGCGCCAGCCGCAGCAGCAGAATGCCGTGCTGCGCCCACCAGCCCACCATGCGGAGTTCCAGCGCATCAATCTTCCAGGCCAGGGTATCTCTGGCCACCGGAACAGTGGACGTGGCAGAGGAGGGGCGGCTGGGTAGGGCGGTCTTGAACTCGGTTTCGTTGCGGGTCATAAATTCTCCGTCGGCGTGGGATCACCTGACCAGAGATATGCGGAAGACCATCAACTGGATGATGGAGCTGCGGAAAATGGCTTGGCCAGCCGTCCATCTTCCCCCGCCCCGCCACTCATTTTTCCGGAAAGCTGCCGAACCTGGACTGTCCTGCTAGTCCTCATCTCCCAGCGCCGCGCCCGGAATGGCCAGCACGAACTGTGCGCCGCCGCCTGGGTGGTTGCCGCCGCTCAGGCGGCCACCGTGCATCACCGCGATCTGGCGCGAGACGCTCAGGCCCAGGCCGCTGCTGCCCGCGCCGCTGATGAACGGCTCGAAGATGCGCTCGCCCAGTTCGGGGGGCAGGCCGGGGCCGCTGTCGCGCACGGTGAAGGTCAGGTGGTCCACCGTTTCTTCCAGCGTCAGCTTCACGCTGCCGTCCGGTCCGGCGGCGCGGCGGGCGTTCGCCAGCAGGTTGCGGACGGCCTGCGTCAATCGGTCCGGGTCACACAGGATGCCGCCAGTCCAGTCACCCTCGTACAGCGTGCCGGGCACCAGCCGCTCCAGCCGTTCCTGCAAGGTGCGCGCCGGGATGTAATGCCACGCCAGCTTCAGCTCCAGTTGTCCGCGTGCCAGTTGCATCAGGTCCTGGGTGGTAAAGGTCAGTTCATCGGCCACCAGCGCGGCGCGGCGAACTTCCGGGTCGTCGATACGTTCCTCGGCGCGGCGCAGGCTGGCCTGCAACACGGTCAGCGGCGCGCCCAGCTCATGCACGATCTGCCCTAGCAGTTGCTTCTCGCGCGCCTGCCCAGCCTCGATGCGGACCAGCAGGCGGTTGATGGCACTCAGAAGGCGGTGGACCTCGTCCTCGCGGGCAGGCAGCGGCAGCGTGGCAAGGCTAAGGCCAGGGTCAATCTGGTCTGCCAGATTCGCCGCCCCCTGCAACCCCGACAGCGCCCGGCGGCCCACCCACCAGCCCACCAGCAGCAGGATCAGCGGCGTGAACACCAGCGCGATCAGCAGGGCACTCGCGGCGCTCTGGCGGGCGGCGATCAGGTCGTCCTCGGGCAGACCCACCCACAGGGTCCCAAAATCCCCTGCCTCGCGCTTGACCGCCCGAACAGAGGTCTCCCCGATGCTGACCTGCGACCGGTCACCATAGGGGTAGGGGGCATTCAAAAAATTCCGCAAGATGGGACTGGCCGCCTTGACCGTGCCGTCCTCGTCAATCAGCATGGTGTAGGCGTTGGCCCCACTCGCCGTCTTGCCCAGACCCGCGCCGGATGTAGAGAACGCCTCGGCCAGCGTGTCGGCGCGGTCATTCAGGCGGGCATTGAACTGCTGATCCATGCGCGAGAGCAGCAGCGACACCACGCCCAGACTGATCAGCAGGATCAGCGCTAGGGCCAGCAGGCTGTAGGTGGCCGCCAGCCGGAAACGCAGACTATGCCGCCACGCCACCCGCGCCGACGCCATCCCGGCCCCCGGCGTCAGCACCGCGCCCCGCCTGTGTGGTGCGGCGGGCGCAGCATTCGGGGCGGGGCGGGTTTCTGGCAACATCTGTTTTATGCTTGCAGCACGTAGCCGACGTTGCGAATGGTTCTGATCTTCAGATCGCTGTCCGACTGCTCCAGTTTCTTGCGAAGCTGCGAGATCCGCACTTCCACGCTGTTGCTGTTGGGCGTTTCCCAGCCGTATAGATGTGATTCGATGTCGGCGCGCGAGAACACGCGCTCCGGGGTCCGCATCATCAGTTCCAAGATGCGCGCCTCGTGTTCGGTCAGGTTGATGCTCTTGTCGTTGACCGTCAGCAACAGGCTGGAGGTGCTGAGGCTGGTGTTACCCAGATTCACCCCGGTTCCGGCAGCGGTGCGACGCAGCAGGGCGGTGATGCGGGCGTCCAGTTCGGGCATCGCAAAGGGCTTGGTCAGGTAGTCGTCGGCCCCGGCGTTCAGCCCGGCCACACGCTCCTGCACACCGCTGCGCGCAGACAGAACCAGCACGGGGGTGCTGCTGTATTGCCGCAGGGACTGCACGAGATCCAGACCGTCGCCGTCGGGCAGGTTCAGGTCCAGCAGGATCAGTTGAGCGCTGTGCATGCCCAGCCACGACTGCGCGTCCCGCAGGGTGGCGGAATGATGCACCTGATAGTCGCCCGACAGGTATTCCTTGAGTAGCGGCCCGAGATGTGGATCGTCTTCTACAACTAGAATCTGCGCCAGCATGAGGTCTCCTTGGGGTGGGGCGAGTCTATTTGCCGTCTTTGGCGGAACTGTCCTTAGCCGCGCCGCTTTTACCGGAACTGTCTTTGGCCGCCGTGTCTGTGGTCTTGAGGCCCGGCAGGCTCAGGGAAAGTCCAGCAGGCTGCGCGCTGAGGGTCAGCTTGAAGGGAGTCAGGAATTTGCTGAGGGTAAGCGAGGTATTGGTGGGGCTGGCCCCAGACGCCCCCGGCATCTGCAAGGTCAATAGCCCCTTGCTGAGGCTGCCGTTGTAACTGCTCTTGAGGCCGGGGAAGGTGACGCGCGACTTTTCCTCGTCGGTCTGGGCGAACAGCACCACCACCGGGCCGTCGTAGTCGCCCACGAACTGCATGACCAGCTTGCTGCCGCTGCTCTCGCCGTCGCCCACCTTCGTTTGCAATTCCCTATCCCAGACCTGCACCTTCAGCGCCCCAGCCGCAGGGGCCAGGGCCGTCAGGCACAGCAGGGGAAGGAGGATGCGGGTCATCATGGCAGTTTGGGAAGTCTCCTGAATGGGGGCGAAATCGAGAAGGATGGTGGCAGGGGCCTGCCCCGGATATCTCACCTTAATCTTTGAAGCTGATGCGCCCTTGACGAATCCGGGGCGCACCTTTATCTCAGCTTGGGGTTCGGCAGTATTAAGGAGTTTACATCGCTTCCAGCATCAGGCGGTCCGGGTTTTCCAGCAGGCGGATCACTTCTCGGCAAAAGCGGGCCGCTTCCGCGCCGTCCACCAGACGGTGATCGAAGGACAGACTCAGGTACATCATGTGCGCCACGACGATGTTGTCGTTCTCGTCCACGATGGGCCGTTTGACGATGCTGTGGATGCCCAGAATCGCGGCGTCCGGCACGTTGATGATCGGGAACGAGAACAGCGCGCCTATCGAGCCGATGTTCGTGATGGAAAAGGTGCTGCCCGCCAGCTCGTCTGCCGCCAGCTTGCCATTCTGCGCGCGGCCCGCCAGATCGACGACCTCACGCGCCAGCTCGAAGATGCTCTTCTGGTTCACGTCCTTCAGCACCGGCACGGTCAGCCCCGCGTCGGTGGCGACGGCCATGCCCATGTTGTAATAGCGCTTCTGCACGATCTCGCTGCTGGCCTCGTCGAAAGAGGTGTTCAGGCTGGGGTATTTCTTGAGGGCCGCCGTGACCGCCTTGAAGATGAACGGCAGGTACGACAGCTTGACGCCTGCTGCTGCCGCCTCGCCCTTGACCCGGCTGCGGAACTCCACCAGCTTGGTCAGGTTGACCTCGTCCACGGTCAGGGTGCGGACGGTGTAGAGGTGGCTGGCCTGCATCTGGTTGCTGATGGCCCGGCGCATCCCCCGCAGTGGTACGCGGTCTTCCAGATGCTCGTAGCCTTTGGGCGTGCGGTACTGGACAGGCGCGACGGGCATTCCGCCCACACCTTTGGCGGCGGGTTGAGGCTGGCTGGTCGGAGCCACTGCGGCCTGTGCCTGCGGTTGTGCTGGCGTCTGCGGCTGAGGCGTATCCACCTGCTCTGCCCCACCCCGCCCATGCTCTGCCACGTCCTGTACGCGGATGCGTCCGTTGGGGCCGCTGCCCCGCACCTGCGTCAGATCAAGGTTCATCTCGCGGGCCAGTTGGCGGGCGGCAGGAACGGCCAGCACCCGGCCATCGGGGCGGGCGGCAGGCGCAGGCTCACGGTTCAGCGTGCCCGTTCCGGCGGTGGAACTACCCGGCGCACCGCTGCCGCTGCGGCTGCCCAGGCCCTGAACTTTCACCTGCTCGTCAGAGGCAAACGCCTTGAACAGGCTGCTGGAATCGTCGTCGGCCCCGCCCTTCATGTGGCCCGCCTCCACGATGCTGCCGCCCTGATCGTCCTCTTCCTGCGCGATCTGCTCGCGTTCCTCCAGCGCCTGTGGGGGCAACTGGGCATCGGCGGTCGTGGGATTCTCGCCGCTGTCCTGAATGGCCTGCGTGGGGCTGGGTGTGGCTGCTGACTCTCCCCCCTCGTCGATCAGGGCGATGACGGCGTGAACGGCCACCACCTCGCCCTCCTGCGCCATGCGCCTGTGCAGGATGCCCGCCGCCGGGCTGGGCAGTTCCACGGTTACCTTGTCGGTCATGACCTCGCACAGCGGCTGTTCCAGCGCGATGGTGTCGCCTTCCTCCACCAACCACTTGAGGATTTCGCCTTCGACAACGCTTTCGGCCAGTTCGGGGAGCAGAATTTCTTTCACGGATTACCTCGGTTGTGGGATGTGGGTTGTGGGAAAAGAGGGGGCGGGGCGTGGTGTTTTGGCCTTCTGCCCCTGACCTAGCCGAGCAACAATGCCCGCAGCAGTCCATAAGCGATCAGCACGCCGCCCAGTACCTGAATCCAGCGTTCGCCCCTGCCGTAGATCACGGCGCTGACGCCCAGCAGGGCAAACATCGCGCCAATGCTCAGGCGCTGCCATGGCTGGGGAAGATCACCCGCCACCGCGTATACGCCGAAGCCGATCATCAGGCCGATGGTGCCCAGCAGCGGACGCAGCAGGTCAGGGTTGAGCTTGAGCTTCATGGACGCAGCTTAACGCGGGCGCTTTGTATGAGCGGCAGGCAGCAGTTAATAATTCAGCGCCTGCACGCAGGCCGCCGTGATGCGGTTGGGGCCGGGCAGATAGATCTTGTCCTGCACGTAGGGGTATGGGATATCGAAGCCTGCCACCTGTCCAACGGGGGCCAGCAAAGAGTCGAAGGCTTCGGCCTGAATGCTATACGCCACCTCGCCCATGAAGTTGCTGATGCGCGGGGCCTCGCTGACGAGGACGGCGCGGCCCGTCTTCTGCACGCTGCTGAGGACCAGTTCCTTGTCCCAGGGCACCAGGCTGCGCAGGTCAATAACCTCGACACTGACGCCCTCGGCCCCCAGCGCGTCGGCGGCGCGTTCCAGATCGGGCATGACGCCGCCGTAACCAATCAGGCTCAGGTCCGTGCCCTCGCGGCGGATGGCGGCCTCGCCAATTTTTACGGTGTAGTCATGGCCCGGCACTTCACCTTTGGAAGCGCGGTACAGCCGCTTGGGTTCAAAGAAGATCACTGGATCTTCACCTCGAATCGCGGCTTTCAACAGTCCCTTGGCGTCGTAGGGCGTGCTGGGCATCACCACTTTCAGGCCCGGCGTGTGGGTGTAGTAACTCTCGGGACTCTGGCTGTGGTGGTGGCCGCCCTTGACGCCGCCGCCCGACGGCGTGCGGATGACCATCGGCGCAGTGTACTGGCCGCCGCTGCGGTAGCGCAGCTTGGCCGCCTGACTGATGATCTGGTCAAAGCCCGGCCCCATGTAATCGGCGAACTGAATCTCGGCCACGGGCCGTAAGCCGCGCACGGCCATGCCCACCGCCGCGCCCACGATGGCGGCCTCGCTGAGTGGGGTGTCAAACACACGCTCTTTGCCAAAAGTGGCCTGCAAACCTGCCGTTGCCATGAACACGCCGCCGCGTGCGCCCACGTCCTGCCCGAACAGCACCACCCGGCTGTCACGCTCCATTTCCTCGTGCAGTGCCTCGGTGACGGCGGTGATCAGGTTGATGGTGCGGGATTCAGCGGGAGCGGCCTCGACTTTCCTTTCCTGGGTAGCGGTCATTTGCTACCCCCTTCCTGTTCGGCCCGCAGCATGGCGGCCTCTTCACGCAGATGGCCGGGCATGTCTGCATAGACGTCCTCGAACATGATCCGCCAGTCGGGCTGCCCAGTGGCCTCGGCGCGGATGACCTGCTCATCCACCTCGCGGTGAACGGCGGAAATCATGTTGGCGCGTTCCTCGGACCCGATGGGATGGCCCAGGTGTTCCAGCAGTTTCTCGACGCGCACCACCGGGTCACGGCCCAGCCACTCCTGCACCTCCTCGCGGGTGCGGTAGTGCTTCTCGGCGTCGGCATCGGCGTTGCTGTGGGAGCCGACGCGGTAGGTCAGGCATTCCACCAGCGCGGGGCCGTTTCCGGCGCGCACCCACTCGGCGGCGTGCGTGCAGACTTCCATGACGGCCACCAGATCGTTGCCGTCCACATAGAAACCGGGCATCCCATACGCCTTGGCCTTGATATGGATGTTCTCGCTGGCGGTCTGACCGCGCAGGTTGGTGCTGATGGCCCACTGGTTGTTCTCGCAGACGAACAGGCACGGCGCGGCCATCGCCCCGGCCATGTTCATTCCGGCGTGCCAGTCGCCCTCGCTGGTGGCTCCATCGCCAAAGGTGCAGATAGTGATCTCGTCGGTGCCCAGATACTTCTGCGCCATCGCCGTGCCCGTGGCGGGCGGCACCTGATTGGCAATGGAACTGCTGATGGACACGAAGTTCTGCTTGCGGGCGGCGAAGTGGTGCGGCATCTGGCGGCCCCGGCTGGGATCGGAGTTGCTGCCCAGCACCTGACTGATCAGCTCGAACATCGGCACGCCCAGCGCCAGCGCCAGCGTGTGATCGCGGTAATACGGCCAGACCCAGTCGTGGCCGGGCCGGACCGAATGCGCCAGGCCCACCTGTGTGGCCTCCATGCCGCTGGACTGCGCGTAGAAGGTGGTGCGCCCCTGCCGCAGCAGCGTGATCAGCTTGCGGTCAAACTCGCGGGCGCGCAGCATCACGCTGTGCAGCTCGCGCAGGCGTTCGGGGGTGTAGGCGGTGGGGAGGGGCCGAACGGGCAGACCGTCCTCACCGATGTAGCGGATGGGTTCTTTGGTGAAGGGTTGAATCCCGGTAACGGGCAAGGGTTCAACCAGAGGTGATGTGGTCATCTGGGGCGGGCCTCCTGAGCGGGCGGCAGAGGCTGGAACGTTCTCTGCCATCGGCGGAATCTGTCTAACTGATGTCTAAACTAACGGGCGTTAGGCATTCTAGCCGCTGCGGGTGAGGAAGGCAGGGGGAGGGGCCGTCCAGTGGGCCTGGACGACAGGTGGGTTCAGAATTGATGGAGAGAGACTGAATCCCGTTCAGTGCGCGAAAAACACCAGATCGCCGGGGACGTATTCGGGCACAGCTCTCCCCTCCCCTGCTGGCCCCAGGGTCTCTAAAATCCGCCGCGCCTCTGTCAGATAGAAGGCGAAGGGTACTTCTCCCGCACCTGTCTGTGGGCGCTGATCGCCGAACAGGTCCATTGGGGCCTCGTCCTGCGCATGGGTCCAGGCCCCGGTCATCCAGTCGAAGTCGTACAGCGGCAAAAAGCGCGCCCCGTGTTCGGCCACGAATTCGATGGCACTCAAGATGAATTCCACTTCCCCATCACTGGCCCACGGCGCGAGGTTCAGGCGGGTCCAGCCGGGCTTGAGGCCGTCGATGTTGGACAGCGCGCACTGCATATAACGCTCACTGCGCTCGTCGTCGATGTTCAGCAGCACATGGCCGTAGGGTCCGGCGCAGGCACAGCCGCCGCGCGCCTGAATGCCGAACAGGTCGTTGAGCAGGCGGACCACCAGCCGGGGATGCAGATAGCTGCCGTCCGGCGTTTTGACCAGGAAAGACAGGAAGGCGAGGCGAGCGGCCTGGGGGTTGCCCAGAATCTGAATCTGCTCATTGGTTCCCAGACGCGCCAGCGCACGGGCGAACAGCTCGTGTTCTCGCGCTGTCAACTCGTCCACCCCCAGTTCCTCCTTGACCTTGAAAGCCAGCGCGGTACGAACCTTGCCCAGAATGGCAGGCGTGCCTGCGTCCTCGCGCGCCTCGATATCCTCGATATAGACCTGTTTGGTGCGGCTGACATAGCGCACAGTGCCGCCGCCCGCCGTGCTGGGCACGTTCAGATGGTACAGATGGTCCTGAAAACACAGCAACCCCGGCGTTCCCGGCCCCCCCACAAACTTATGCGGGCTGAGGAACACGGCGTCGTAGCCGTCCGGTTTGCCCGGCTTCATATCGATCTTGACGTAAGGGCCGCTGGCCGCAAAGTCGAAGAAGGCGTAAGCCCCGTGCTGGTGCAGGATGCGCGCCACCGTGCGGGTGTCGGTCAGCAGGCCGGTCACATTGCTGGCCGCGCTGAACGAGCCGATCTTGGGGCGGCGGGCGTACTGCGGGGACTTGAGCGCCTGAACCAGCGCGTCCAGATCCAGATTGCCCTTCTCGCACAGAGGCAGCTCCACCACCTCGGCCAGCGTTTCGCGCCAACTGACCTCGTTGCTGTGGTGTTCGTAGGGGCCGACGAAGACCACCGGGCGCTCGTTTTCGGGGATAGAGGCCAGCACCGTGGCGCGGTGATCGCCGCACACGGTCAGTCCCAGAATGTCCTGAATACGCCGCACCGCCGCTGTGCTGCCCGAACCGCAGAAGACCAGTTTGCAGGTTTTGTCGCCGCCCAGTTGGCCCCGGATGTAGTCGGCGGCTTGATGCGATAGGTGGGTGCTGTGCGCTCCGGTGGCGCTGTCCTCAGTGTGAGTGTTGGCGTACAGCGGCAGCGCCAGCGTGCTGATCCGCTCCTCCACGCTCCTGAGCGCCCGCCCGGAGGCCACGTAATCCGCGTAGGTCACCCGCCGCTCCCCGAAAGGCGTGTTGATCACGGCGTCAGTTCCGATCAGGTCGGCCCGGAGAGTGGCAAAGTCCATGCCGGATTGTAAGAGTTTCTCAGTTTGAAGACCAGATGAAGGCGAACAGTCCAGACGTTCATCTGAGCCATTCCAACACTCACGTCCCGCAATACGGATCACCGTTCCTGTCTACCACCCCGGATACACTCGCACGGTGAATGGCTGGAATGTGATCGTGATCGGTGGGGGCCACGCTGGCCTGGAGGCGGCGTGGGCGGCGGCCAAATTCTCGCGGGTGGGGCTGCTGGTGGGCAATCCGGCGACCGTGGGGCGGATGCCCTGCAACCCAGCGGTGGGCGGCCCTGGCAAGAGCCAACTGGTCTTCGAGGTTCAGGCCCTGGGCGGTCTGATGGGCCGTCTGGCCGACGACACCGCGATCCATACCCGTGTGTTAAATGCCAGCAAGGGGCCAGCCGTGCAGTCCCTGCGCGTGCAGAACGAGCGCGATGCCTATGCCGAACGCGCCCAGGACGTGATTCTCGGTCATCCCGAAATTGACGTGATCCGTGGTGAGGCTGCTGATCTGGAACCCGATGGACACGGTGGCTGGCTGGTCATCACCACCGATGGCCGCCGTCTCCCCTGTCGCAGTGTGGTGATTGCGGCGGGCACGTTTATGCGGGCCATCACGTGGTATGGGCGGCAGTCTCGTGCTGAGGGGCGGCAGGGTGAGCCTCCCTCTCGTTTTCTGTCGGCCCCACTGGAGCGGGTGGGCCATGTCCTCAAACGGTTCAAGACGGGTACCCCTCCCCGTGTCCGGGCCGATTCGGTCAACTTTTCCGCCCTACTGGAGATTCCCGCCGATCCCCAGCCGCGTGGATTCACTGGCACCCCCGGCCCCCGCGCTCAGGAATCGCCCACCTGGCAGACCCACACCACTCCCCAGACCCATCAGCTTATTCACGAGAACCTGCACGAGTCCCCCATGTTTTCCGGTGATATCGAGGGCAAAGGCCCTCGATACTGCCCCAGCATCGAGGACAAGGTGGTGCGTTTTGCCCACCATGACCGTCACCTGTTGTTTGTGGAGCCGGATGGGATTCAGACCAGCGAGGTCTATTTGCAGGGCTTCAGTTCCTCGCTGCCGCCGTATTTGCAGGATCAACTGGTACGGACCCTTCCCGGTTTCGAGAATGCGGTGGTGCAGCGCTACGCCTACGCCGTCGAATACGACGTGGTGGATTCCACCGAGCTGACCCTGAATATGGAATCGCGCCTGCTGCCCGGCGTGTTCACCGCTGGCCAGATCAACGGCACCAGCGGCTACGAGGAAGCGGCGGCGCAGGGTCTGGTGGCCGGGACCGCAGCCGCACGGCGGGCGCTAGCCCTGAAGACGGAATCCATTGGGCGTGAAACAGGCTATATCGGTGTGCTGCTCGATGATCTGGTGTTCAAGGGCAGCGACGAGCCGTACCGTATGATGACCAGTCGCGTGGAACACCGTCTGTTGGTCCGTCAGGACAATGCCGATGAACGTATGACGCTGCTTGGGCATGATCTGGGTCTGGTGTCGGACACTGAGCTGACACGAGTGGAGGCAAAGTATGGGCGCGTTGCCGGGGGTGTTGCGGCGCTTTCCGTGCAGAGAAGCAATGGACAGACGGGTGACGCGTGGCTCCGCCGCCCCGAATTCCATCTGGCGGATGTCGAGGCACTGGGCATCTCACTGCCGCCAGAGCTGGACGCTTCCGAACGTGAAGCGGTGGAGATCCGCGTGAAATATGCGGGTTACATCCAACGCGCCCGGCTTCAGCTCGATTCAGATGCCCGCGCCAGGGATACCAAGCTGGAGGGCCTGGATTACGCCGCCGTCCTGTCGCTGTCCAACGAGGCCCGCGAGAAGCTGGGACGTACCCGTCCCGGCACCATTGAGCAGGCCGCTCGCATCTCCGGCGTGCGACATGCCGATATTGGAGCGCTGCTAGTACATCTGAAAAAGCAGGGTGTTTCACGGGAAACTTGACGGTGAAACAAGATGCGAAGAAGAATGGGCGGACTCCGGTTCGCCTTTTCCCTGTCGCCCTCTTGACGCGCGCAATGTTTCACGGGAAACTTGACGGTGAAACAAACGGGGGAGGCACGGTTGAATACATTTGAAGAGGGGCTGCTGCTGGGCATTCTGATCGGCGAGGGCCATTTTGGTGGAGACGGCAAGCAGCCACAGATCACGCTGCGAATGCACACACGGCATCAGAAGCTGTTCGAGACGATGGTGCGCCTGTGCCCGGGGTCCAAGCTGTACGGCCCCTACGAACACGGCGGACGCAGTTATTACCAGTGGATGGCGCGGGGGCAGGTCCTGCGGGAAACGCTGCTGCCCCTGCTGGACCGTTTGCCGCTGGAAAGCATTGATGGGCATGTCTTTGAGCGTTACAGCGATATGAAAGTGAGGTACGGCTTATGAACCGCGAGGGACTGGATTTATTGCAGCAGGGCGTAGGCGAACTGGGGCTGAATATCGAATCGCAGCTTCCCGCCTTCGAGCGCCTGTTCGAGCTGCTTCAGGAAGGCAACACCCGTCTTAACTTGACGGCACTCAAGACAGAAGAGGACATCGTTCTCAAGCATTTCGTGGATTCGCTGACCTGCCTGCGGGGAAACTACTTAGAGGGAGCGCTCAGTGTTCTCGATCTGGGAACGGGGGCGGGATTCCCCACCTTTCCTCTGGCACTGGTTAGGCCAGATCTGCATTTCACACCTGTCGATTCCACCCGCAAGAAGATCGATTTTGTGCGGGAGACTGCCGCGCAGCTTGGGCTGGATCAGGTGACGCCGCTGGTGGGCCGGGCCGAGGCGCTGGGCCGGGACCCAGACCACCGGGAGCAGTACGACCGCGTGGTGGTGCGTGCCGTGGCCTCGCTGCCGGTGCTGGCTGAACTGGCCCTGCCCCTGCTGCGTGAGGGAGGGCTGTTGGTGGCGCAGAAGGGGGACATCACCGCCGAGGAACTGAACGCCGGACGGCGCGCGGCAGGCGAGGTGGGCGGCAAGGTTCAGGTGGTGGACCCGTTTGAATTGCCCATTCTAGGCGACGCACGGACCCTGATCATTATCGAGAAAATCAAGCCCACGTCCTCCAAGTATCCCCGGCGCGAGGGCCTTCCCACCGCGCAACCGCTGTTCTGGAACGCAGCGCCAAAGCAGGCACGCTAAAGTGGACCCCAAAGGTGAGGTTGACTTGATGGAAGACGGGCGAAACAGAGGGCTGCATGGCGTGAAACCGCGAAGTGGCGTGCCGCAGTGAAGGTGTTGGGATTGGTGAATCAGAAGGGTGGGGTGGGAAAAACCACCACCGCGATCAATCTGGCGGCTTACCTGGCAGCAGGCGGGCGAAAGGTGCTGCTGCTAGACATGGACCCCCAGGGCAACGCCACCAGTGGGCTGGGCCTGCGAGGCGCGGAAGTGGGACTGTACGAGGCGCTGGAAGACCCGGCCCGCGCCGCCGAATGCATCCGCCCCACTGATCAGCCGGGTCTGGACATTCTGCCCGCCACCCCTGATCTGGCCGGGGCAGGCGTGGAACTGGCCGACGATCCCGATGCCCTGAGCCGCCTGCTGGCCACCCTGAGCGACTATGACCTGATCCTGGTCGACGCGCCGCCCTCGCTGGGGCCGCTGACGGTGAATGTGCTGGCCGCCGCCGACGCCCTGCTGATTCCCTTGCAGGCCGAGTATTACGCGCTGGAAGGTCTGGCAGGGCTGATGGAAACGGTGGAGCGCGTGCAGGGCGGCCTCAATCCCCGCCTGAAGGTGCTGGGCGTGGTCCTGACCATGTTCGACGGGCGCACCAATCTGGCCCAGGAGGTCGAGACGATGGTGCGCCAGCACTTCGGGGATCTGGTGTTCTGGTCCGTGATTCCGCGCAACGTGCGTCTGTCGGAAGCGCCCAGCTTTTCCAAGCCGATCAACGCGTTTGCGCCCCTGTCCAGCGGCGCGGCGGCCTACAAACGGCTGGCCGAGGAGGTGATGTCGCGTGTCGAAAAAATCTAGTCTGGGACGCGGACTGGACGCCCTGCTGGCCCGTCCGGTGGCCGAGGCGGCGGGCACGGTCAGCTCCGGGGGCGTGCAGACGCTGGACATCAGCCGCATCGTGCAGGCGGCCTACCAGCCTCGTCAGGTCTTTGATCCGGGTTCGCTGGCTGAACTGGCACAGAGCATCCGCGAGCAGGGTGTGTTGCAGCCGCTGCTGGTGCGCCCGCGCGGCGAATCCTTCGAGATCGTGGCCGGGGAGCGGCGCTGGCGGGCCAGCCAACTGGCCGGGTTGAGCGAGTTGCCAGTCATTATTCGTGATCTGGGAGACCGTGAGGCGCTGGAAATCGCCATCGTCGAGAACCTGCAACGCGAAGATCTGGGACCGCTGGAAGAGGCGCGGGCCTATCAGGCGCTGCTTGACCACGGGCTGAATCAGGAGCGGGTGGCGCAGGCGGTGGGCAAGGGCCGCAGCACGGTGTCCAATGCCCTGCGGCTACTGACCCTGGGGGACGGCGCTCTGCGGGCGCTGGACGGCGGCCAGATCAGCGCCGGACACGCCCGTGCGATCCTGGCCCAGCCGGATGCAGACCGTGCCTGGGCGCTGGAGCAGATCACCTCGCGCGGTCTGAATGTCCGTGAGGCCGAGGCGTTGCGCCGTGAGAGCCGTTCCACCACGCCGATCAAGGTCAATCCGCCGCGCACTTATCGCCAGTTGGAACTGGACCTCAGCCGCCGCACCGGCACCCGCGTCCGCATTACCGGGGAGGACAAGGGCAAGGTGGAACTGAACTATTCCTCCCGCGAGGAACTGAATCGGGTGCTGGGCCTGCTGGGATTTGAAGCCGAGGAATAGACGTTGAAAAAAGGGGAGAGGGAGAGGCGTGAAAACCTCTCCCTCTCGTTTCATTGCTGCTCAGCGGCCTGTGCCGACCAGAAAAATGTTCGGCCAGGGGCGGTAGCTGCTCTTCAAGATGTCCTGCTTGATGGTCTTGCCGTCCTTCACCAATTTGCGCGTGACCTCAATCACTGCGCCGGGGGCCGCCCAGTCGATCTGCTTGCGCTGCCCGGCAGGGATCGTCGCGTCGGGGACCAGGCGGTCAGCGGGCGAGGGCGTGGAGCTGAGTGTCTTCGGTTTGCCGATCTCCACCGTGAAGTCGCGCACCTTGCCGAACACGCTGATGTCCAGGCTGGCGGCCTCGTCGTCCCACTCGGTCTGGAACCACAGCGCGCCGCCGGTATCGTTGGCGAACTTGAGGTCCAAGCTGGGCTGGTAGATGGTGGCGTCCAGCCCCTGCGGATCGTAGTAATGCACCTGATAGGAGTGGTTCTGGCGCTGGGCGATGGGTAGCCCGGCCCCGTACAGGGTGCGGAACAGCGTGGTGCTGACCTGACAGATGCCGCCGCCGACGCCGCTGGCGGTGCGGTCTCCGGCGATGACCAGCCCGGTCACGTAGCCGTTGCGGGAGGTTACGGGGCCGACGAACTGGTTGAACGAGAAGGTCTTACCTTCGAACAGCCGGTCGCTGAAGTTCTTCGCGCCCACATGGATATTGGTCACGCGGTCATTGCTGCTGCCGTAATAGTTGGTCTCGCCGGTTCCCAGGTGGGCGGTGATTCCTCTGGAGACGAAGTAGTCCAGGGTGCGCGTCGGTGGGGTCTGCCCCGCCACCACCACGCTGGCCTTGACGCCCCTCGGGTCTTTAATAGCCGCCAGTACATTGGCGCGGGTGGCCTCCAGGTCGATCTTGAGAGCATTGCGCTGCACCACGGTCCAACCATCCCACAGTTCCTCAAAACGGGCGTCCTGTGGCTTGACGGATAGGCCGTTCACAAAGGTCTTGAGATCAGCGTCCAGGCTGGCCGAAACGCCGCCTTTCTGGCGGATCAGGGCCATACGCGGGCCGGGAATGGTCAGCGTGCGGGTCAGCGGCACGGTGGTTTTCTTGCCGTCCACCAGCGCTGGAATAGTGGTTTCCACGTTGATCAGCAGCGGCGCTCGAAAGGCGGGAGCCTTGACGGGCACTGGCTCGGGCGTGGGGGTGGGTTCCGGTGCCGGCGGCTCTGGAACGGGTTCAGGAGCAGGTGCTGGCTCTGGAACAGGCGTAGGTTCTGGCGTGGGCGCAGGCTCCGGTATTGGGGCAGGCAACGGCTCGGGTGACGTGGGCTGGGCGGGCAGCGGCAGCGCCGGGATGGGCGGCATCTGGGCGACACCCTGACCCAGCGCCGCCGTCAAAAGTACGGCACCCAGGCCCAGGGACAGGCGAAATTTTGACCTCATGCCATCAGTATTCCACGCCCCTGTTGACCGTCCGTGAGGGCTTCAGTGCGTCTGTAATTCCCCGTGTCTGGCCAGTTGCCGCTCGATCTCAGCCACCGCCAGATTCGCGTGGTGGCGTCCGTTCTCGATGAACACCTGATTGGTTTTGCCCGCAAAGCCCGCACTGCCCACCACGAACAGGCCCGGCGTGCTGCTTTCGTAATGCTCGTCCAGCACCAGACAGGCGTCCGGCTGCTGCGCCAGATTCAGGCCCTCTAAAAAGGATAGGTCTGGGCGGTAGCCGGTCAGGGCGAAGGTGAAATGGGTGGGCAGCTCGAACGCCGTGCCGTCCTCTCCCTCCACCCTTACGGTGTCCTGGCCGATGTCCACCACGCACGAATTGAACTCTGCGGCGATGCTGCCCTCCTTGATCCGGTTTTCCAGGTCCGGGCGCACCCAGTATTTAATGGTGCTTTTCAGCTCGGGGGCGCGGACCACCATCGTCACCTTCGCACCGCCACGCCACAGATCCAGCGCGGCGTCTGCCGCCGAGTTGCCCGCGCCGATCACGGTCACGTTCAGGCCCATGAAGGGGTGCGCCTCGGTGTAATAGTGGCTGACGTTGTCGCTGTCCTCGCCGGGAATGCCCAGATGCAGGGGATTGTCGTAATAGCCTGTCGCCACCACCACGCGCCGCGCCTCCACGGTGTCCGGCGTGCCGTCGCGGCGCTCGATTTCCAGCGTGAACCCCGCCGGGGCCGCGTGAACTGCCGCCACGGTGGTGTACTGCTCCACGTTCAGCGCCTCGCGCTGGGTCACCAGACGGTAGTACATCAGCGCGTCGCGCCGGTCCGGCTTATCGTGGCCGGTCACCATCGGGTGGTTGCCGATTTCCAGTTCGGGGGCCGTGGTAAAGAACGACATGTAGGTGGGGTACTCGAAAATGGCGTTGACCACGCAGCCCTTTTCCAGCACCACGTAGCTGAGGCCCGCGCGTTTGCAGGCGATGGCGGCGGCCAGCCCCACCGGGCCAGCACCGACGATGGCGACATCGAACAGATCAGAGGGGGGAGCGAGATTCATTCCTGCATTGTGTCAGCCGGACACGAACGACACCGTGAGATTTATAGACGGTTGGGCTGGTAGGGGAGGGGAGAGGCGAAACGATCAACCCGGTCACGGGCCGATCACGCCTTCCCGTTTATTCTTCAGATCAGCGCCCAGCGTTCCTCTCCGGCTGGCCGCCCCAGGAGCCGTCCATGACCATGAAATCCGCATCTGCCCAGCATAGAAACTCCGTCCTCGGCGCCCTGATTGTGCTGGGCTTCGGGGCATCTGCCAGCGCCCAGAGCGTGCAGAGTTCCCTGCCGATTGTCGTGAACGGCAAAGCGCACGCGACGAAAGCCGTCACGATCGGCGGCCAGACCTACGTGCCCCTCAGTGTCCTCAAGGAACTGGGCATCGCCTCAGCGGTGAGTGGCGGCACTCTGAGCGTTGGGATCACGGGCGGGGCCACCCAGACCCGCGCACTGGAGGGCTGCCTGAAACAGGAGCTGTTCAACGGCAACTGGCGCGTGACCGTTCAGAGCGTCGCATTCACCCCCGCCAGAACCGGCTTCAACACCGGTTGGACGGTGGATGTGAAATACGCTAATGCCAGCGCCCAGCCCAATAAGCTGTTCATCAACAGCTTGCAGTCCAGTGGCGGTGATCCGGTCATCCTGGTCCTGAAAGACGGAAGCCAGCTCACGCGCAACGGCTCAAGCTCAGGCGGCACCGAACAATTTGCCCCGGCCTCGGCGCGGACCCTGAGCTATTTCTTCAGCCGCCCCAACTTGCAGCAGGACAACCCTCCGGTCAAGATGCTGCTGCTGTTCCGCGAGAAGCCTGCCGTGGGGCAGTACACCGTGGCAGACCCCAACATGCGCTTTGACCTGACCTGCAAGAAATAGCTCTGGGCGGACTTGGCCCTACTTCTTGCTCAGCTCCCGCCACAGCGTCCCGGTAAAGCCAAAGGAACGCATGGGGTTATAGGTGGCTGCCGACGCGCCCTGAAGGTTGCTGCGAACGGGGCGGATGTTGGTTTCGGCGGGCAGCACGATAAATGGACTCTGCTGGTAGGCGCGGTCCGCCACTTGCTTGTACAGCCCCGCGCGAACGGCGGGGTCCACCGTGGCCCGTGCCTGAACGAGCCAGCGGTCCACGTCCGCGTCTTTCCAGTTGTTGGTGGGGTAGAAGAAGCCTTCAGAGCTGTAGAAGGTATACACGAAGTTGTCGGGATCGGCGTAGTCCGCTCCCCAGCCCATCGGCAGCATGATTTCCAGACCCTCCTGCATCTTCTTGGACTGCTCGGCCCACGGTTCCTCGATGATGTTGATGCGGAATTTGGGGTTCAGGGCCTCTACATTGCGCTTGAGCAACTCCAGCGCCACCTGTCCGGCGATGTGCCCGGTGCGGTAATTGGCGTTGATGGTAAAGCCATTCTTCCAGACCTCGCCGCCCTGGGCCTTCTTGAACAGGGCCTGGGCCTGCGCCGGATCATAGCTGTAAGTCTTGGTCCCCTTGGAATAGCCGGGAAAAGTGTCGGGCAGCAGCATGGTGCGCTTGACCGCCTTGCCGCGCTGCACGTCGCGCATGTATTCGTCGTAATCGAAGGCGTAGGCGAAGGCCCGGCGCACGTCAGTATCGGCGAAGAAGTTGGCGGGAATGCCCTTGCCGTCCAGTTTGCCGCTGCCCAGCGCGGCGCCGCCCTTGATGTTGTTGTTCATGAACAGGGCCTGCGCTCCGGCACTGGGCAGATTGTCCAGCACGGTCACGCCGGGCTTGCCCTTCAGTTGCGCTTCCACGTTGGTGCGTGTTCCGGCCTCGATCAGATCCGCGTCGCCGCGCAGGAACGCCTGCTGGCGCACGGCCAGTTCGCCCACCTTCTGCATGATCACATTGGAAATGGCCGGTTTGCCGCCCCAGTAGCTGGGAAAGGCGGTCAGCAGGATGTTGTCGGCGTCGCGGCGCAGCAACTGGTAGGCCCCGGTGCCGCTGGGCTGGGCGCTCAGCTTGCTGCCCGATACGTCCTTGCCCACCCACGCCTGCCAGGTGGCCTCCGTGCCATTCCACTCGCCCAGTTTGGCCGCCCATTTGCTGTCCAGCACGCCCATTCCAGCAAACGCCATCTTCGCCATGAAGGCCGGGTCCGGCTTGGGCAGCTTAAAGACCAGTTGGCTCTGTGCGTTGCAGCTCACGGCCCCGGCAATGCGTGCCCAGGTGACACTCTTGTCAGTCTTGGCGTTGTCTCGCGTGCCTAGCAGCGAGTCGCTGATAAACCAGTTGGCCGATTCGGCGCTGTTGGTGACCAGATCGCGGCGGTAGGTGTACTGGGCGTCCGCGCAGGTCATCGGGTTGCCGCTGTGGAATTTGACCCCTTTTCGCAGGCTGACTGTCAGGGTCCTGCCGCCGTCCGTGTAGGTGGGGAGCGCCGAGGCCAGCAGCGGCGTCATCTGGGTCAGGCTGGCCCCCTTGTAGGTCCACAGCGTCTCGTACACGTTTTCCAGCACCTGAAGGCTGAAGGTGTCGTAGGCGGCGGTGGGGTCCAGCGTGGTGACGGTGGCAGCCTGCTGGATGACCAGCGTGTCCTTGGGGGCGGCGGCCAGGGCGGCGGAACCCAGCAGGGCAAGGGTCAGGGGCAGAATGTGGAATGACGTCATGGCGAACCTCCGGGGATAGGGGAAAAGGAGAAGGGGCTATATTCCAATTTGTAGCGCCTCTTACTATGCCTGCCCTAATGAGAGAGGGCAAGCTGCCGCCCCCTCTTATCCTGGACAGCCCAGTCCATTTCAGTACCGCCTGAAAACCAGTTTTGCTCAAGGACGTGCCCCATGAAACGAAGTGCCTCTGTTCTGATCGCCCCTGCCATGACCGCCCTCGCCACCGCCAGTTTTGCTCTGGCCGCCAGCTACAGCAGCGTCAACGTCACACTCAAGCAGGAACTGGGAGACCTGACGCTGAGCGGCAACAGCGGCGCGTCGCCGGTCATGGGCGTCCGTAACCCCACCACCAAGAACGGCGTGGCCTATGTGTCGGCCTCGCATTCGCTGGGCAACTGGGCCATCGGGCTGAGTCCAAAATTGCCGATCAACCTGACGGTTCAGGCCACCCAGGGCGAGAGCAGTCTGGACCTGCGGTCACTCAAACTTCTGGGTTTGCAAGTGACCCAGAAACTCGGCAGCCTGCAATTGAAGCTGCCTGCTGCCAATCTGAAGGCGACATTGCAGCAAGCGCAGGGCGACACCACCATCACCCTGCCGCCGAACACCGGAATCAGTCTGGAGGTCAAGAAATTTACCCAGGGAGCGTTGGTCATCAACGGCAAGACGGTGGCCGACGGGCTGGCGTTTGACGGCACATATCAAAGTGCCAATTTCGCGACAGCCAAATACAAGGTTGATCTGGCTGTGACGATGGAACAGGGGAACCTCACCGTCAAGTGAACCTCTGATCCGCCCGCTCAATTGAAAACCCCCGCCCGTAAGTTGGGTGGGGGTTTTCAATGCTGGTTAAACTCAGGGCAGGCGGTAGTTCAGGCCGATGCGGGCGTTGCTGCCGAATTTAGTGCTGGTGGTGTTCGAGCCGCTGCCGACGCGGACGTTCAGCCCGGCGTTGCCCTCGACGAACACGCTGAGTGGGGCCGTGATGTTGTACCGCAGGCCCAGGGTGCCGTGGGGGTAGACGCTCAGGCCCACGTTGCTGCCCAGACCCGCGCCCGCACCCAGCCCGACGCCGTAGTACGGGGTGAAGCCGCCGAGCGAGCCGATACCGGCGAAGTCGGCCAGATAATCCACGGTGGCGTTGACGGCCAGCGCATTGAAGTTAAAGTTCACGGCGTCCAGGTTCAGGCCGTAGCGGATGGCCGAGGTGGTGGAAAGATCGGACTGGTAATGCACGCTCAGGCCGGAGCCAACGGAACCGCCGACATAGTTTGCAGCGGAGGCGGTAGATGCGGCGGCAAGGGCCAGGAGGGTCAGGGCGGCTTTCTTCATAAACCCACCATAACGGGGTCGCTCTGCTTGTAAAAGGTGAGGACCTTTACAGAAACGAACAGTGGCCTTTAGGGCTTACTTATTCTTTGGGGTCTGTCTTGCTTTTCTAGAGGGCCGCCGTGACCGCCGAGAGCCGCTCCAGCGCCCGCGTGATCTCGTCCCGTGATTTGCAGAAGGCGACGCGCAGCAGGCCCTGAGGCGCGGGGTGCTGCCAGTAGAACGCCTCGCCGGGAATAACCGCGACGCCGCGTTCCACCAGCGTCTCGGCGCTCCATTCGGGATGCAGCGCCGTGAGGAAATAGGTACCGCGCGGCATGAACACGTTGGCCCCCAGACCGCGCAGGCCGTCTGCCAGCAAGGTCTGCCGGGCGCTGTATTCGGCGCGCAGGCCCTCATAAAAGCCCTCGGCACGGGCCAGGGGCAGTGCGGAGGCCACCGCCGCCTGGAGGGGCGTGGGCGAGCAGAACGATCCCTGCTGGCGCACCCCGGCGATGTTCGCGGCCACGCCTGCCCCAGCTTCCCCAGGCGGACACGCGATCCAGCCCACGCGCCAGCCGGTGGCCTCTAACCGTTTGCCCGCGCTGCCCACAGTAAAGGTGCGTTCGGGGGCCAGTTCCCGCATGGAGATGGGCTTCTCGCCAAAGTACAGTTCGTCGTAGACCTCGTCGCTGATGATCCACAAATCGTGGGTGCGGGCCAGCGCCACAATCTCAGTCAGTTCCTCGCGGGAGAAAATCGTTCCAGTCGGGTTATATGGGCTGTTCAGCAGCAGCGCCCGTGTGCGCGGCGTGACGGCGGCTTTCAGCGCCTCCAGATTCAGGGACCAGCCTCCTGTACTGGAAAGCTGCATGGGCACCGTGACGGGCACGGCCCCGGCCAGCAGCGTCTGGGGAACGTACACGTCGAAGACCGGCTCCAGCATCAGCACCTCATCGCCGGGGCCATACAGCGACAGGGTCAGCACGTTCAGGGCCTCGGTTGCGCCGCTGGTGACGATCACGTCCGCGCCGTCCACGCCCAGGTCCATGCCGATGGCATCGCGCAGGGCGGGCAGTCCGGCAGGGGGGCTGTACTGGTCCAGCGTGCCCACCGCCCGCCGCGCTGCGTCCAGCAGAAAGGCGGGCGGAGAATCGGCGGGAAAGCCCTGGCCCAGATTGACGGCCCCGTACTGCGCGGCCAGGCGGCTCATGCGGGCAAACACACTCTCCCGCGAGGCGCGGGCGCGGGGCAACAGTTCGGGCATGGTTTAGTGTGCGCCTGTGAGGCCGCGGGCAGGGGTGGGTGGGTCAGACAGGGTCGGGTGGAAACAGTCTTGCCAACTCTGTCAGAGGGCCGCCCAACGCTTCCATCTATCTGTCAAAGCTGATGCGAACTTAAGAGGAGTGGCGTCCTCTCTGCGAGCTGTAGCGGTCATGGCGTCTCTTCACGACGAGAGCGAGAACAGGAAACCCTCGGCTGACGGTAACGGAAACGTCTGCCCCCTCTTCTCCAGCAGGGCCTAAAATCGGAGCAGTTCAGTTCTTACAGCCCAGCCGCCCCGACTGTGCGAGGATGCGCCCCGTGAGCAGCGCCGTATCCCCCGATTCAACCCCTCTTCCGGCTGTGCCGCCCACCCTGAGCCTGGGGCTGGTGCTGGTGGTGCTGATCGTGGCCTTCGAGTCGATGGCCGTCAGCACGGTGCTGCCCAGGGTGGCCGAGCAATTGAACGGGCTGGCCCTGTATGGCTGGGCCTCCAGCGCTTTTCTGCTGTCCAGCCTGTTCGGCGCGGTGTTGGGCGGCGTGCTGGCGGACCGACGCGGCCTGGCCTACGGGGCAGTGCTGGCGCTGATTCTGTTCGCTTTCGGCCTGCTGGTGGGGGCGGCGTCTCCCACCATGCTGATTTTCGTGCTGGCCCGGTTGATTCAGGGTCTGGGGGCAGGCGGGCTGGCCGCGTTGCCGTGGGCCGTGATTTCCACCCGTTATCCCCCGCAGGCCCGTGCGAAGATGCTGGCCGCCATTTCCAGCGCGTGGCTCCTTCCGGCTTTGATTGGCCCGCTGATCGCCAGCGTGATGGCCGATACGTGGTCTTGGCGCGTGGTCTTCTGGGGACTGGTGCCGCTTTTGGCGGTCAGCGCCCCGATGTGCGTGCTGCCCTTGCGGGTGCGGGTGCGGCAGCCGCAAAAGGGTGAGGCCGCGCTGGGCAGCCGCCGCGTGTTGTGGGCCGCGCTGGCGCTGGCCGTCTCGGCAGGGGCGTTGGTGGAGGGCTTGCGCCGCGCCGACATCCTGGGTCTGCTGCTGGGCGCAGCCGGACTGGTCGGTGTGGGCCTCAGCACCCGTGTGCTGTTTCCGGCGGGCCTGTGGCGCTTTAAAAGTGGCCTGCCCAGTGCCCTGATGGTCCGGGGGCTGGCGGCGTTTGCCATCATGGGCACCAGTTCCTTTTTGCCACTGGCCCTCAATGAGTTGCGCGGCCTGACCCTGACCGGGGCAGGCATCGTGCTGTCGCTGGGCGGCGTGACCTGGACCCTGGGTTCGTGGATTCAGGCGCGGATAGAGGACGCACGCGGCGAGGCGTCGCGGCCAGCGCGGATACGGGCGGGCCTGAGCGGCGTGGTCGTCGGCGTGGCCCTGACCGCCCTGAGCGTGCTGGGCGTGGTGCCGCTGTGGGTCATCTACCCCAGTTGGGTGCTGGCATGCCTGGGCATGGGCATCGGCTACACCAGCGTTTCTCTGTTCGCCATGTCCAACGTTCGCCCGGAAGGCGCGGGGCAACTGTCCGGGCAACTGGCCAACATTGAATCGTTGATGGTGGCGCTGGCGGCGGGCATCGGCGGCGCATTGATCGCCCGCGTGCGCCCGCTGGATGGGGCCTTCACGCTGGCCTTTGCAGTCACGCTGCTGGGGGCTGTGGTGGCCGTACTGGTGGCCGGTCGGTTGTGGGCTGGGCAACAGGTGAAAGGAGAGGAAGAAAAAGAGGCGAACCTCGTTTGAGGCCCACCTGCTTCTTGCTGTTCTGGGGGGAGAGGCCAATCTGCCTCTCCCATGTTCTGACTACACCCCTAAATAAGCACTCCTGACCCGGTCATCCGTCATCAGTTCCTGCTGGGTGCCCTGCAAGGTCAGCACGCCGCTTTCCATCACGTAGCCCCGGTGCGCGACCCCCAGGGCGGCGTAGGCGTTCTGCTCGGCCAGCAGCACGCTGACCCCGGCCTCGTTGACGCGCTGCACGGCGGCAAAGACCTGTTCTACCACCATCGGCGCGAGACCCAGGCTGGGTTCGTCCAGCAGCAGCAGTTGGGGGCGGGCCATGAGTGAGCGGGCAATGGCCACCATCTGCTGCTGCCCCCCGGACAGACTTCCGGCGGGGGCGTTGCGCTTCTGTACCAGATCGGGAAACAGCGTGTAGACGCGCTCCAGCTCGCGGTTGGTGCCTGCCGGGTCCTTGCGGTGAACGAACGCGCCCAGCCGCAGATTTTTCTCCACGCTCAGATCCGGGAACAGCAGGCGGCCTTCGGGACACTGCGCGACGCCGTGTTCGACGTTGTATTCCGGCTTGCCCCCGGTCAGCGGCGTGCCGTTCCAGGTAGCGCTGCCGCCGCTGGGCCGTTGTAGCCCCGACAGCGTGCGAAACAGCGTGCTTTTGCCCGCACCGTTGGCCCCCAGCATCACCACGATCTCGCCGGGGTTGACGGTCAGGCTGATGGCGTGCAGGGCCGTGAAGTGGCCGTAATTGACGCTCAGATTGTGGACTTCAAGCATGGTCAGATTCCTTAGCCAATCGAACAGCGGCAGGCTCAGGAGTATCAGCGCTGTCACTCTGTCCCATCTGTCCGCCGTGGGCGTGGCTGCCTAGATAGGCCTCAATCACGGCGGGGTCCCGGCTGACCTGGGCGGGCGTGCCTTCCGCAATCTTCTGGCCATGGTGCATCACCAGAATCTCGTCGGCCAGGCCCATCACCAGACTCATCTTGTGTTCCACGAGGGCCACGCTCAGGCCCCCCACCACCAGTTCGCGGATCAGGGCCATCAGATTCACCGTCTCTTCGGGGTTCATCCCGGCGGCGGGTTCGTCCAGCAGCAGCAGTTTGGGATCGCTGGACAGGGCCATCGCAATGCCCACGCGCTTCTGGCCTTCCTGCGTCAGCGCCCCAGCGGGAAGGCCCGCCTGCGCGGCCAGCCCCACCCGTTCCAGCGCGGCCATGCCCCCGGCGCGGCTTTCGTTTTCGTCGTGCTTCTCGCGCCCGGTTCGCAGCAGCGCGTCCCACAACCCGGCGCGGGTGCGGACGCGGTGGCCGATCATGGCGTTGTCCAGCACGGTCAGTTCCTTGTAAATAGTGGTGGTCTGGAAGGTGCGGGCAATGCCGCGCGCCACCACGTCATGCGTGGGCAGGCGGGTGATGTCCTTGCCCATGAACTGAATGCTGCCCGAAGTCGGCTGGTAAAAGCCGGAGATCAGGTTGAAAAAGGTACTCTTGCCCGCCCCGTTCGGCCCGATGATGGCGGTGATCTTTCCGGCCTCGATACTGGCGGTCACGTCCTGAACGGCGTGGTTGCCCCCGAAGCGGATGCCCAGCCTCTTAACTTCCAGCACGGGTGACCTCCTTTTTGGGTGGCGCGGCGGGCGGTGAGGCTGGCGGCGGGGTGCGCCGCGCAGTCAGGCGCGTCCACAGCCCCGCCAGTCCCTGCGGCGCGAACATGATCAGCAGAATCAGCAGCGGCCCGAAGATGATGTACTGGTAATCCTGCAACCCTTTAAGGCTCTGCGCCAGCGTGTACATCAGCCCCGTGCCCAGCAGCGGCCCGGCCAGCGTGCCCAGCCCGCCCACCAGCAGGTACAGCAGGATGGTGAAGGTCTGGATCGGTCCGGTGGCCGCCGAACCCAGGAAGCCCAGGTACGTGGCGTACAGCCCGCCCGCAAAGCCCGCGATGGCCGTGGACAGCATCATGGCCCGCAGCTTGTGCGAGTAGACGTCGATGCCCGCGCTGCGCGCCAGATCGTCGCCGCCGCGAATGGCAATCAGCGAGCGCCCAAACACACTTCCCCGCGCCCGCGCCACGGCGATCACCGTCAGCACCAGACTGATCAGGGCCAGATAATAAAAGCCGCTCGACAGTTTCAGGCCCACGCTGTTGGACAGGGCTTCCAGTCCGGCGGGGGGTTGAATCCCGTTCAGGCCGTCGTTGCCCCCGGTCAGTGCGTCCCATTTGTTGATGACCAGCATGATGATCACGCCCACGCCCAGCGTGAAGATGGCGAAGGTATCGCCCTTGGTGCGGAAGGCCACCAGTCCCAGCAGTAGCCCGGCCACGGCGGTGATCGCCACGGCCACCGGCCACGCCAGCCAGAAACTCCAGCCCACCTTGAGGGTCAGGATGCCAGTGGCATACGCGCCGATGCCGAAGAACCCGGCGTGCGCCAGCGGTAACTGTCCGGTGTAACCCAGCAACACGTTCAGGCCATAGGCCAGGATCGCGTAGATCATGATGTTCACGCCGATGTCCAGGATGTAGCCGGAGGGGCCGAACAGCGGCACCAGAGCGGCCAGCACGAACACGGCCACCCAGCCCATCCAGCCCTTCATGTTCCCCTCTTAAACAGACCCTGGGGCCGGATCGCCAGAACCACTACCAGCATGGCAAAGCCGATCACATCGGCAAAGTCCAGGCTGATGAACGCGCCGCCGAAGGTCTCGGCGAACGACAGCAGAAACGCGCCCACAATTGCCCCTGGCACGCTGCCCATGCCGCCCAGAATGATGATGGCGAAGACCTTGAGGTTCATGACCTCGCCCATGCTGGGGCTGACCAGCAGTGTGGGGGCGATCAATGCCGCCGCCGCTGCCGCCAGCAGGCCAGAGATGGCGAAGGTCAGCATGCCCACCCGGTTGGTGTTGATGCCCACCAGCCGCGCGCCCTCGCGGTTCTGCGACATGGCCTCGATGGTTGCGCCGGTCAGCGTGCGCTTCAGGAAGTAGTTCAGGGCCAGCACCACCACCACACTGGCCGCAATGATGATCAGGCGCTGCCAGGTGACGATCACGCCGCCGATCTCGACGATGCCGTTAATCGGTGCAGGAATCTGCTTGAAGTCCGGTCCCCAGATCAGTTGCACGGCGGCCTCCAGGAAGAACAGCACGCCAATCGCGGCGATCATCGGCGAGACATGCGGCGCGTTTCGCAGCGGATAGAAGATCACCCGCTCCATTAAAGCGGCCAGCAGCGCCACGCCGATGGCGGCCAGCAGCAGAGACGGCACATAGCCGATACCCAGCCCGGTCAGCGAGGCGTAGGTCAGGTATGCGCCCAGCATGTACAGCCCGCCGTGTGCGAAGTTGGGCACGCGCATCACGCCGTACACCAGGGTCAGGCCCAGCGCCACCAGCGCATAGACCCCGCCCAGCGCCACGGCATTGAAAAGTTGTTGCAGCAAAGTGGTCAAGGGGATGGTCCTCCAGGAAAGTTGGGGGCGAGAGGGGGGCGGTCCCATCATGGGCAGGCAACTCAAACGATTGAGAAGAGGCAGGTTGGGTGGTCTGCTCCCTTGCCCCTGTGGGAAAGGGCTGGGGTGAGGGGACGGACCAGCGAACCTGCCCCACACGAACGACCACTTCAGGCAATCAAAACGCGCCCCGGCAAAATTGCGTCGGGGCGCGGGCAGCGGGGCGGCGTTCAGCAAAAGCTCCTGAGCGCTGCCCCACCCGCCTTACTTGAAGACCGTATCCAACCGCAGCTTGGTGTACTTGCCGTCCTTGACGCTGGCAATGATGAAATCGGCGTCGGCATGGCCCAGAGCCGACACACCTTTCATCTTGAAGATGGTCTTGCTCTGGGGCAGCGCCCTGGCGGCGGCGTCCAGGCTGGCCTTGATCTTGGCAGGATCGGTGGTGGTCCCGGCCAGTTCCATCGCCTTGGCGAGTACGTTGATGCCCATGTAGTTCAGCGCGGCCTCACTGGTGGGAATCTTCTTGTAAAGGCGCTGGTACTGGGCGACGAACAGTTGCGTTCCGGCAAATTCCTTGGTGGGCAGCACGCCCACGGAGCCGTTCAGGTACGAGATCGGCACGACCTGATCCATCTGCTCGAACTTGGCCTGATCCATGACGATGAAGCCGCCCTTGAAGCCCTGCTCGCGGGCAGCCTTGACCACCAGCGCGGTGGGCTGGCTGGGACCGCCGATGAACAGCACATCGGGCTTTTCAGACAGGGCTTTGGTCACGGCGGCGCTGTAGTCCACGGTGGTGCCGTAATCGACGCCGTTGTTGCTGCCCACGGTGCCGCCCTCTTTCTTCCACTCGCCCATCACGGCCTCGGCCCACTGCTTGCCGTAGGCGCTGGTGGTGCCCACCATGCCCAGTTTCTTGCCAAACGCCTTGATCTGCGTACTCACGAAGGGTTGCAGGTAGTTGTCATAGCGCGGCGGCAGCATGAAGGTCAGCGGGTTCTTGGCCTCCAGGATCTTGGGTTCGCTGGAGTAGGCCACCAGCAGGAACGCAGGATCGCGGGTGGTCATCGGCTGCACGGTCAGGATGCCCCCGGCGTGTGGCACGAAGATCACGTCAATGCCCTGCGAGGTCAGGCGTTTGACGTTGGTGGCGGTCTCGTTGGGCAGGTAACGGTCATCCAGGCTGACCAGCTTGAAGGTGACCTTCTCGCCGCCCACAGTGATGCCGCCCGCTTTGTTGATGTCGTTGATGCCCATCTCGATGCCGCTCTGGACGTCTTTGCCGTAAGAGGCCGCGCCGCCCGACAGGGGGCCGGAATAGCCGATGTTAACGACTTTATCGGCGTAGGCGGACCCGGCAAGGGCCAGGACGAGGGCAGGGAACAGAAGTCTGGTCTTCATGGGTGAACCTCCGGTATCCAAAGGCGCAATGGACGGTGCCAAATACGCTGGACGCAGTACAAGTTGTGCGTGGAACACATGCTGTCATGGGCAAGCGGGGGTGTCAATTGCCCTGCCCCCAATTGATGAAGTTCTCAGGTGAAAAGTGGAGGTCGGGGAGATGGAGAGAAAGCAGCCTGCTGCCGCCTGATACGGCCCGCTGCGCTGCACGCCAGGGCATTACATGTCAGGGCACTACACTTCTGGGCGATGACTGATCCCGCCTCTGCCCCCCATTCCACAGCCCCGCATCCCATCACCCCGGCCCCGCGCAGCCGCGCCCGTATGCTGGAACTGGTCTTTCCCAAGGACACCAATTACCTGGGGACCGCGTTTGGGGGCTGGGTGCTGTCCCTGATGGACAAGGCCGCCAGCGTTGCGGCGGTGCGGCACGGCGGCGGCAACGTGGTCACGGCGCGGATGGACGGCGTGGATTTCCGGCTGCCGATCCGGGTGGGAGACGCGGTGGCGCTGGACGCGCAGGTAATCCGGGTGGGCCGCAGCAGCATGACCGTGCGGGTGGATGTGTACCGTGAGACCATGACCACCGGGGAGCAGGCACTGGCCACCACGGGCACGTTCGTCTTCGTGGCCGTGGACGAGGCGGGCAAGCCCTGTCCAGTGCCGCCGCTGCCCGAGGGCCAGGAAACGCCCAGCAGCGAGCCGGATCATCAGGCCCGGCCCTGAGCTTCAGAACAGCTCACTGGTCAGTCGAGTTACCGGTCATTTGAGCGGCGCAGCGCGTTCAAGCTCCTCCCAGAACCTATTTTCATGAAGAAGTCTGCATCTTAAGAAATCCCTGTGAAGTTCTCACCTTTATCGGTGAATGGCGTAAGGTGCGCGATACAGCCGCCTGCTTACGCTCTGGGAACTATGACCGCCTCCGCTCCCCATCCCTCGGTTCTGATCGTTGACGACAGCCCCGGTGTTCTGCTCACCATGCACCGGCTGCTCTCGCCCCACGTCAGCGTGCAGATGGCGAGCAGTGCCCACGCCGCGCTGGAAGTCCTGACCTCCGACACCGCGCTGGTTCTCAGCGACGTGCAGATGCCGGGCATGGACGGCCTGGAACTGGCGCGCAGGTTGCGCGAGGGCCGCCCGGAGCTGGCCGTGGTCCTGATGAGCGGAATCGTGGAGGACAGCCTGCGTCGTCAGGCCCGCGAACTGGGCGTGCTGGACGTGATGCGTAAGCCCCTGCAATCGGCAGTGCTGCTCTCGTCGCTGCAAGGCTGGTTAAACGGTGATGTGGACGACGCTTCCGGTGTGGAGCAGGAGGACGGTGATGACGGTCTGCTGCCCAGCACCCCGGTGCTGCAAGCGCCCGAACTGAGCTTTCAGGCCGCGCAGGCGTGTGTGGGCGGCATCAACCTGCTGCCCGGCGTGCTGTCGTCGTGCGTGTTTGGCGAACAGGGCGAGCTGATCGCGGGTTCGGCCCAGTTGCCCGCCCAGCTCGGGGCTTACCTGGGCTTCCTGTGCAGCACATCGGCGTCTCTGAGTCTGCATCTGGGTGGTCAGCAACCCATGCAGGCCGTGCAGATCGAGTTCGGGGACCGGGTGCTGGTGGTCTGTCCCTTCGGCGTGGGCGTTATGACGGCTCTGGTCCACGACACCCCGGCAGCCAGCGGCGTCAAATCCTGGATGCGGACGCGCGCAGTTGGCCTGGACCCACGCTCGCTGCATTAAAAACCATTTTCTGGGAACGGAAAGGTTGACTTGGAAGACCGCTTCACATCCCTCAGCGGCCTTCTTGCTTTTGCTAGCTGATCGTCAAGTCGGCCTTGCAAGGATCAGAGCTATCCGCATCAATGTTTTGTAACAGCTTGAAACTTCGCATCCAGCCTGCTAGATTCTGTATAGCTATGCGTAAAAAGCGCATAACAATACATATGACACCAGACTCAATTTCCCGACGCTAAAGATTCCGCTTGACCCGCAGCTCTTGATCGATACTGCGGGGATGGGCGGCGTTCGCATGCGCCGGGCCTTTTGCGTTGCCTGACCTTTCTAGGAGACAATCACCCCATGACTGACCCCAACAGCACCGCCGCCAGCAGCCGTGAAAAAATCGTCCTCGCCTACAGTGGCGGTCTGGACACCAGCATCATCCTCAAGTGGCTCCAGACCGAGCGCAATTACGACGTGGTGTGCTTCACCGCCGATCTGGGCCAGGGCGACGAGGTGGAAGAAGCCCGCGTCAAGGCGCTAAACACGGGGGCGGTGGCCGCCTACGCCCTGGATTTACGTGAAGAATTCGTGCGCGACTACGTGTTCCCGATGTTCCGCTCCTCGGCGCTGTATGAGGGCTATTACCTGCTTGGCACGTCCATTGCCCGCCCGCTGATTGCCAAGAAAATGGTGGAAATTGCGGCTAAGGAAGGCGCGGTGGCCGTGTCGCACGGCGCGACGGGCAAGGGCAACGATCAGGTGCGTTTCGAGATGACCGCGTATGCCCTCAACCCTGACATCGTGACGGTGGCCCCCTGGCGAGACTGGGAATTTCAGGGCCGCGCCGATCTGGAAGCCTTCGCGCATGAACACAACATCCCCGTTCCCACCACCAAGAAAGACCCCTGGAGTACCGACGCCAACATGCTGCACATCAGCTACGAGGGCGGCATTCTGGAAGACCCCTGGACCGAGCCGCCCGCGCACATGTTCAAGCTGACCGTTTCCCCGGAAGACGCCCCCAACGAGGCGCAGTACGTGGAAGTGGAGTTCGTGAACGGCGATCCGGTGAGCATTGATGGCGAAAAACTCTCGCCCGCTGACCTGCTTCAGAAGGCCAACGAGATTGGCGGCAAGCACGGCATTGGGCGCATTGATCTGGTGGAAAACCGCTTCGTGGGCATGAAGTCGCGCGGCGTGTACGAGACGCCCGGCGGCACGCTGCTGTACCACGCCCGCCGTGCCGTGGAAAGCCTGACCCTGGACCGCGAGGTGCTGCACCAGCGCGACGCTCTGGGTGTGAAATACGCCGAACTGGTCTACAACGGCTTCTGGTTTGCCCCCGAGCGTGAGGCTTTGCAGGTCTACATCGATCACGTTGCGCAGAGCGTAACTGGCACCGCCCGCCTAAAGTTGTACAAGGGCAATTGCGACACGGTGGGCCGCAAAGCCCCGCAGAGCCTATACGACAAGGATCTGGTGTCCTTCGAGGCGGGCGGCGACTACAACCAGCACGACGCCGGGGCTTTTATCAAACTCAATGCTCTGCGGATGCGCGTGCAGGCGCGGGTTCAGGCCAGGGCGGAGCAGAAGGACGCGGCGAAGGTCTGAGCGTGACCCTACCGTGTGGTCTCACCCTGCGCGCCGCCACTCTGGCCGACGCTGAACTTATCCAGGGCCAGCGTGACGCCATGTTCACCGATATGGGTAGTGATGTGGAGCGGGTCCGGGCGAGTTGTGCCCCCAGTCTGGCGTGGCTGCATGGAGCACTGGCCGACGGCACGTATTCCGGCATTCTGATCGAGAAAGACGGGGAAGTCGTGGCTGGGGCGGGCGTGTCCTGGCAGATGCTGCCGCCCAGCCCACGCACCGTGACCCCGTTGCGGGCCTACATCCAGAATGTTTATGTCTCTCCAGGGCAGCGGGGGCAGGGGCTGGCCCGGCATCTGATGCGGGTTTTGCTGGCTGAGTGCGAGTTGCGCGGGGTGGAGCAAGTCAGCCTGCACGCCTCCGACGCGGGAAGACCCACGTATCTCAAGCTGGGTTTCGTTTCCACCAACGAGATGCGCCTGACGCTGGAACCGTCGTGATTCGCCCCGTCACCGCCGCCGATTTGCCCGCCTTCCACACGGTCATGCTGGCGGCAGGGATGGACCCCCGCTCAAGCTGGAACCGCACGACGCTGGAGGGGCTGGAGCAATCGCTTTTTGCACCTGGCTCAGGTGGGTTCGTAGCTGTCTGTGGAGGAGAGGTCTGCGGCTGCGTTGGCTTTCGCCCGGACAGGGAAGACACGCTGACGCTTAATCGCCTTGCCACCCTGCCAGATATGCGCGGCCAGGATATCGGCGCTGCGCTGGTGCGGGCGGTGGAAACGGTGGCCGCCGAACGCGGATTCCGACGGGTGCTGCTGGCCGTTTCGCAATTCAATTTAGAAGTTGTGCCGTATTACGAGCGGTTGGGATATGTGCAGGCTAATGAAATTTATGCGTTCGCCAGTCCGGGGAGTCCGGTTCCGGTGGTGTTGGTGAAAAGGATTGTTGGAATCGGGTCTACCGATCTGGATAATCGCCTTGCTGAAATTACTCAGAAGCTGGCCGAACTCAAAAAGCTTGATGTTAACCATCTGATCTTCGGTTCGGAAATCCACCGATATGAACTGCATCCGCCCATATCCAAAGAACAGCTTGGGAAAACAGCACAAAGTTTTGGAATAGATTTCCCAGAGGATTATGCCCAATTTTTGACAACTGTTGGGAATGGGGGTGCAGGACCTGATTACGGAATCTTTTCGCTGGATGAAAGCTTGGAGCTTTGTAACACCCTTGCGATTGGCCGCGAATTTCCTCATCGCAAGGCATGGCAACCTCTAGTTGAAAATTTGAGTGACGGGACGCCTCGTGGGCAGGGTAAAATACCTTATTACATAAACAATCCTGTTACTGAGTTAGACCGCAAGAAACAAAGAGCCTGGAATGAATTTTATTATGATGGGAATAACTCTTCGGGCAGCATGTGTATCGGAGAGCAGGGCTGTGGTCATATGACACTTCTGGTTGTTTGTGGGCCTGAGCGTGGGAACATCTGGGTAGACTCCAGAGCTACGAATTATGGAATCACACCTCTAAAGAAAGATAAGTCTGGAACCACTTTTCTCCAATGGTACGAAGATTGGCTAGATCAAGCAGTTGAGCAATTGAGAGGAAAAAATGACTAACACAAAAGACAAGAAACTCTGGGGGGGCCGTTTCGCTGAGGCCACCGACAGCCTCGTGGAACTGTTTAACGCCTCCGTGTCCTTTGACCAGCGCCTGTACGAGCAGGACATTCGCGGCTCGCTGGCCCACGTCGCCATGCTGGGGCAGGTGGACATCCTGACTGCCGAGGAAGTCACCCAGATCAGCGACGGCTTAAATGCTGTGCTGGACGAGATTCGCGCTGGGGAATTTGAATGGCGTCTGGACCGCGAAGACGTGCATATGAACATTGAAGCGGCGCTGCGGGACCGCATCGGCCCGGTGGCAGGCAAGTTGCACACCGCCCGCAGCCGCAACGATCAGGTGGCGGTGGATTTCCGGCTGTTCACCAAGGAGGCGGCGCTGGACCTCGCCGCCCAGACGCGTGCTTTGCGCGCCGTGATGGTGGCCGAGGCCGAGAGGGCGCTGGACGCAGGGGTCATCCTGCCCGGTTACACGCACCTTCAGGTGGCGCAGCCCATCTTGCTGGCGCACTGGTTCATGGCCTACGCCGCCATGCTGGAGCGCGACGAGGGCCGTTTTCTGGACGCCGCCACGCGTATGGACGAGTCGCCGCTGGGCAGCTCCGCACTGGCCGGGACGCCGTGGCCGATTGACCGCCACACCGTGTCTACCGCGCTGGGGTTTGCCCGTCCCACCGCCAATTCCCTGGACGGCGTGGGCAGCCGCGACTTCGCACTGGAGTTCCTGAGTGCCTGCGCCATCCTGTCCGCCCATATCTCGCGCCTTTCGGAAGAACTGATTCTGTATAGCACCTTTGAATTCGGCTTCCTGACGCTGCCGGATTCGCACACCACGGGTTCCAGCATCATGCCGCAGAAGAAAAACCCGGATGTGTCCGAACTGGCGCGTGGCAAGGCGGGACGTGTGTTCGGCAACCTGATGGGCCTGCTCACTGTGGTCAAGGGAACACCACTGGCCTACAACAAGGATTTGCAGGAGGACAAGGAGGGCGTGTTCGACAGCTACGACACCCTGAGCATCGTGCTGCGACTGTATGCCGACATGCTGCCCAAGTGCGAGTGGCACGCCGACAAGACCCGCGAGGCGGCAGCGCGGGGCTACAGCACGGCCACCGATGTCGCCGACTTTCTGGCCCGCCAGGGCGTCCCCTTCCGCGAGGCGCATGAGGTGGTGGGCGGTCTGGTGGGTGTGGCTTCGCGCTCCAATCGGCAGTTGTGGGAGCTGACGGACGAGGAATTGAAAGCCGCCCATCCGCTGCTGAACGCTGAAGTCGCGGCCTCCCTGACTGTGGAGGAAAGTGTCAAGAATCGCTTGAGCTACGGCGGCACCGCGCCCAGACGGGTGCGTGAGGCGGTGGACGCGGCGAAACTGGCGCTGGGGCTGGTGGCGGCGGACTGATGGACGTGACGGTCAAGCTGGACGGAACTCTGCTGGGCAGGCGGCAGCAGGAGTGGGCGCACTGGCTCGCGCACCCGCAGGACAATCCGCTGTCCACGCGGGCCACTTTTGCGGGTGCTGAGGTGGTGCTGGAAAACGAGTTGTGCGTGTACGTGCAGGACTCACGCTACAGCGATGGCCTCCGCGCTTCTGGCTATATCGTCACCCGCCGCCCCTGCGAAACCGTCTTCGATCTGACCCCCGCCGAAACTGTCTCCAGCCACGACTTGCTGGCCGAAGTCTGCACCTATTTAGAGGAAACGGTCAAACCCGATGGCTACACAGTCGGCTGGAACGTTTTCCCGGCGGGCGGGGCGCATATTCCCCACGTTCACCTGCACGTCATTCCGCGCTGGAACACGGACGCATCTGCGGGCGTGGGTCTGCGTTACTTCCTGAAGGCGGCGGCGCAGGCTGCCAAGCGACGACAGGCGGGCGACACCGACTTGTCAACTGCTCCCCATCCCACAGAGGTTTCCCCATGACCCCCATCCAGACTCCCAATGCCCACCCTCCTCTTTCCCAGATGCACGTCAAGCTGCGCCAGGCCACGCCGGAGGACTTTTCCACCGTTCTGGCGATGCTGGACGACTGCGGACTGCATACCCAGAGTGTCACCCCCACGGGCAGCACCTACTGGATCGCGGACCTCGACGGCGTGCCGGGCGGCTGTATCGGCCTGGAACACGGCGAGGGGGTGTCGCTGATCCGCTCGACTGCCGTATTGCTCACGGCGCGTTCGCAGGGGTTGGGCCGCGCGCTGGTGAATTCAGCGCTCACGCATGCCAGCCTGCGTGGGGACCGGGCCGTGTATCTGTTCAGCCAGGAGGCTGGGGATTACTGGCTGCGCTTTGGCTTTGTGCCAGTGGGTGTAGATGAGATCAGCGCCGCGCTGCCGGGCACACCCCAGGTCAGCAGTGGGCTACTGAAAGGCTGGATTCACAGCGAGCAGGCGTGGAAGCGCGAGTTGAATGGAGGAGGCCGGACATGACCGCCGGACGCCTGCCACGGGCGCGGGCCGTGCGCTATTCTGCCCACGTTCTCAATTCAAGTGCGCCGGGACTGCTCGGCGAATCTCAGACCATTGCCCTTTTCTTTTCCGGAGGAATTTCCCATGACCGATCAGAATATTCAGATCAGGCTGGCCAAAACAAGCGACAAAGACACTGTGGTCCGCGTTTTTCACGACGCTGGGCTGGACACCGACGAGGCGATGGCGACGGGCACCACCTACTGGGTAATGGAGCGCGGCAGCCAGCCCATTGGCGCGATTGGCCTGGAACACGGCGATGGGGCCTCGCTGCTGCGCGGCGCAGCCGTGATGCCGGACGCGCGGGGTGGGGGTCTGGGACGGCGGCTGATCATGAGCGCCATCGAGTACGCGCAGGGCCGGGGGGACCGCGCGGTTTATATGTTCAGCAGTGGCGGCGACTGGAGCACCTTCGGCTTTACCCAGGTGCCGATGGCGCTGGTCATGGGCGATATTCCCGACGCCCCGCAGGTCAAGGCTTACCGTGCGGGCGGCCAGCGCCCCGGCGACACCACCTGGATGCGCGATCTGACCAGTGGAGTCAGCAAGGCGTAAGGCGGATTGGGGTCAGGGGCTTTTTCGCATCACAGAGGCGTTGCCCATGACCCTTTCCCTGGATTCCATCGCCATTCCCGACATTCATCCGCAAGCGCCGCTGAATGGGCGCAAGGCCAGACTGTCGGACATTGAAGCCATCCACGAACTGATCGGGTACTGGGCAGCGCGCGGGCAGATGCTGGTGCGCTCACGCGCGCTGCTGGCCGAGACCATTCGGGACTTTCACCTGATCTTCGCCGAGGCCCATGAGGGTCAGGTCGGCGGTCTGGCGGGCGTCTGTGGTCTGCACTTGCTGGCCCCCGATCTGGCCGAGGTGCGCGGTCTGGCCATCCACCCCCAGATGCAGGGGCGTGGGCTGGGCAAGCAACTCGTGGAAGCCTGCGAGCGGGAGGCGCGTGAGATTGCCCTGCCCGCGCTGTTCGCGTGGACCTACCAGCAGGTCTTTTTTGAGAAGTGCGGCTTTACGCGCATCGACAAGACCCACCTTCACCCGAAGGTCTGGAGTGAGTGCCAGCGCTGCGCCTTCTTCGAGAACTGCAACGAGATCGCCATGCTCAGGGTGCTGGAGTAGGCGCGACGTTTTCCACTGTCACGCCTGCCTTGCCGTCCTGCCATTCCAGTGTGAGCCGTTGCCCCGCCGTCGCTCCTGCCGTCCGTGTGACGGGTTGGCCTTCCGCATCGCGCACTAAAGCGTAACCACGGGCCAGGGTGCGCTCGGGGGTCAGCCCCAGCGCCTGCCGCATCAGGGCGTCTACATCGGCGCGAGCTGTGTCGCTCTTGCGGGCGGCGGCCCCCAAAATGCGGTCCCTTGCCCACAACGCCCCGGCGTCGGCCTCCACCAGCACAGATGCGGCGGCGGCGCGAATGTTACGGACGTTCTCCTGCGCGGCAGCGGCGGCCCCGGCCACCATGCGGACGATCAGGGCGGCAGCTTTGCTGGGCGTGTCGGTGCGGATCGCCGCCACCTCGTCGGGTAGGGAGTCGTCGCGGGCGTGACCCAGACCGGTGATGACTGGGGCGGGAAAGGTGGCCAGGGCACGGGCGAAGGCCAGATCGTTCAGCCACGCCAGATCAGTCACGGCCCCGCCGCCCCGGATCACCACCAGCGCGTCAAGCGGGGCTTCCTCATGCAACTCCAGCGCCGCCTCTGCCGCACGTAATAGACTGGCGGACGCTTCGCGGCCCTGAAAAGTGGCCTCCAGATACGTGAACTCAATGATTCCAGCCGCTTCCAGCGGGTCCGTCTCGCGGCGGAAGTCGCCCAGGCCCGCTGCGCCTGTGGGCGAGATCACGGCCACCCGCGCGAAGTCGGCAGGCGCGGGCAGCAGGCGGTTCTGGCCATAGATGCCCTCCTGCACCAGTGTTTGCCGCAACGTGTCCAGGCGCAGCGCCGCGTCGCCCAGCGTGTACTCGGGCGACAGGTCCAGCACGTTCAAAGAGAAGCCGTACTGCGGGTGAAATTCCGGCTGGCAGAACAGCAGCACTTTTAAACCCGCCGTCAGCGTGCCGCCCGTCGCCTGCTTGAATTTGCCCTCCAGGCTGAAGCGTTCGCGTGCCCAGACGGTGGCACGGCACTTGGCCACCTCGCCGTCCTCGCCCAGTTGCACCAAGTCTATATACAGGTGACGGCGGTCTGTCACCGAGGCCACCTCTGCCCGCACCCACACGGCCCCCGGCATCCCGCGCGAGATCACCTGCCCGATGTATGCCAGCACCTCCGAGAGTTCCAGGAACTGCTCAGGCGGGCGCGTCGGCTCGGCCTTTTTGCGCCGCTTGGTCATAGCCTCGCACCCAGCAGCCTTCCAAAGATGGCCGCCGTCAGCCCCAGGCCCACGCTGCCCAGCGCGTACAGCAGGGCCGATACAGCCTGTCCGCGCAGCAACAACCCGTCCAGCTCTGTGCTGAAGGTAGAAAAGGTGGTGAACGCGCCCAGCACGCCGGTCCCGAAGGCCACCCGCACCGCCTCCGACACCAAGCCACGTCCGGCCAGGGCCAGCGTCAGACCCAGCAAGAACGATCCCAGTATGTTGATGATCAGCACGGCGTAGGGAAAACCTGTGCGGGCCACCAGCGGCATCAGGGCCATCACCGCCCCCTGGCGGCAGGCGGCACCCACCGCGCCTCCCAGCATGAGCGAAATCCACAGCGCGGGCGTCATGGGCAACAGGATAGTGCGTAAGCAGGGCGGTGCTTTGTGCGTCTGCGCCGCGTAGCATCAACCCCATGATCCGTGCCAAGCACCTTGCGAGTGGGGAAGCTTTTGAATGGGAGGGGCAGACGTCCGGCGTCTGGGTGGATGTTCAGGATGTGACGCCGCCCGAACTGGCCCGTTTGCAAGCGGCTTTTCCCCTCAACGAGCTGGCCCTGGAAGACGTGCTGGAACACGGCCACTGGAGCCGCGCCGAGCAGTACCCCGAACATGCCTTTATCACCGTCCGGTCTTTCTCGCACCCCGACAAGGAGGACGAGGACACCGAACGTATCAGCATTTTTGGGTTCGCAGACGCGGCGCTGACCTTCAGCACGAGTGGCACGGCGGCGCTGCGAAACGTCTGGGGGATGGTGGGCCGCGAGAATGTCAACCTGCCCGCCGAGGTCACCTACGAACTGCTGGACCACACCGCAGACACCTTTTTCATGCTGGCCGATGCGCTGGAGAGGCGCACCGACGCGCTGGAGGAGCAGGTGTTCAAAAACAGGCGTGACAACCCGGTCCCCGATATTTTTGAAGTCAAGCACCTGCTGTCGCAGGGCCGCCGCTTGGCCGGTGACGCCCGCGAGGCTGCCGCGCTGCTGGGCCGCCACGCCACCGCCACCCCCGCCGATCTGGTCCGTTACCGTGACGCCCAGGACAGTTTCACCCGCGCGGCCAGCCACCTGGACGGCCTGCGCGACTTCCTCACCAGTCTGCTGGACCTGCACCTGAACCTCCAGAACCAGCGCATGAACGAGGTGATGCGGACCTTGACCGCCGTAAGTGTGATCTTTTTGCCGCTGACCTTCCTGGCGGGCGTCTGGGGCATGAACTTCAAGGCCATGCCGGAGCTGGCGTGGCCGCTGGGTTATGTGATGGCCTGGGGCAGTTTCCTGCTGGTCGGCGGCCTGCTGGCCCTTTACTTTAAGCGGCGCGGGTGGTGGTAAAGCCAGAAAAAATCCCTCTCCGATAAAACAGAGAGGGAAGTGATGGGTTGTCGGAATTCAGCCGTGGTAGCCGCTCAGGCCCTTGAGGCGGGTTTCGTCGATCAGGGTCAGGCAGCGGTAGGCGGGCAGCAGCAGGCCGTCATCGCGCATCTCGCCGATCAGCTTGCTCACGCTCTCGCGGGTCGCCCCGGTTCCCTCGGCAATCAGCTCATGCGTGGCGCGGACATACCGTGCGCCGTCGGCATGCTGGCCGCCCAGGGTGCTGTCGGCGAGGTTCAGCAGGTAACGGGCGATGCGCTCGCGCAGGTCGCCGTCCTGGATGTGCACGCCGTCGGTCATCATGCGCTGGAGCTGGGCACTCAGGCTGCGGGTCAGGTCCCACAGTTCGGAGGCGGACAGGTGTTCGGGGTGGATGGGGGTCAGCGCAGCGTCGGTCAGCGCGACGACCTGATGGGCGCGGGTCTGTCCGTGCAGCGTTTCCTCGCCGAAGATGTCGCCGGGGTGGATGTGGCGCACGGTCAGGTTGCGGCCCTGCGGGGTCAGGCGCACGGCGCGCATCAGGCCACTCTCCAGACGGTACAGGCTGGGTGAGCTGTCTCCGGCGTAGTACAGCGTCTGGCCCCGGCGGACCTGACGGGCGGAGAGATCGGCGTGGGTCACGGGAAGAACGGCGGTGGGGGTTACGTAGGTCATAGACGCTCCTGTGGGGACAAGGGGCATTTCAGAAAAAAAGTTCGGCTCACCCGAGTCGGACCTGCGCGCTACACCTGACGCCACTTCTCTGAACAGCCTTTCGTACCAGCACTGTACAAGCTTTGAATAACCTCTGAACGTTCAGCCGACACAGTATGAAGACTGACCAAATCCCCGCTGTCATCTATCGTCTAACCCAGGACCTCCAAGCCGTCTAAAACCACGCTGGCATGGGCTTTAATGGTGAGTTCATGATCGTTGTTATAGCCGCCGGCCAGGACCGTCACCACTGGAATAGCCGCTCTTTTTGCCCAGTACAGCACCGCGCGGTTGCGTTCGCGCAGGCCGTCCAGACTCAGCGCGAAGCGTCCAAAGCGGTCCCCGGCCAGCACGTCCGCCCCGGCCAGGAACAGGAGCAGATCGGGCCGGAACGCCTCTATCGCGGGCAGCGCCTGCCGTTGCAGCACGTCCAGATACTCGCTGTCGGTCACGCCGTCGCCCAGGCCCAGGTCCAGCGAGCTGATCTCCTTGCGAAAGGGATAATTGCGCTCGCCGTGAATGCTGAGGGTAAAGGCCCGCGCCTCTGCGCCCAGCATGGCCGCCGTGCCGTTGCCCTGATGAACGTCCAGATCAATGACGGCCACCCGCGAGGCCAGCCCGTCGTCCAGCGCCACCTTTGTGAGCAGCGCGGCGTCGTTCAGCAGGCAGAAGCCCTCGGCGCGGTCCCGGAAGGAATGGTGCGTGCCCCCGGCCAGATTCGCGCCCCAGCCGGTGTTCATGGCGTCGTGCAGGGCTGCCAGCGAGCCGCCTGCCGCGCGGCGTGAACGCTCCACCATCTCCGGGGACCACGGCAATCCCAGGGCGCGTTCCTCATTCTTCCCCACCTCTCCGCGACGCCAGCGCCGCAGCCAGTGTGGGTCATGCACCCGCGCCGCATCGGCCCAGCGCAGGGCGGGCGCGTCCGGTACGGGCAGATGTGGGCGCAGCAGCTCTCGCACCCCAGCGTACTTGTAATACGGGAAGCGGTGGCCTTCGGGCAGCGGAAAATGGAAATCGGCGGGCGAGTACGCCCGGAAGGGGTGGCGGAAGGCGGCGGGCGCGGACACGCCGCCAGTCTGGAGCAGACGGCGGCGTGAAAGGGAAAGAGAGGTTACGGGGTTGGCTGTCCGGCCAGATCAGCCCCCGCTCCGGCTCTCTGAAGGCTAGCCCTCTTTCGTCTGGCTCTCTTTTATCTGGCCCTCTTCGGTCTGCCCCAGCACGGTTTTCAGCACGTCGCTGATGGTGACCACGCCCAGCAGTTCGCCCCCATCGTCCACAATGGGCAGGCCGTGAACGTTCAGCGCCAGCATCTGGCTCAGGGCGTCGCGCATGGGGGTCCCGGCGCGCAGGTGTCCGGTGGGCGGGCGCATCAGGTCGCGGGCCGTTTTGCCCTCTAGGAAGAACTGACCGCCCATGACCGTGTCGCCGTGTCCAGCGCTGGCGCGGTCTATGGCCTCGGCCAGATCAACCTCGTGCAGCAGGCCCGTCAGCACCCCGTCCTGAAGTACGGGCAGCACGCGCAGGCGCGAGACCCTGAGTTTGGCCGCCGCTTCGTGGGCCGGGGCGTCGGCGGGGGTGGTCACCACGCCCACGGTCATGTGCTGCTCCACCACGCCCCAGCGCAGGCGGGGGGTTCTGGCCTCGGCACGCAGCACATCGGTCAGGGTCAGCATGCCCAGCAGAGCGCCGTCTCCGTCTACCACGGGCAGCCCGCCGATATGCCTTTCCAGCATGGTGCGAACCGCCGTCGCCAGGGGCGTTTCAGGGGTGACCGTATGCACAGGCTGGCGCATGGCCTCGCGTACCCGCACCCGCCCCACGCGGCCCGCGAAGTCCCAGGGGGTCAGCCCTTCCTTGAGCGGCGGCAGGTTGCGGCGGACCTCGCCGTCCGTGAGGATGCCGATTACCCTGTTGTTCTGGATCACCGGCAGCCGCTTGACTTTTAGTTCCTGCATGGCGACCACGGCGTCGGCCAGCGTTTCGTGCGCGCCGATGCTCACGGCGCGGGGATGCATGGCGTCTTGCACCGTCAGCGCAGGCGTGGCGTTGGGGGCGGCTGCGTGCTGAGGCGTTGCGGCCTGGGAAGCTGAGTTCTGGGAAGTCGCGGTCTGGGGCGTGGTCTGATCGGACATGGGACGAACCTCCGGGCTGATTGACTGGGCTGCGTTGCGGGGTGCGGGTAGGCTTCTGGACTGGGAACAGCCTCTTCCTCCGGCATTACGGGCGCATTACCGCGCGTGGTGGAACGGCTGGGCGGCGCGGTCCTCTCTGTATTTCTGGGGCCAGGGCCGGGGGCGCAGGCCCCACGCGTCTCAGCTTCGGGGCCTGTACCCTGAAATCATGCCCCGCCGTGTGCTGATGTCCGCCCTGCTGTTGCCGCTGCTTCTGACCGCCTGTCTGGACCAGCCGGTCACGCCGGAGCCGACGCCCAGGCCAGACCCGGTTGAGCCGCCCATTCCTGTGGCCTGCCGCACCCTGGGGGCCGCCGGGGTGGGCGCAGCTTCACTGGAGGCCGCGCCCCTGAGCTGGCCACAGGCCACGTCCGACTGGAGCGCCGCGCATGTGCCGGGACAGGTGCTGATCTTGCAGGGCGGCGCGGCCACGAACCTGAGTGCCCAGGCCCTCAGTGCGCTGTCTGGCGTGCAGACGCAGGTCGTGGTGCCCGGCGTGCAACTGGCCTGGACCCCGGCAGGCGAGGATGACCGGGCCTTCGCGCAGCGCCTGGGGGTGGCGGGTCTGCGGACCCAGCCCAACTACGTGTACCGGGCGCTGGCCCTGCCGAACGATCCGGCCTTTCCGGGCAACGCAGGTCTGAAGGTGGGAGGCATCAACGTGTTCCAGAATTATCTGACGCGTAGCGGGGTTCCGGCGGCCTGGGACGCACTGACGGCGGCGGGCAAAACACCGCTGGGGGCCAGGATCGCCGTGCTGGACTCTGCCCCGGACCGCAGCCATCCCGAATTGCAGGGCCGCCTGGAAGCCGGGGTGTCTTGTCTGGCGGCTGGCCCCGCCACGGGTGAGGTCACGGCCAGCGAACACGGCACCGAGGTCACGGGTCTGATCGGCGCGAAGACCAACAACGGCGTGGGTCTCGCGGGCGTGGTCTGGAGCGGGCCAGTCATGGGTATCGAGGTGCTGGACAGCAGTGGCAACGGCAGCACAGCGGACCTGACCGCCGGACTGAACTACGCCGTCCAGCAGGGAGCCAGAGTCATCAACATCAGTCTGGGTGCGCCGGGAATCGAGGACGCGGTGCTGGGCGCAGCGCTCACGGCGTCGGCAAAAACGGCGGTGATCGTCGCGGCGGCGGGCAACTCGGCCAGTGAAGGGGTCTATTACCCCGCCAGTCACCCGGACGTGATCGCCGTCGGGGCGTTGGGCAGCAGCGACAACGCGCTGGCCTGCTACAGCGCCCGCCCAAATGCCCAGCATCCCCGCGTGCTGGACATCGTCGCGCCGGGTGGGGTGGGCGGTATCTGTCCGGGCAGCACGCCAGAACTGGACATTCCTGTGCTGGCCTCTGGCGGCGGCTATGGGCTGGAGGCGGGCACCAGTTTCTCCGCCCCGCTGGTCAGCGGCGTCGTGGCCCTGATGCGCGGCGCGAACCCCGGCCTGAGCGCGGAACAGACCCGCACCCTCCTGCTGGCGAATGTCAACCGTTCCGGCGGGCTGCCCGTCCTGGATGCCGCTGCCGCTGTGCGCGCCGCATTGCGCTAGGGTCCGTCTGACCAGAACCCGGAGCCACAGAAGGTTGCAGGCGACGCATGGCACGGTAAGGAGCTGGTAATTGTTCAACCCTGCTGCTCAGGGTGATTTTGCCGTGCGCGTCACCGTCCACGAGGTCTGCGCCAGCGGCTGCGGACGCACCGAGCCTTCGCCAGGATAGACCAGTAATTCCACGCGTTGCGTTGCCGTGTCGTACAGGTTGCCGCCCAGCTTGAGCAGAGGGGTGGGGCCGCTGGCAGGGGCGGTGACGGGCAGCGTGATGATGGTGGAACAACTGCTCTGGCAGGCCCGCAGAGACACGCGGTAGGGGCCGGGGGGCAGGTTCAGTCGCACGAACGCCTGGTAATTCTGGGTGTCCTGAACGTTGCGTGGGGCGATCAGGGCGTCCAGCGAGGCTTTGATCGTGGGCGCTGGCCGCAGCGCTCCCACCAGCAGCGGAAATGAGAGGGCGGCCAGCAAGCCTGCCGCCGCCGCGCCTCCAGCCCAGCCCACGGCGGGCGAACGCTGTGGCATGCGCGCCAGCACGGAGCCTATGGTGACCCAGAACAGCTCGCCCACAAAGGGACCGGGGACGATCAGGGTGTTGTCGTTGGCAGTGGCCACCAGCAGGCCCGCGAGGACCGCGATGCCCAGCGGATCGCGCTGTCGCCACGCCGCCGCCACGCCCACGCCCAGAAGCACGAACAGGCCCAGCAGCCCCAGCGGCCCGGTCTCGGCCAGTTGTTGCAAGGTGACGTTGTGGGCGATCAGCCATGGCTGGCCCAGGCGGTCTATCCAGGCTGGACAGGGGGCCAGCGTACCGTCCGGGGCGGGCCACAGCGTGCATTTCTCGCCGGGCGGGGACAGCCGCGCGCCCAGACGGTAGCTGCCCACGCCGCTGATCGGCTCGCTGCGGATCACCGACAGGGCGTTGTTCCAGACCAGATCGCGCCCGGAGGTATCCGAGTTGCTCAGGCGGTTGATGGCAGGCAGATCCAGTCGGGTGCCGGCGTAAAAGCCACCGGCCAGCAGCGCCGCCCCAGCCAGGATACCCAGCGCCACCCGGCGGCTCTGGCGCACCGCGAAGCCCAGCGCCATGCCCAGCAGCGCCGCCAGCAGCGGTCCCCGGCTGCCCGACAGCAGCAGAATGCCCAGCGCCACCGTCCCCAGCGGCACGCGCCACCACAATTTTCCCCCGGCGAACAGCGCCATCCAGATCCCTGCCGCCCCGGCCAGCCCCAGCGTGATGGGGGTCATATAGGGGTGGCCCAGGCGCTGGCTCAGGGGATTGAGGCCATCAATACCTGTCAGGCCCAGTGCCGTGACGTATACCACCGCCAGCCCCACGCCCAGCGGGGCCAGTTGGCGGGTGCTATTCAGGGACGCGCCCAGCGCGACAAAGCTGAACATCAGCAGCGTGCGTGCCAGTGCCAGTCCGGAGTTGATCAGCGGTTCGGGGGTCAGCAGCGCCGGAAGTTGCTGGGTCACGGCGTAGAAGCCCAGCACCCACCACACCGGGCGGGGCAGACGGCGCAGTGTGGGCAGGGCAAAGACCGCCACAGGTGCGAAGAAATACAGCGGGGCCAGCAGCGCCAGCCACACCCGAATCCACAGCGGGGCCGGGGCGACGGGCTGGGGCTGAGCTGGGGTGATTTCAGTCGTCATGGGAGGGTACAGCAGTGCGGAAACGTGGAAAAGAGGAAGAGATCACCTCTTCCCCTGAATTCCCGGCTGCTGGTCTGTGCCGCGTGGCCGCTCAGCCCCGGCCTGTGGGCAGCACAGGGGCCGCGTCCGCTTTCTGGTCCGCCGTGCCGTAGGCGTAGGCGTAATACGAGTCGTTGGTCCGGGCGATCTTGTTCAGCACGATGCCCAGCACGGTCACGTTGGCCACGCGCGCGTTTTGCAGGCTGCGCTCCACGTCGTTCAATCGGGTCTTGCCGCCTTCCACCACCAGAATCACGCCGTCGGTATAGGGGGCCACGGCCAGCGTATCGGGCAGGCCCAGCATGGGCGGGGTGTCGATCAGCACGTAGTCGTAGCCCTGTGCCCAGCGGTCCAGGTAGGTGCGGAAGGCAGGCTGGTTCAGGATGCTGCCCGCGCCGTCTCCCCGGTGTGGCGTTCCGGCGGGCAGCAGGTCCACGTTGGTGCCCACACGGGTGGCATGGGCGGCGTCTGGGCGCAGGAACATCTCGGTCACGGTGTTGGCGGGCGGCAGACTGGCGTCAGTGCCGGGCAGCGGGTGCGTGCCAAGACGGTCCGGTGCCCAGACCTTAAGCTGGGTCGGGCGGCGCAGGTCCGCGTCGATGACCAGCACTTTCTGTCCAGCCGCGCCCAGGCTCTCGGCCAGCGCCGCCGTCATCGAACTCTTGCCCTCGCCGGGATAGGAGCTGGAAATGACCAGACGGCGGTGTTCACGGTCCCCCAGCATGGACTGCACGTTGATCCGCAGGAAGCCGATGCTCTCGTACAGCGGGCCGCTGTGGCTGGCGGGCAGGAATCCGGCAGCCAGATTGCGGCGGCGCACCAGCGGCAGTTGTGCCAGCACGGGCAGGCCCAGCGGCAGCAGGTCCTCGGTGCCGTTGACCCGGCGGCGCAGGCTGTCAGTCAGCAGGACCAGACCCGTCACCAAGAACAGCGCCAGCAGCCCAGCCAGCGCCGCATTGCGCAGCGGACGCGGCGAGACGGCCCGGTTGGGAGCCACCGCGTCGGCCACCGGGAGCAGCGTGCCGGTGGCTGCCGTTTCCAGCACCGCCATCTGCGACAGGTTTTGCAGCACCTGACCACGCGCCGCCACCAGGCTCTGACGCTCCAGCGGATCCTGAAGGGAATCGATCCGGGCCGTCAGGTTCTGGAGCTGGCCTTGCAGGCTCTGGCGCGAGCGGGTCACGCTCTGCTTGGCGCGGGCGTTGTCCCAGTCCAGCAGCGCGGCCACGCCGTCCTGGGCCAGTTGCATGGCCGCTGCGGGGGTCTCGGCCTGCGCCTGGATCTCGTACACGCCGCGCTGCTGTGTGTCCAGACGGGCGCGCACCTTCAGACGGTTGAAGACGTTGGCCGAGAGTTCCTTGCTCAGGTCCGCGCGCATCTTTCGGATGATCTCCGGCGGCAGATCGCTCTTTTCCAGCCGTCCGATGATGGTGGCCACCAGATTGCGGCTGTGCAGCACCTGCTCTACCGCGCCCTGCGGCAACGGCGGAGCGGTCACCAGCGTGTTGTTGATCAGCGAGTTCTGGGCATTGCTGTCCACCGCGATGATGCTGGCACTGGACTCGTACACCGGGGCCTGCCGACTGGACAGCAGATACGCCGCGCTCGCCACCACCACCGGAGTCAGGATCAACAGCGGCGCGTACCGCCTGAGTGTACCGAAAACCTGTCGAAGGTCAATTTGATCCGCATTCACGGGGCTGGGAGGCGCACTCTGCATTCATAAACAGTCTAGCGCCAAAAAGTGAGAAAACCTCACATTTGATTAAGCGATAGGTTTAGCTGGAACCTGGTCTTGCCTTTTAAACAATCCTGTCCAGAATGTGCGGACCGTTTTGTTAAATTACGCCGCCGCCCAGCATCAGCCGTAGTGCGCCCAGCACGGCCACCACCGCACTCAGGGTGACCGCGCCCCGGTCCCGGCTCATCGCCCCGAAGATCAGCCCCAGCACGGCGGGGGGCAACACGAAAATCCAGTTGAGCCAGCCGAACAGCGGTAAAAGGCCCAGCAGCAGGCCCAGTGCAGCCAGAATGCCGAAGATCAGGGAAACGACTCTCATGCCCACAATACGCGGCGGTGGGACGAAAGGTTGCGTCCGTGCCGGGCGGACAATTCAGGGTCTGAGGCGCTAGCTTGAAAGCGTGACTTCTTCTGTCCCCAAAAAACCCGCTGGGCGCGGTGTGGCGCGCTTGCCGAACGGGGCCAGAATTCGTGCCCCCCAGGTTCTGGCTTCCCTTGAACACCTCTATCCCGATGCCCGCACCGAACTGGATTTCGGCACGCCCTTCGAGTTGCTGGTTGCCACGGTCCTGAGCGCCCAAGCCACCGATGTCAGCGTGAATGCTGCCACGCCCGCCCTGTTTGAGCATTACCCGAACGCCCAGGCCATGAGTCAGGCTTCGGCAGAGGACATTGAGCCGTTCATCCGGCGCATCGGCCTGTACCGGGGCAAGGCGCGCAATCTGGCGGCGCTGGCGCGGTTGCTGATCGAGCGGCATGGCGGAGAGGTGCCCAACGATTTTGATGCCGTGGTGGCCCTGCCCGGCGCGGGCCGCAAGACTGCCAACGTGGTTCTCAGCAACGCATACGGCTATCCCGCTATTGCCGTCGATACCCATGTGGGTCGTCTGGCCCGCCGACTGGGCCTCAGCACGCAGACCAACCCGGACAAAGTAGAGCTTGATCTTCAGAAGCTGTTCCCTCGTGAACGCTGGATCTTCCTGCACCACGCGCTGATCCTGCATGGGCGGCGCGTGTGCATGGCCCGCAACCCGCAGTGCGCGGTGTGCGAGATGGCGGCGTTCTGCCCGAAAGTCGGGGTGGAGGGTTGAGCCACAACGCCTCACTGGGCCGCCTGTGATACGGATTCCGTCTGTAACGCGGCAGAAATCGGGACAGCGCCGATTCCTGCACTCCACGCCCGGAACCCGTTTTTCTCCTTCTCGCCATCGTCGCGAACAGACGCCCATGAGGACGCTGCTCCTCCCGTTCGGATTTCCAGGCGTTTTCAACACCTTTCAATCGGAGTCCGTATGACCTGGCGCTTTGCCCCACAGGTCTGGCTGTTCCTGACCACCTCTTTCTCCTTCGGGATGGCGCAGGCGTTTCTGGCCCTGTTCCTGAACTTTTACCTGCGGGCGCTGGGGCTGGGGCCGGAATGGCAGGGCATCATGAACGCGCTGCCTGCACTGACGCTGGTGTTCCTGAGCCTGCCCGCCGTGGCGCTGGCCCGCCGCATCAGCAACGCCCACACCATCAAGATCGGGGTAGCCCTGAGTCTCTTGGGCACGCTGATCCTGGCGCTGGCCGGGGGGCCAGTCGGCATCGTCACAGGCGCGCTGGTACAGGGTGCTGGCTCGGCGCTGGTCATGGTGGCCGGATCGCCCTTCATGGCCAACAACAGCGACGACCGCAGCCGCGTGACCCTGTTCAGCGTTCAGAGCGCCCTGATGACCGGCGCGGGCTTTGTGGGCAACCTGATCGGCGGGCGCGTGCCGGAAGCCTACGCGCTGTTTACCCAGACCGAGCCGACGGGCCTGGGGGCTTTGCGAACCGCGTTGCTCGTCGCCACCTTCCTGCAACTGCTGGGCCTGATTCCTGCCCTGAAGCTCAAACCCAGTGGCAAGACCTCCCAGACCGGGCGCAGTTTCGCCGTGCGAGACAAGCGGGCGATGTTCCGGCTGATCTTGCCCAACCTGCTGGTGGGGCTGGGGGCCGGGGCCACCATTCCGTTTCTGAACGTGTTTATCGAGGGCAAATTCCAGATCAATTACGCCAGCCTGGGGCAACTGTTCGCGTGGGCCAGTCTGGCGACGGCGGCCACCGCGCTGCTTCAGCCGCTGCTGGTGCGCCGTCTGGGGCAATTGCAGGTGGTCTTGCTGGTGCAGGCCAGCAGTCTGCCGTTCCTGGCCCTGCTGGGGTTTGCGCCCCACCTGTGGATGGTCACGCTGGCCCTGTTCACGCGCGGGGCACTGATGAACGCCGCCGGGCCGGTGTACGGCGCATATGCCATGTCCTCATTGGACGAGGATGACCGCCCGATGTATTCGGCCCTGAACATCATCGCCTGGGACTCGGGCTGGGCCATCAGCAGCGTGCTGGCCGGGGTGGTGCGCGGACAGTTGCCGTTTACCCTCGCCTTTCAGGTGCTGTTCGCCTGGACGCTGTTGATGTACGGTGGAAGCGTGATCGCCATTTATCTGGGGCTGTACCGTCCGGCGCGGCGGCAGGCGTTGACTTTGCCAGTGTAGCCCGGTGTATCCAGTCCCCGACACTTTCTCTGAAGGCTTTTCAGGACGAGATTGCCGCTTCTGTGTGGCCCGGATTTTCGGGCGTTGGCCCTGTTTCGCAATCCGGGTCCGCATGGCACTTCGGCCTTGACCAGATACGCCAGCACGACAGCCCCGGATCATCAAAAATGGCGGCCTCCAATGGGGCCGCCAACTTCGTCGCCTGTTGGTCTTTTCCTGTTCTCGCGCTCGTCGTGAACGAACTGTCGGCGTGAGATGGCACCCGTACGGGTTTACTCCTCAGCGGCGCAACTCTGCGAGTCTTACTCGGATTCTTCTTCGATTTCTCTCAATTTCGCATTACTGGGAAATGTTGCCCGGCAGCAGCGTGGGCGCTTGCAGGTGGCGCACCAGCAGCACAAACACCACCGCTGCGTGCAGGATCAGCAGGCCGAACAGCCCCTCTTCCGGGGCGGTGGCGTAGCCGTAGGCCCCCACCAGTTGAAACAGGGTCATGACCAGCAGGGCGCGCGGGCGACGTTCGGGAAAACGCAGGTACAGGTAGAGGCCGCCGCAGATGCTAAACAGCAGAGGAAGCGCCAGAGCGTTGAGCATTCCTTGATCCATGCCTCATTATCCGCGCCGTTTTCTGACAGGTCTGTCACCTGCATAGAAATTCTGCTGAATGGCGCAGGGCGTGCGGGGTCTGCTGAGTCCGCCTGTCACCTCCGGCAGTTCGGCGGATATTTACAGGCGGTAACGCGCCAGTTTCTGCGGGTCCACCGCATGTTCGCGCAGACCATGCACGTCCAGCCAGCCGTCCTCGAAGGTGATCGGCAGGTTCAGCAGGTCATCCTGCAGCTTCAGCACGAAACTCAGTTCGCACGGCTCGGTCACCTCGGCGTGGGTAGAGAGAAGGGCGGCGTGCAGGGTCCCCAGTCCAGTGCTGGCCTGTGATCCCACCATGCCGCGTTTGCCGCGCCGGGCTGCCTCGCGCAGCATCCACGCGCCGTCGGTAAAGCCGTTGCGAGCGGTCTTGACGTTCAGCACGTCGAAGGTATCAAAGTCCAGTTCGCGCTCCAGATCGGCGGGGGTAAAGCAACTGTCGTCGGCCACGATGGGCAGCAGGCTGCGGGCGTGCAGGTCAGCCCGCGCCCGCAATTGGCGCACGGGCAGCGGTTCTTCCACGTACAGCAGCCCGGCCTCCCACATGGCGTTCAGGGCGGCGGGGGCTGTTTCCGGGGTCAGCGTCTCGTTGCTGTCGGCATACAGCGATACCCCGGACCCGAACGTGCGGCGCAACTCAGAAATGACCGCCAGATCGCGGGCGTGGTTGCGGCCCACCTTCACCTTCAGGCAGCGCACACCCGCCGCCACCACCCGCTCGGCCTCGGCCAGCATGTCGGCGGGCGTGCCCAGGCCCAGGATAAAACTGACGCGCACGCGGGGATTCGGTCCCATCAACGTGTCGAACAGCGTTTTCCCCGCAGCGCGGGCGCGGGCGTCGTGCAGCGCCATGTCCAGCGCGCCGCGCGCCGTGTGGTTGTTCGCCACGCTGTTTCTCACCCGGTTCAGGCCGTCCTCGTCGGCAATGTCCAGCCCGCTCAGCGCCGGGGAGAGGTGGGCCAGCACAGCCGCCACGCTGCCGGGCGTCTCGCCGTAGATGGTGGGGCGCGGCGTGGCCTCGGCCTGTCCCACCGTGCCGTCCGACAGGGTCACGCGCACCAGCACATGCTCGGCGGCGCTGATGGCGGAATGCGCGCCCCACGCCAGCGCGGAGGTCAGCGGCAGCCGGTAGGGTATGGCCTCAATCTGCTGCACGGTCACGCCACTTTTGGGGGCTTCAAAGTCGTTCATGCCCAGTCCTGGACAGCCCGCGCCACCTGGGCTGGATTCAGGGCCACGGTATCCAGAACCAGCGCCCGCCCCGGCGGCAGCCCGCGCAAAAACGCTTCGGCGGCGGCGGGATCGTACTGACGGCGCTCGCTCAGCACGATCCGCACCTTTGCCAGCACCTCGGCTGCCGCACACTCCGGGCCTTCCAGTGCGGCCAGACCGTCCAGCTCGGCAGGGGAGAAGACCCCGGAAATGCCTGCCAGACTGTCCAACTCGGCCCGCAGGGTGCCGCCTGTTGCCGTGTCTATCACCCGGTCAAAAGCGTCCCCCCGACCCAGCAGGCGGCGCACGCGCACGGCGTCGGGTGCACCCAACGCTACGAAACGCCATGCCGGAAAGCTCCGGGCGGCGTAAGTCACCTCGTCCAGACCGCGCAGGCCGTCGAACAACGGGGACAGACCCCAGTGGCGGGTATCGGCCAGCAGCGATCCCAGCGCCTGCGCCATGCCGCCGGGGTGGGCGGCGCGGTACTGCGCGGTCAGGGCAAAACGTTCTTCACGGTCTGTCACGTCGCGGCCCACCCCCGGCCAGATCATCACGGCGTCCGTGACCTCGCGGCGGTCCGGCAGCACCTTCTGGCCGCCCAGCACCTGCAACGCGTCCAGCGCCGTGCTTTTGCCCACGCCGGTCACGCCCACCAGCACGGTCAGGGGCAACTCGCCCAGCAGGCGTTCACCCGTCCGGGCAGACGGGGTTTCAGACGCAGCATCAGCCGCAACGTCGGCACGGAGGAAAGGCAGGCTCGGGGGAGCGTTCACGCCGCTCAGGCTACACGGGGGGCCACGCGGCGCGTTCGGGGCGGTCCAGTCAGCGGGGCGACTTTGCACCTTCTCGTGCCGATTTCTATGACAACCTTCCTTTCTATTGCAACACTCCGCCTGCTGACGGGAAACAGGACAGCCACTCCTCCTTCCCTCTCCGTCCTCTGTTAAATTTTATAAAGACCACCGCAAGGCTAGGACAAGTGCTGCTGAGGACTTCAGCCATCACTGACCCGCCGTTCATCTCTACACTTTGGTACGGAGGCAACATGACCCGACTCAAAGGCAATGGCGGTGGCGGCGCAGGCCCCTGGCTGCTGATCCTGCTGATCATTCTCGTCGTTTTCCTGCTGGCGTACTTTCTGTACCTGAAGCCGCAGGGCGTCCTCAATCTGGGCTTTATTTAAAGTCACCTGACTTCTTCTTCTGCACTTTTACCACTCAAATTTTCTGTTTCCACACTGGAGCGTGACCCATGATTAAAGGCAAAGACATTCTGGGACGGCATATCGTCGCCATCGATTCGGGCCAGCGCATCGATAACGTGCATGACCTGATCTTCGACCATCAGGCCAACGAGGTTCTGGGCCTGCTGGTCGATGAGGGCGGCTGGTTCCGCGCCGCCAAAGTGGTGCCCTTCGAGATGATCCGTTCGATTGGCGAGGACGCCATCATGATCGACTCGGCGGACCACGTCACCACCACCCGCGACGATGACCGCTTGGCCGACGTGCTGGACAGCAAGATCAGCCTGATCGGGATGACCCTGCTGACCACCGACGGGCAGGATCTGGGCAAGATCGCCGACGTGTATTTTGACGAGAAGACCGGCAAAGTGGAGGGCTATGAGGCCACCGGCGGGCTGTTCTCGGATCTGAGCAACGGGCGGACCTTCGTGCCCGCGCCGGAAAACGTGCAGATTGGTGAACACGCCGCCATCGTTCCTGTGTCGGTGGCCGCCGCCATGCAGGAGCAGGAGCCGGGCGGAATCAAGGGTGCCTTCAGCAGCGCGAGCGACTCAATCAAGGGCGCTTACGAGAACGTGGCCGACGCCACCAAGGAACGCCAGAAAGAGTACGCGGTGGGCAAGCACGCGGGCGGCGACATCACCCTGGAAGACGGCACCGTGATCGTGGCCAAGGGCGATACGATTACCGCCGAGCAGGCCGATCTGGCCGAGCAGCACGGCAAACTTGGGGCGCTGGCCACCACCGCGACGGGCGGCGTGATCTCGGACGCTTACGGCAACATCGCCGACGCCACCAGGGAACGCCAGAAGGAATACGCGGTGGGCAAGACGGCGGGCGGCGACGTGACCCTGGAAGACGGCACCGTGATCGTGGCCAAAGGCGACACTATTACTACCGCGCAGGCAGATCTGGCCGAGCAGCATGGCAAGCTGGGCGCACTGGCGACCACCGCGACGGGTGGGTCGATCTCGGACGCTTACGGCAATATCGCCGACGCTTCCAGGGAACGCCAGAAGGAATACGTGATCGGCAAGGCGGCGGGGGGCGACCTGCTGGCTGAGGACGGCTCCACCATCGTCACCAAGGGGCAGATCATCACCGCGGAGCAGGCAGACCGCGCCGAGCAGGACGGCAAGCTGACCATGCTGGCCACCACCGCGACGGGCGGCGTGATCGTCGCCAGCTACGGCAATGCCCGTGACCGTGTGCAGGGCGGCTTCGACGACATGCGCGATGCCACCGCCGAACGGCAGAAGACCTATGTGGTGGGCAAGACCGCCAGCCAGGACGTGTCCACCGACGCGGGCGAGACCATCGTCTACAAGGGCGGCGTGATCACCGAGTATCAGGCCGAACGTGCCGAGCAGGTGGGCAAACTGGGCGCACTGACCGCCGCCGCCACGGGCGGAGCGATTGCGGGTGGCCTGCGCGGCAGCGGCGACACTGCCGTCGCCGTGGACCCCAGCAGCCCCGAGGCTGCCATTGGCCGCCGTGCCAAAACGGAGGTTCGCAGCCCCAGCGGCAGTCTGGTGGCCGCACAGGGCCAGATCGTCACGGCGGCGATCCTGGAGCGTGCCCAGCATCTGGGCGTTCAGGACCAACTGCTGGCTGCCACGGTGGGCCGCCCGGCACAGGCAAGTGGCACCGACACCCGCGCCGCCCTGGCCGGTGGCCTGGAGAACGTGTCCAGCGGGGCCAGCAACCTGTTCGAGCGTGCCAGGGGCTGGCTGGGCGAGCGCCGGGAAGATGCCGAAACGGCGCTGGACGAGCGCCAGCAGGCCGCCCACGAGCAGCGCATCAAGGACGCCCTGGGCCGCCCAGTCAACCGCGTGATCCTGGCCCCCGATGACAGCATTATCCTGAACCTGGGCGAAATCGTGACCCACAAGGCCGTGGAACTGGCCACCGGGGGCGACGTGCTGGACATCCTGCTGGACAGCGTGAGCATGGAAACGCCGGACATCAACCCGATGAACAGCCGCCCCGCCGAACACGGCAAGGGTGCGCTGGACAGCCAGCCGGACCTGGGCAAGCAGAACACGCCCGACACCGATCTCAAGACGCAGGGCTAAACGCTCCTCGCGCTCAGGAACCCCCTCTCTACGGTGAGGGGGTTTTTGCTGTTGCGAGGCTCGAATTGGCGGCGAATGGGAGACTTGCCCTCGTGCGTGCTGCGGACCGGGCTTATGCTGGCGGGCATGGTTGAAACGCTGATTGGCAACACGCCGCTGGTGCAACTGCGCCGCGTGACGGAAGGCGGCATGGCCGACGTGTTCGTGAAACTGGAGGGCCAGAACCCCGGCGGCAGCATCAAGGACCGCACCGCGCTGGGATTGATCGAGGACGCCGAACGCAGCGGACGCCTGAAGCCCGGCGGCACCATCGTGGAACCCACCAGCGGCAATACCGGCATTGGGCTGGCGCAGGTGGCGGCGGCCAAGGGGTACAAACTGATCCTGTGCATGCCCGCCCAGATGAGCGAGGAGCGCAAGCGAACGCTCAGGGCCTACGGCGCAGAGCTGGTGCTGACTGATCCCGCACGCCGCATGCTGGCCGCCATCGAGGAAGCCGGGCGCATTTCTGAGGAAACTGGGGCCGTGGTGATGGGCCAGTTTACCAACCCCGCCAACCCCGCCGTCCACGAGCGCACCACCGGCCCGGAACTGTGGAAGCAGATGGACGGACGCATCGACGCCTTCGTGTATGGCAGCGGCACAGGGGGCACGATCAGCGGTGTGGGGCGGTTCCTTAAATCCCAGAACCCTGACATTCAGATCATCGCCGTGGAACCCGCCCGCAGCAATGTCCTCAGCGGCGGCGAGCGTGGCGAACACGGCTTTCAGGGCATGGGGCCAGGCTTTATTCCCGACAATCTGGACCGTAGCATCATTGACCGCGTGATCACCGTCTGGGAGGAGGACGCCTACCCGCTGGCCCGCCGTCTGGCCCAGGAGGAAGGGGTGTTCGTGGGCATGAGCAGCGGGGCCAACGCTTGGGCCTCGTTGCAGGTGGCCCGCGAACTGGGAACGGGGAAGCGCGTGGCCACCATCGCCTGTGACACTGGAGCGCGTTACCTGACCACGGCGCTTTTCAGTGACCAGACTGGGACGCCGCCGGGGTACAAACCGTACTCGCGCGAGCGGGTGCCGCAGGAAGGGCAGAGCTGACCGTCCGTCCAGCCGCATGGGACAAATTATTGAGTCGTCTAAGCATTAGATTGTGAAAAACTTGACATTATTCTACAATTCCTCTCATGCTGACCAAGAAGCTCATTGCCGAGGCCATCGGCACCTTTGCCCTGCTGTTTGCGGGCATGCTCTCCATCGCCAACGACGCGACGTTGCTGGGTGTGGCCTTCGCGCACGGGCTGGCAATTGCCGTGATGGCCATGGCGCTGGGCACCGTCAGCGGCGGGCAGTTCAACCCTGCCATCAGCATCGGCCTGAGCCTGACCGGACACCAGAAATGGAGCGACACGCTGGCCTTCATTCCCGCGCAGTTTGTGGGGGGCATCCTGGGGGCCTTTGCCGCCGTGGCGGTGGCCGGGCAGGACGCCATGCAAAAAGTCGGAGTCGGTTACGGCGCAGCAACTCTGGGCAGTGGCGTCAGCGTGGGCGGCGGTCTGCTGGCCGAGGCGATCACCACTGCCTTTCTGGTGCTGGTGGTGGTCAAGGTGGCCATTCACCAGAAAAGCGTGCTGGGCGGCCTGATCGTGGGTCTGACCATCGTGGTGGGCATTCTGTCCGTCGGCCCCATCAGCGGCGCAACCATGAACCCGGCCCGTGCCCTGGGCGCAGCGGTGGCGGGCGGTACCTGGGCCAACATGTGGATTTACTTCGTGGGGCCGATCCTGGGCGGCGCGCTGGGTGCGTGGCTGGCCAACTTCACCGAGGATCTGCGGCCCAAGCCCGTGCCCGTGGGCGAGATGAACTGAACCGCAGGCCCCCCACGCCCGCCCTCTCCCGCGTGGAGGGGGCTTTTTTTGTCCCCTTTTTATCCACGCCCCGCCCGCTACTATGCCCGCATGACGTCTCAACCTCGGCTGGTCCTCGCAGGCGGTTCCGGCTTTCTGGGGCGTGCGGTGGCGCGGCATTTTGCGGCCCTGGGCTGGGACGTGGTGACGGTTTCGCGCTCACCTTCCGCCGTAACGATGCCGGGGCGCTGGGTGCGCTGGGACGGTCTGCGGCAGGGCGAGTGGAGCCGCGAGATTGATGGGGCCGCCGCCGTGCTGAATCTGGCCGGACGCACCGTGAATTGCCGTTACACCGCGCAGAACATGCTGGACATCTATACCTCACGCCTGGACACCACGTGGGCGCTGGGCACGGCGATCCAGGAAGCTGCACAGCCCCCGTCCGTGTGGCTGAACAGCAGCACCGGAACCATTTACCGCAGCGCTCAGACCCCGCAGACCGAGGCCGCGGGTGAGATCGGAGACGGCTTCAGCGTGGACGTGGGCCAGCGCTGGGAGGCTGCCCTGATGGAAGAGGAGTTGCCCCACACCCGCCGCGTGGCCCTGCGAACCGCGATGGTCTATGGCCTCGGCGCGGACGGTGTGATGGCCACCACCGATCCGCTGATGCGCCTGGGTCTGGGCGGCCCGATGGCGGGCGGTATGCAGTACGTGTCGTGGATTCACGAGCGCGATTTCTGCCGGGCGGTGGAGTTTCTGATCGCGCATGAGCTGGCAGGTCCCATCAATGTCAGCGCGCCGAACCCGCTGCCCAACCGGGATTTCCTGCGTGCTTACCGCAACGCCTGGGGCATGCCGCTGGGCATTCCGTCTACCGCTGGGCTGATCGGGCTGGGCGCGAAAGTGATGAACTCCGAGGCCGAACTGCTGCTCAAAAGTCGCTATGCCGTACCGGAGCGTCTGCTGAACGCGGGCTTCAAATTTGAATATCCAGCCTGGCCGGAAGCGATTGCCGCGCTGGTGGCCGAGGTCCGGGAAGTGGGTCATGCGGCCCGCTAGAGTTGCGCTGATCACTGTTGGAGTCGTGGCGCTGGTGGCCGCGCTCTCGGCCTGCTCGGACGTGCGCTATCTGGCGCAGGCGGCGGGCGGGCAACTGGACCTGCTTCAGCGGGCGCGGCCCATTGCCGATGTGCTGGCCGATTCTGCCACCGACGCGGAGGTGCGCCGCAAGCTGGAACTGGTGGGCCGGGTGCGGGCCTTTGCGATAGGCGAACTGGGCCTGCCCGATCACGGCTCGTTCCTCAAGTATGTGGACGTGGGACGGCCTGCCGTGGTCTGGAACGTGTTTTCCGCGCCGCCCGACAGCATTCACCTGCTCACCTCCTGCTTTCCCATCGCGGGCTGCGTGACCTACCGGGGCTACTTCCACGAGGCTGCCGCGCGGGCCTACGCCGACAAGCGCCGCGCGGCAGGGGACGACGTGAGCGTGGGCGGCGTCAGCGCCTACAGCACGCTGGGCTACCTGAAAGACCCGGTGCTGTCCACCATGCTGAATTCCGGCGACGCCAACCTGATCCGCACCGTCATTCATGAACTGGCGCACCCGGCGCTGTACGTCAAGGACGACACTGTGTTCAACGAATCCTTCGCCACCTCAGTTGAAGAGGCGGGGATGCGGCGCTGGCTGAAGGAATACGGCACCCCCGAACTGGCTGAGGCAGATCGGCTTGCACAGGCCAGGGCCGCAGGTTTCGAGAAACTGCTGCTGCAAACACGCGGCGAGCTGGAAGCCCTGTACTCCCAGAAGCTGCCCGCCGCCGAAATCCAGACCCGCAAGGCGCAGATCATCCAGACCCTGAATGACCGTTACGTCGCCCTCAAGGCCAGTTGGGACGGTTACGCGGGTTACGACGGCTGGTTCAGGCGTGGCGCCAACAACGCCTCGCTGGGTGCGGTGGCCGCCTACGCGACGCTGGTGCCGGACTTCCTGGCCCTGCTGGAACGCAACGGGGGCGATATTCCGAAGTTTATCGGGGCGGCTGCCGAATGTGCCAAACGCCCGAGCGCAGAGCGGCAGAGTTGTCTGAAGGGTGGGTAGAAAAACGCCACTGGAACACGTCTATTGGCCCCATCGCCAGCCTCTGAAATCCCAGCCCACCTGAAGAAAACCTGACGGCTCCCGCGTGTCCCGCCCCGCGTCTGAAAGAATGCCGCCATATGTGGACCCTGGTTCTCAACAGCGGCAGCAGCAGCCTCAAATTCGCCGTCATTGACCCGGCCTCCGGTGAAACGCGTTTAAGCGGGCTGGCCGAGCGGCTGGGCGCGGAGGCGGCATCCATGCGGCTGGACTCTACCCAGCAGGATGGCAGCAGCAAGCGGCAGACCCATTCCCTGAACGGCGGCAGTTACGCTGAGGCCATGCGGCTGGTGCTGAACGAACTGGACGTGCTGGGCTTGCGCCAGGACGTGCGGGCGGTGGGCCACCGTGTCGTGCATGGTGGCAGCCGCTTCAGCGCCCCCGCCCCCATCACCCCTGAGGTGCTGGAGGCCATCCGCGACTGCGTGCCGCTTGCGCCGCTGCATAACCCGGCGAATATCGCGGGTATTGAGGCCGCCATGAACGCCTTTCCGGGGCTGCCGCAGGTGGCCGTGTTTGACACCGCCTTTCACCAGACCCTGCCCGAAGTCGCCTACCGCTACGCCGTGCCAGAGGAGTGGTACCGGCAACATGGCGTCCGGCGCTACGGCTTTCACGGCATCAGCCACGCGTTTGTGGCTGGGGAGGCGGCGCGGACGCTGGACCGTCCACTCTCGGACCTCAATCTGATCACCGCCCACCTGGGCAACGGCTGTAGCGTCTGCGCGGTTCTCGGCGGGCGCAGTGTGGACAGCAGCATGGGCCTGACCCCGCTGGAAGGTCTGGTGATGGGAACCCGCAGCGGCAACGTGGACCCCGGCCTGCACGACTATCTGGCCCGCGTGTCCGGCCTGACCCTGACCCAGATCACGGCGGCCCTGAACCGTGAAAGTGGCCTGCTGGCCCTGTCCGGCCTGACCAACGACATGCGCGAGCTGGAGGAAGCGGCGGCGCGTGGACATGACGGCGCGAGGCTGGCCGTGGAAATCTTCGTCTACCGGCTGGCGCAGGGCATTGCAGCGATGGCCGTCGCCCTGGGCCGCGTGGACGGTCTGGTCTTCACCGGAGGCATCGGCGAGAACAGTGCCACGGTGCGCGCGGCAACGCTGGCCCGCCTGCCGCTCCTCGGGTTCGGGTTAGACGAGGCCGCCAACACGGCAGCCGTGCGCGGTCAAGGTGGCTTAATCAGCTCCCCCGAAACCCTCCCGGCCCTGGTGGTCAACACCAACGAGGAATGGATGATCGCCCGCGAGACGGCGGAAGTCCTGTCGCTCACGCCCCGCTGAGCGCACATTTTTCGCCCTCAGACTTTCAGACCCTTAGACCCTTCCGAAGGAGGAATCCATGAAAACCCTCTTCATCGCCCCCACCCGCAACGCCGTGGGCCTGTCCAGCACGGCGCTGGGCCTGACCCGCGCGCTGGAACGGCAGGGCTTGAAAGTCGCCTTCCTGAAGCCCATCGCGCAGACGCACGAGAGCGCCACCGACGACAGCGTGCATTTTGCCCGCGTGCTGGCCCACCTGAAAACCCCCGATCCGATTCCCCTGTCCAGGGCTGAGGACCAGCTCAGCCACGGCGCGGAAGAGGAATTGATGGAAAACGTGATCGCCCTGTCGCGCGCGGCCACCGACGGCTTCGGCGCAGATGTGCTGATCGCCGAGGGGCTGGCCCTGACCGAGCGCAACGTGTACGCGGGCGCATTGAATGCCAGCTTGGCGCGCAACCTGGAGGCCAGTACCGTTCTGGTGTCCAGTCTCAGCGGCGTGACGGCAGGGACACTGGCCGACGAACTGGAAATCGCCGCCCAGAATTATCGCCGCAGCGACGGCACCGGGCTGTCAGGCTACGTGCTGAACTTTGCGCCTAAAGAGCTGGATTTTGGTGGCCTGATGGCCGAGTTGCGGGCGCGCAGTCCGCTGCTGGCGAGTGGGGAATTGCCGCTGCTGGGCGTGGTGGCGCAGTCGCCCGCGCTGGCCGCCCCGCGCACGCTGGACGTGGCCCGCCATCTGGAAGCCGAGGTGCTGAACGAGGGCGAGGCCCAGCTCCGACGCGTCACCAGCACCGTGGTCACCGCCCGCACCGTGCCGCGCATGGCCCACCTGTTTGTTCCCGGCGCACTGGTGGTCACCCCCGGAGACCGCGAGGACGTGATCATGGCCGCGTCGCTGGCGCACCTGAGCGGCGTGCCGCTGGCGGGCCTGATGTACACCTCGGACAGTGGGCCGGAGGACAGCATTGAAAAGCTGTGCTGGGCGTCACTGACCTCCAGCCTGCCCGTCATGCGGGTGAAGACCAATTCCTTCAATACCGCCTCGCGGCTCTCGCGCATGGACGCCCGCGTGCCGCACGACGACACCCAGCGCATGGACCACACGCTGGACTTCATCGCGGACCGTCTGGATCTGGCCGCCCTGAAAACCCGCATCCGCACGCCGGACGTAGTGGGCGAGCGCCGTCTTCCCCCCAGCGCCTTTCGCTACGAGTTGATTCAACGCGCCCGCGCGGCCAACAGGCGCATTGTGCTGCCCGAGGGCGACGAACCCCGCACCATCCGCGCCGCCATCCGCTGCGTGGAAAAGGGCATCGCCCGCCCGCTGCTGCTGGCCTCGCCCGAAAAGGTGCGTCAGGTGGCCGACGGGCTGGCGCTGATTCTGCCACCGGGGCTGGAAATCATTGACCCGGACACCATCCGCTCCAGGTACGTGGCCCCGATGGTGGAACTTCGCAAGAGCAAGGGCCTGACCGCCCCGCAGGCCGAGGCGCAACTGGAAGACGCCGTGGTGCTGGGCACCATGATGCTGGCGCTGGGCGAGGTGGACGGGCTGGTGTCCGGCGCGGTGCATACCACCGCCAACACCGTGCGCCCCGCCATGCAACTGATCAAAACTGCCCCCGGCGCGGCGCTGATTTCCTCGGTGTTCTTCATGCTGATGCCCGAGCAGGTGCTGGTCTACGGCGACGCGGCCATTAACCCCAACCCCAACGCCGAGGAACTGGCCGACATCGCCATCCAGAGTGCCGACAGCGCCCTGGCCTTCGGCATCACGCCGCGCATTGCCATGCTGTCTTACAGCACAGGCGAGAGTGGCAGTGGCGATGAGGTGGAAAAGGTGCGTGTGGCGACCAAGCTGGTCCAGGAACGCCGCCCGGACCTGATGGTGGACGGCCCTATGCAGTACGACGCCGCCAGCGTGATGAGCGTGGGCCGCCAGAAGGCCCCGGACAGCCCCGTGGCAGGCCGCGCCACCGTGTTCATCTTCCCCGACTTGAACACGGGCAACACCACCTACAAGGCCGTGCAGCGCGCGGCGGGCGTGGTGGCGGTGGGGCCGATGCTTCAGGGCTTACGTAAGCCGGTCAATGACCTGTCGCGTGGGGCGTTGGTGGACGACATCGTGTACACCATTGCGCTGACGGCGATTCAGGCGGCGCAGGTGGAAGCGGCGCGGTTGGAAAAAGCCTGAGCGTCACCGTTCAAGCGTCCTGAAGCTGAGAAATCTCCGTCCACTGCGGCGGGGATTTTCTTGCTGGTCTATAGCTCAGCGTCCACTGGCGATGAGGCGGATGCCAGTCTGGCTGACAAATTTCGCGATCAAACGGTCCTCAATAGTCCGGGTGTTGACTGCCGTGTCGGAACTGCTGGCCTTGACCGTCACACTGAGCAGCTTGCCGCCGATGGGACGGCTTTCCCACAGCACATTCACGGTGTTCTGCGTGGGCGGCTTGCTGGCCTGCCAGTCGATCTTGACGTGCATGGGGCTGTCTGGGGCGCTGACGCGCTGCATGCTGGCCGCGCCGTTTGGAAAGGAGAAACTGGTGTAGCCGTCCGGCAAGCCCAACTCAGCGGGCTGGTTCTTGAGCAGCAGGACCGAGATCACGGCGAATCCCGTGATGCCCGCCGACTGCTCATCCCCCAGGGTGCTGGGCGGCGAGATGGGGAAGTGGCTTCCACGATGATTTCGTTCGGGCCGGGCTTAAGGCCAGTGTAAGCGGGGGCGCAGGCAGCGAGCAGCACGGGCGCAAGCAGGAGCAGCTTTTTCACGCTCAGGACGATAACGGGCCAGTCCTGACAGATTTACGACAAAGAAAACCCCGTCACACTGAACGGGGGATTCTCTTCTCAGACTTGTTGAGAGACAGCCTCGAGTTACAGCGAGATCAGGAAGGGGTCTTCCAGCGCTTCGGCAATGAAGCGCACAAAGCGGGCCGCATCTGCGCCGTCGATCAGGCGGTGATCGTAAGTCAGCGACAGGGGCAGCATGTTGCGCGGCTCGAAGGCGTTTGTTTCCTTGTTCCAGACCGGCTCCAGGCCGCCGCGCGAGACGCCCAGGATGGCGACTTCGGGGCTGTTGACGATCGGGGTGAAGGCGTGGCCGCCGATGCCGCCCAGGTTGGAAATCGTGAAGGTGGCCCCCGACATCTCATCGGGCTTGAGCTTGCGTTCGCGTGCCCGGCCCGCCAGTTCGGCCAGCTCCAGCACCAGCTCGGTGATGCTCTTGCGGTCGGCGTCCTTGACCACTGGCACCAGCAGACCCACCGGGGTATCCACCGCCACGCCGATGTTGATGTAGTCCTTGAAGACCACCTGCTGCGCTTCCAGATCCAGGCTCGCGCCGAATTTGGGGAACTGGCGCAGGGCGTTCGCCACGACTTTCATCAGGATGTGGGTCATGGTCAGCTTGCCGCCCGCCTTTTCTACCCGCGCGCCGAAGCGCTTGCGGGTTTCTTCCATCGCGGTCACGTCAGCCTTGTCGAAGTGGGTGACCATCGGAATACTTGACCACGAGGCGGTCATGGAGCGTACGGTGGCCTTGCGAATGCCGGACATGTCTTCGCGCTTGACCGTGCCCCACTTCTCGAAATTGGGCAGCGGCGCGGCCTGAACCTGTGCTGGGGCAGCGGCGGGGGCACTGCTGCCAGCGGCAGAGGCGGCAGCGGGTTGCACGCTGGGCGTTCCGGCAGTGCGGCGCACGTCTTCCTCGCTGATGCGTCCGGCGATCCCGGTGCCGTGAACGTCGTGGATGTCCACACCGATCTCGCGGGCCATGCGGCGCACGCTGGGGGCGGCGGGAACAACCGTGCGCCCGTCGTAGGTCTGGGTGTTATAAGGACGCTGCGCGCCGGGGGCCTGGGTGACGGCTCCGGCGGCGGCGGGCATCTTGTCGTGATTGACAGAAGCGACGGGAGCTGCGGCCTGCGCCTTCTGCGATTCCTGCTGGGCCTGCGCCACGCGGTTGGCCGTGGCCGGGTCAGAAGCCGTGGCGCTGGACTCCACATTGGCCGCCTGATCGCCGCCGCCCTGCGCCGGAGCTGGAGCCGCTGCGCCACCTGCGCCGCCCGACAGAGTGAGGATGGTGCCGCCCACGTTCACGGTGTCACCCACTGCCACGCCGATGCTTTCCACCGTGCCGCTCGCGCTGGAGGGAACCTCGATCACGGCCTTGTCGGTCTCGATCTCGATGACCGGATCGCCTTCCTTGACGGTATCGCCCACGTTGACCAGCACAGTCACGACGGTTCCCTTCTCAATGTTGTCGCCCACATCGGGCAGCGCGACGATGGTGCTGCCGCCGCCGGAGCTGGCCGGAGCAGATGCAGGCGCGGCTGGGGCCGCCGCTTCCTGCCTGGGCGCTTCGGCTTTGGGTGCTTCAGCCTGTGCGGGAGCCGCTGCCGCCGGAGCCGCACCGCCGCCGCTCAGGGTCAGGATCACGCCGCCCACGTTCACGGTGTCGCCCACATTGACCGACACGGCTTCCACCGTGCCGCCCTCGCTGGCCGGAACCTCAATGACCGCTTTATCCGTCTCGATCTCGATGATCGGATCGCCCTCGGCGATGGTGTCCCCAGCCTTGACCAGCACGGTGACGACGGTTCCCTTCTCGATGTTGTCCCCGACGTCGGGGAGTTTCAGTTCTGTCGCCATTTGGAGGCTCCTTATTTATTGATCTTGATTTGAGTTTTTTATCGCTGGGGGCGCTTGCGGTTTACCCCCTCCCAGCCTCCCCCATAAAGGGGGAGGGGCTAAAAGAGGTGGTGACTTAGCGCAGGACGGGTGCGGCGCGTTCGGGATCGATGCCCAGATCGGCAATCGCCTTGGCCACCACGTCGCCCTTGACCTTGCCGTCGCGCTGGAGGGCGTAGAGGGTCGCCACGACGACGTGCTTGGCGTCTACCTCGAAGAAGTCGCGCAGTTCGGCGCGGCCCTCGCTGCGGCCAAAGCCGTCGGTGCCCAGGGTCCACAGCTTGCGGTCCAGGTGGCCGTTCAGACCGTCCGCGCCCAGCTTCACGTAATCGCTGACGCTGATCAGGACGCCGGGAGCGTTCTCGGGGGTCAGTTGCTCGGCCACGTAGCTGACCTTCGGCGTCTCGGTGGGGTGCAGCATGTTGTGGCGCTGGGTCAGCAGGGCGTCCTGATGCAGTTCCTTGTAGCTGGTGACGCTCCACAGGTCTGCGGCCACGCCGTAGTCGGCCAGCATCTCTATGGCCTTCTGGGCGGCGTCCATTGCGGGACCGCTGGCAAGAATCTGGGCGCGCAGCTTGGCCTTTTTATTGGCGTTGCGCTGGAACAGGTACATGCCCTTGAGAATCCCGTCGTGGATTTCTTCGTGGGTGCGCCCGTCGTCGGGCATGGCGGGCTGAATCTCGTTCTCGTTGTCCACGGTGATGTAATAGAACTCGTTGATGCCGTCCACGTACATGCGCTGGATGCCCGCCTCGATGATCACCGCCAGCTCGTAGGCGAAGGCCGGATCGTAGGTTTTCATGTTGGGGACCACGTAGCCCTGGAGGTGGCTGTTGCCGTCCTGATGCTGCAAACCCTCGCCGTTGAGGGTGGTGCGCCCGGCAGTCGCGCCCAGCAGGAAGCCGCGTGCCATCTGATCGGCGGCAGCCCACACCAGATCGCCGATGCGCTGCATGCCGAACATGGAATAGAAGACATAGAAGGGAATGGTGGGCACGCCGTGGTTGGCGTAACTGGTGGCGGCGGCGATCCACGAGGACATCGCGCCGTCCTCGGTCAGCCCCTCTTCCAGCATCTGGCCGTCGATGCTTTCCTTGTAGACCATCAATGAGCCGCTATCGACAGGGGTGTAGGTCTGGCCGCGCGGGCTGTAAATCCCGATGCGCGGGACCAGCGCGTCCATGCCGAAGGTGCGGGCCTCGTCGGGCACGATGGGCACGATGTACTTGCCGATTTCCTTGTCGCGCAGCAGCTTGCTGAGGATCGAGACGGCGGCCATCGTGGTGGACACGGCGCGGCCCTTGCTGCCGCCCGCGAATTCCTCGTAGAACTCGCCGGTGGGCACCGTGGGGTGCGGGTACTCGACGTGGCGCGAGGGCACCAGACCGCTCAGCGCGGCGCGGCGTTCCAGCGCGTACTTGACCTCCGGGCTTTCGGGGCCGGGGTTGTAGTACTCCAGATGCTCGACTTGCTCGTCGGTCAGGGGCAGTTCCAGCAGCGTCCGCAGGGCCATCAGGCTGGCCACGTCCAGCTTCTTGACGTTGTGGGCCACGTTGCGGGCCTGCGCGCTCTCGCCCAGGCCGTAGCCCTTGACGGTGCGCGGGATGATCAGGGTGGGGCTGCCCTTGTGTTCGGTGGCGGCCTTGTAGGCGGCGTAGATCTTGTGGACGTCGTGGCCGCCCCGGTTCAGCAGCTCCAGATCGGCATCACTCCAGCCTTCGATCAGGCGCTTGAGTTCGGGGGTGTTGAAGAACTTCTCGCGCAGCTCCTTGCCGCCGAAGGCCGCGTAACGCTGCGATTCGCCGTCTACCAGCAACTCAAAGCGCTTGACGATGGTGCCGTTGTAGTCCTTCTGAAGCAGCTCGTCCCACTTGCCGTCCCAGATCACCTTGATGACATTCCAGCCCGCGCCCCGGAACAGCGCCTCGAACTCCTGGATGACCTTGGAGTTGGCGCGCACCGGGCCGTCCAAGCGCTGGAGGTTGGCGTTGAGGACGAAGATCAGGTTGTCCAGGTTCTCGTAGGCGGCAAAGCGGATCGCGCCGATGCTCTGCGGCTCGTCCATCTCGCCGTCGCCCAGGAAGGCCCAGACGCGGGCGTCGCCCTTGGGCTTGAGGCTGCGGTTTTCCAGATACTTGATGTAGCGCGCCTGATAAATGGCCTGAATGGGGCCGAGGCCCATGCTGACGGTGGGAAATTCCCAGTAGTCGGGCATCAGCCAGGGGTGGGGGTAGCTGGCGAGGCCGGGGCCGTCGGGCGACAGTTCGCGCCGGAAACGGTTCATGCGGTCCTCGCCCCAGCGGCCTTCCAGGAAGCTGCGGGCGTACACGCCGGGGCTGGCGTGGCCCTGGAAGAACACCATGTCGCGGTCTGGCCCGGCTTCCGGCCCCCGGAAGAAGTGGTTAAAGCCGACTTCCAGCAGCTCGGCGGCGCTGGCGTAGGTGGCGAGGTGGCCGCCGATGCCGTCGCTGGCCTTGTTGGCGCGCAGCACCATGATCACCGAGTTCCAGCGGATCGCGTTGCGGAACTTCAGCTCCAGCGCCTCGTTGCCGGGGTACTCGGGCTGCGCGTCCACATCAATGGTGTTGATGTACGGCGTGTTCTGCTTGAACTCGATGGGTGCGCCCTGAAAATAGGCGTAGTGGTCCAGTTCGGTCAGCAGTTCCGCCGCGCGGTTGTCGCCCGCGTCGGCAAACACATAGGCCAGAGAATCGAGCCACTCCTGCGTCTCTATGTGGTTGACCGAATCGCGTTCCTGCGAAGGAAGTCCCGCGCGCGGCGGGCGGTTGGGCGGCTGTTTCGTCATGGGGCCAGTCTAGGCCACGCCCTTCCACACTTCCAACAGGATGGTGTGGGGGCATTGACCACGCCGGGTGGTGAGTGGCTGGGAATGCGGGTTGTTGGTGCCGCGCCGCTGCCCTACTGAAAGCTGTTTTGGATGAAGTCTGCGCCGTACAGCGGTCACGGCGTTACCGCCCGCAAAGGCCAGACGCTGGCGCGCACGTTGGAGGGCGGTACTTATAATCTGGTGGTGGATCATGGCGCGGCAGACGGCTGGTACTTCCTGTCCCTGGCCGGGAAAGAGTTGGTTGGGGGAATGGGATGGGTTGAGGAGGTTTGGGGGTGTGTAAGTAAACAGGTGGTAGTTCTTAGATCGCTATACCCAAAGCCCTGAATTTGTATCGTATTTTAACCAGTGTTCTCGCGATAGGCATGGGTAACGCGCTCTGCTTGAGATGTATTTCGACTATATTAGCCTTCGAGAACTTTGACTGACGTGATGTGCGCGATAAAATTGCTGCATACAAACTTACAATATTTTTACCTCTTATAAGGATTTTTGGATCAGCTTTAATATGATCAAACCATAGCTCATCTTTCTGATACTGTTCAAATATATTTGAGGTTATGAAAGCGGAGCGTTCAAAATCATAATAGGTGCTAGGATGAAGTGCCAAGTCCTCTGATGGATCAGAACTGCGTCGGGAAACCTTCTCCGAGTATATCTCGATCATCCTTGTCAAAGCATTTTCAAAATCACTTTTTTCAGACTCATCAAATAAATAATCAATACTATTATCACAGATGATATCGTTTTCAATTGAATAACCGCTAGTAAATATGATTTCATTATATTTTATATTCACACCGAAATAAATGTAGTCGTCCAAATCCGCTAGAAAGACCACTGGCTTAGTATCAAACTCCCCTCTCCTAGAGTAAATTTCGAGTAAATCTGAGCGGCCACCACATTGTAAAATATCAACCTTGCCTACACCTAATCTTTTTTCTAGCCATCTGTAGATACCTACATCACCTGTACCCTCTACAAGAAGAGTTGGTATATTTGTATGCTTAAGTGTTGAGATTATTATTTCAGGCTCCAGTCCGTCGCGTCCCTTCTTACTCATTCTCGCCATGTTTAAAAGATGTTGAAATAGAGTCAATTTCGTCTTGGGATTCAGTGTCTCCACGATCTTTATTGAATATAATCTCTCTATCTCTATATTTAGAATATATAAATGGAGAATGAGTAACTACAATAAATTGATTTTTGGTATGCTGTGATAATAATAAGGGAAATAATGTGCGCTGCCAATCTGTGTGTAAGCTTAATTCTGGCTCGTCTATAATTATTGGTATATTTTGGTATAACGCATTGTAACACAGAAAGCCAATCATCTGCTTTTCCCCTGCCGACAGTAGATAAGCAGGAACTTCCTTATTTCTTTCATCTCCTAAAGTGATGAATCTTGTTATTTTGACTTTTTTATTACCCAGAACGTCCCCAGCTAATTCGCTAAATTGTGTTAAAGGCATCATATTCTTTTCTCTACGTGAATTTGATGTTTCGATATCATTCTTGATGGACTGCATAATAGCATTACTTTCACGACTATTCTCAGTTTTGTGGCTTTCGATCTTGTTGATTATGGTTTCAGATAACTGATTTTGGACTAAATTATTAATTCGAGAAATATTTGCGTATTTTTCTGTTATTAGTTCAATGATATCATCAACTGAAATTGAAGTCACAAATTTATGTTTATATACCGAAATTTCTTTTGAAACTTTGTCTAATGTTGTTCCAATTACTTCTAAAGCAGATCTAGGCTCACCAAACACTCTATGATTGAATAATCTATTTGCCTCACTAGACTCACTTCCCCATTCAACTCTTCTATATGTTGGGAAGAAGAGTGACCCAGCTTGCTTCGCAACGAATTTGTTGATCTCATCTAGATCATTATTAGCGGAGATTTGAGACATAGGTATAGTAACTTCTCTGTTGTTTTTATCAGATTTATAGGTAATTTTATACGATCTGCCTTTAATGACATTATCGTTATCTGGAGTGCCGGTAAGTTCGATGCTTACAGTATAGGAGTCAGTAATAACTTTCGCTGATAAAACATTAATTTCTGCGGGAATTCTCTCTAAATTTCCACTGATAATATACCATATAAGTTTTATGAAAGTAGACTTACCAGAACCATTCAACCCGGTAATGATATTTATATCATCATGAAATTTAACTTGATAGTTATAGACACCGTTTAGTTTCACGACAACAACTTCCTTAATTTTCATTATCTCTCCGATTTTGCTAGACTACTAGAATTTAAATATGCTAACTAAATTAATTGTGGGTGTTAATTTAGTTAGTTATAGGTTCTAATAGACTCTTAAACTTCTACGCTCTCCCCACCCAGCCCCTGCGCATAGATGTGGTCCCGCGCCAGCGTCAGCCCCAGCGTGCCGACATAAAAGGCGTGCGTGGCGGCCAGATCGGCGGTGGGGTAGAAGCCGATGAAGGCGCTGAAGGTGGGGGACATGGGAGGAAGGATAGCGGGTGGGGCGGTGGGAAGATTTTGGGGTGGTTGAATTACAGCCCGAAATGCATCCGCAACTTTCCGTCAATCTCCAGCATCAGGTCGTCCGGCACGAAGCCCAGCCTCTTGACCAGACGGCTGACATGGGTGGCGCGGGTGGCCTCGATCTGTGCCTTGCTGTCATAGTCCAGACCCGTGCGCTGATTGGGCAATACCACGTTGGTCACGTAAACACGCCCGGTGTTGCTGGTCAGCGGAACAGTCTGAAGCAGCGGCGCTCTGGCGTTGTTGGCATTGTTGGAAACCACGATGCCTGGGTGTGTTTGCCCCGCCTCGCCCTCGCGTCCGTCCGGGCGAAAGTTAATCAGCCAGATGTCGCCGCGCCGGATCAATTTCATGCGCCGTCCAGACCATTGAGGTCCAGACCATCGAGATTGTCGGCAGGATAGGTTTCCTGTCCAGCACGTTGCGCGTCGCCCAGCTCCTGATAAGCAGCGTCCAGCACACGTTCACGCAGGGCGCGGATGGCTTCAGCAAGGGCTGCACTCCGCGAATCCAGACCGTGGGTCTGCTGATACTCGTCCAGAAAATCAGCAAGGTCTGCGGAGACTGTCGCACTGATCCGGGTGGCACTGGTCATGCCATTCATTATGGCACGATTTTTTCGATTACCGCCGTGCGGCCATCTGCCAGTCGGAGAGTGCGCCCCGCGCCACGGCCACCTCATTCCAGGGAACCGTCTCGTGGGCGCGTTCCAGCGTGTCCTCTGGTCCCTTGCCCGCCAGCAGCACGGTGTCCCCTGGCTGCGCCTTCCCGATGATCCAGGCAATCGCCCCCGCCCGGTCTGGGATGGTGGTGAAGTTCGTGCGCCCGCCCGCCCGCGCCCCGCGTTCCATCTCGCGCAGAATGTCGTCCAGCGGCGTGTCGCGGCAGTCCTCCTCGGTGAAGACGGCGTGATCGGCCAGCCGCGCGGCCACCTCGCCCAGCGGCGCACGCTTGCCCGGATCGCGTGGCCCCCCCGCCGAGCCGATCAGCACCCACAACCGCCCCGGCGTGGTGGTACGCAGGGTAGCCAGCGCCTTTTCCAGGCTGGGCGGCGTGTGCGCAAAATCCACGATCACGCGCGGGGCCGGGTGTTCGGAGGCGGGGCCGTCCCCCGCCAGCAGTTCCATGCGCCCCGGCACCCCCCGGAAGGACGCCAGCCCTGCCACCAGTTGCTCCGCCGAGGCCCCCAGGTGTGCCGCCGCCGCCATGCCCGCCAGCGCGTTCGCCACGTTGAAGCGCCCGATCATCGGCAACTGCGCCCCAAATTCTCCCAGTGGAGAGGTCACGCGCCAGCTCAACCCGCCCGCACCTTCCTCGATGTCGTGCGCCGCCCAGTCGGCTTCACTGCCCTCGGCGCTGTAGGTGGTTTCCTGCGGGGCCAGACCGGTCAGCCGCGCCGTCCACGGATCGTCCGCGTTCAGGACCGCAAAGCGGGCGCGTTCCACCAGCTTGCGTTTCTCGGCAAAGTAGTTCTCCACCGTGCCGTGAAAATCCAGGTGTTCGCGGCTCAGGTGGGTCCAGACCGCCACGTCCCAGTCCACGCTGCGCACCCGCTCCAGCGCCAGCGCATGGCTGCTGGCCTCCAGCACCACCGCGTCTGCCCCCACCGCCACCATCTCGCGCAGGGTGCTCTGGACCTGCGGGGCCTCGGGCGTGGTGAAGTGTGCCGGAAAGTGCCGCAGTTCGCCGTCCGGCAGTTCATAGCCCACCGTACTCAGCAGGCCCGTTTGCAGGTCTGCCGCCCGCAGCAGATGACGGGTCAGCCATGCGGTGGTGGTCTTGCCGTCGGTGCCTGTAATACCCACCACGCGCAACTCCCGGCTGGGATAGCCCTCTATGGCTGCCGCCGCGTCTGCCAGCGCCGCCCGCGCATCCGGCACCCGCAGGTAGGGCAAGGAAGAGGTCATGTCGTCCGGCAAGCCCTCGCCCAGCACCGCCACCGCCCCGGCCTGCCGCACCTTGTCTATAAAGCTGTGGCCGTCGAAACGCGCCCCGCGAATCGCCACGAACACGTCTCCCGGCCCGGCCCAGTCGGCGTTGTGGGTGACGCCGCGCACTTCTATGTCTGGCAGATCGGTGGCGGGAAGGTGGAGGGCGGCGGCCAGGGCTTGCAGACGCATGCGCCGAGCGTAGCAGGGGCGGGCGATCCGGGCAGCAGGACGCCTGGAATGCCGATCAGTTGACTGCCCGTCCCCACGAGCCGGACAGTCGAGCTTGTTAAGGAGGCGCTTTCCCCCGCTGTAACTTCGTGGGCCACCGTATGCAGAAAGATCGATGGTCTGCCGCTCTAAAAGTCGTGCTGGACATTCTTCTACACAAATGGCATTTGTCCTTTAGAGTTGTAACTGTCTCAGTAACTCATTACTGGACTGGGTTTAACGCTTGGCGGCCTAGCCGACTTTTGCCATCCAGCAAGCCATTTTCAGCACCATGAGCCGAACCTGACTGAACCTTGACAGTATTTTGAAAACCTTTTACACTCAATGGAAATTAGACAGCTAAGTAAAAAGACCCGGGGAGGGCTGGAGGGCAACCGTAGGAAGCACGGGGCAGGTTCGGCGGTTACGCGCGGCAGGCCACTTCTAGACGCATCAACGCAATCTGCACTGGCCCAGACGGTCAGCCCGGAGGAAACATGACGACAACACCAACGCGCAACAACGTCCACCCCGTAGATGAAGTTCTGCCCGTTCAGAACATGATCGCCTTCGGCCTTCAGCACGTCCTGAGCATGTACGCCGGCATCGTGGCCGTACCGCTGATCCTCGCCACCGCGCTGGGTCTGGCACCCGATGATCTCGTGCGCATCATCGGCGCAAGCTTTTTCATGTGCGGCGTCGCCACGCTGATCCAGACCATCGGTTTCAAGGGCTTCGGGGCCAAGCTGCCCATCGTGCAGGGCACCACCTTCGCCGCCGTGGCCACCATGATCGCCATCGGCAAGGCCTACGGGCTGCCAGGGGTTTACGGGGCAGTGATCGCCGGGGGCGTTCTGACGGTTTTGCTTGCGCCGTACTTCTCCAAGCTGCTGCGCTTCTTCCCGCCCGTGGTGGCCGGAACCGTGATCCTGATGATCGGTGTTTCGCTGATGCCCGTCGCCATCCGCTGGGCCGGGGGCGGCAACCCGGCGGCAGAGTCTTTTGGCAACCCGGCCAGCCTGGGCCTGGCGCTGCTGACCATGATCATCGTGCTGCTGCTCACCCGCTTCGGCAAGGGCTTCCTGAGCCGGGTCTCGGTGCTGCTGGGTCTGGTCATCGGGACCATCGTGGCGGCCATCTTCGGTCTGGCAAACTTCTCCGGCGTCGCCACCGCCGCGTGGTTCGGCTTCACCGCGCCCTTCCACTTCGGCACCCCCACCTTCGCCTTCGTGCCGGTGCTGTCCATGCTGCTGGTGATGCTGGTGGTGATGGTGGAAACCACCGCCGACATCCTGGCCATTGGCGAAGTGGTTGAGAAAGACGTGGACGCCAGGATGGTTGCCAATGGCCTGCGCGCCGATGGCCTGTCCACCGTGCTGGGCGGCGTGTTCAACGTCTTCCCCTTCACCGCCTTCGCGCAGAATGTGGGGCTGGTGCGCTTTACCGGCATCAAGAGCCGCTTCGTGGTGGCCGTGGCCGGGATCATCCTGATGCTGCTGGGCTTCATTCCCAAACTGAGCGCGCTGGTGTCCTCGATCCCCCTGCCCGTGCTGGGCGGCGCTGGACTGGTGCTGTTCGGGACCGTGGCTGCTGCCGGGGTGCAGACGCTGACCAAGGTCAACATGAACGACACCCGCAACCTGACCATCGTGGCCGTCAGCGTGGCGCTGGGTGTCATCCCCTCTACCGTGCCCACCCTGTATGAGAAACTGCCCGAGCAGGTCTCGCTGGTGCTGGACAGCGGCATCACCTCTGCCGCCATCGCCGCGATCCTGCTGAACATCCTGTTTAACATCGTGGGCAACAACACGCCGCACCCGTCCTCGCTGGCCGACTCCACGGGCCACGCGCCGGAAGCCAGGGATTTCCACGGCTGAAGCCAGAGAGACAGACAAAAGCCCCCTTGCCAGGAATGGTGGGGGGCTTTTCTTGTGTGCTGGAAGGATGCAGAGGCGTGGTGCCGGGTTCAGGAGAGCTGCATTTCGGACGACAGACCCGCCATGCCCCCCGCTATGAACTGCCCCAGCACTCGCGCCTGTGTCTTTCCTTTGGCCTGCACCTCTGCCTCGCTCTGCTCCCCCCGCACCGCTTCCACTGCCGCCGCCTCCAGCAACAGCGTGATCAGGTGCAGGGTCTGGGGCTGGCGTGCCTCTGCCCGGCGGTACGGCGTGGTCCATTCCTGCAACTGCCGCAGGAAATCGGCGCGCTGCTCGCGGAAGATCGGGCCGCCGCCGCTGTGCAACAGCAGCAGCAGTTCGCGCTCATGCAGCAGGGCCAGAAACAGGGCGCTGAAGGTTCCGGCTTGGAACTCGCCGGAAGCGGGCAGCAAGGGCCGCAGCCGTTCCCACATGGCGGGCAGCCGCCCGGCCAGCAGGGCGCGCAGCATGTCCTCTGTGGACGTGAAATAGCCGTAGACCGTGGGCCGCGAGGTCTGGAGTGCGCGGGCGATATCGTTCATGCCCACGGCCTCAAAGCCCTTCTCGATAAACAACGCCGACGCGGCTTCCAGAATCTGCTCGCGGCGGTTCTCCGCACTCAGTCGGCGGGCGGGGGAGGGCGAATCAAGCATGGTCATAAAGAGAGTCTAACATTTAATTGACGTTCTGTCACTTGACGAAGTGTCAATAAAGGAAGATAGTGCTGATATTCGGGGAGCCGCGTTTCACCCTTCAAGGAGCCTCAATGTCCAGATTGACCCAAGACTTCAAAATCCTGACTCCCGCCGAGCGCAGCCTGTGGCGGCATCCCATGATGTGGCTGTCCGCCGCTGCCATTGCCGTGGTGCCGCTGCTGTACGCGGGCATTTATCTGGGCAGCGCGATTGACCCCTACGGCAACCTGAAAAACCTGCCCGTGGCGCTGGTCAATCTGGACACGGGCACCCGGAACCGGGGCGAGGAAGTCCGGCTGGGCGCGGAAGTCGTCAAGGATTTGCGCGACGATCCCAAATTCAACTACCTGAGCTATCCCAGCGAGGCGGCGGCACAGGAAGCCGTGCGGCGTGGCGACGCCTATTTCGCGCTGACGCTGCCCGCCAATTTCAGCGCCAAAGCAGTCACGGGCAGCAGCTCCAGCCACGGCCTGCTCAAGTTCTACGTCTCCGAGGGTGGCAGCTACTTCGCCAGCCGCGTGGCCTCCACCTTTGCCACGACGCTGAGCGACGAACTGAACCGCACGCTGGGCGAGAACCGCTGGGAGGTGGTGGGCGATTCGCTCAAAGACGTGCAGAAGGGATTTAATGACATTCGCACGGCCACCGGAAAACTGCGCGACGGTGCGGTCACCCTGGAAGACGGCACAAAGGCGCTCAGGGGTGGTGCGGCTGATCTGGCAATTGGCGCGAAGGCTGCGGCGAGCGGCGTCGCACAACTGACGGACGGCGCGAAATCGCTGTCTTCCGGCGTCGGCAGGCTCACGGACGGCAGCGCCCAACTCTCCAGCGGTCTGCGCCAGCTAGAGGCGGCAGCGCCCGGTCAGGCCCAGCTCGCACCGTTGCAAGTTGGCGTGGGGCAGCTTCAGAGCGGGGCGGTCAAGTTGTCGGGCGGTCTGAATCAACTCTCGGCTGGAGCTTCCACACTCTCGGACGGTGCGAGGAACGCCAATACAGGCGCGGCGCAACTGGCGGGCGGCAGCAAGGAACTGGCTTCCAAACTTCCCCAGCTTCAGACCGGGTTGGATCAGCTTTCGGACGGGGCGAATCAGCTCTCGGCTGGGGCAAAAGCGGCCAACGCCGGGGCCGGGAAAGTGGCTGCCGGGAATAAGCAGCTCGCGGGTGGATTGAAAGACCTGTCGGGCGGCTTGCAGCAGGCCACAGATGGGGCCAACAAACTGAATCAGGGGGCCGCTGAACTCGCCACCGGAACCAAGACCCTGAATGAATCCGTGAAGGATCAGGCGCTGTTGCCGGGCGAACTCAAGGGCGGCGTCGCACAGATCAACAGCGGGGCCACGCAGGTCCATGCGGGAAGCAACAGCCTGAGCAACGCGCTGCCCAAACTGGCGGACGGGGCGCAGAAGGCTGCTGTCAGCGCCGGACAACTGGCGGCTGGGGCCACCGATCTGGCGGCAGGCACGGCCAAAGTGCAGACGGGCGCGGCATCTCTTGCCACGGGTTTGAAAGACGCCTCCACCGCCTCTACAACCGCCGTGAAAGGTGCGCAGCAGCTCAGCGCCGGGGCCGCGCAACTCACGGCAGGCACAGCGCAACTCCAGAGCGGCGCGGCGACACTGGCCCAGAAATCCGGCGAGGCGGCCAAAGGGGCGGCTGATCTGAGTGTGGGCGCAACCTCCCTTCAGAACGGCGTGAATACCCTCGTTGATGGCAACCTCAAGATCAAGGATGCGCTAGGCCAGATCACCACTCAACTGCCCGCGCAGAGCGATCTGGACAGCCTGAAAACTGGAGCCTCTACCCTGGCTACGAAATCTGGTGACTTAAGCAACGGTTTGAAAACGCTGAGCAGCGGGGCCACCAAACTCCAGACCGGGGCGACTGATCTGGACGCTGGGGCCGTCAAACTGCGCGACGGGCTGAACACCCTTTACAGCAAGATTCCCGCCGACACCGAGCAACTCGGCGGCGATCCGGCGGGCCTCAGCGCCAGCGTGCTGCCCGTGACCCAGACCTTCGCCCCGGTCAAGAACAACGGGGCCGGGTTCGCGCCATATTTCATGGCCCTGAGTCTGTGGGTGGGCGTCACGCTGACTACCTTTATCTTTCCGTACAGCCAGTTGCCCCGCAGTGGACGCGGCACCTCGCAGTTTGCGCGGATGCTCCGCAAGGCCGCCGTTCCCGCTGCGCTGGTCTGCGTTCAGGCTTTGCTGGTGGTCTGGGGCGTGCATGCGCTGGGTGTGGACTTCCTGCACCCGGCGCAGGTGATCGCCACAGCGCTGGCCTCCAGCCTGACCTTCCTGACGCTGGTGCTGGCGCTGATCTTCCTGTTCGGGGCGGCGGGGCGGCTGATCGCCCTGGTGCTGCTGGTGCTTCAGCTCGCGGCGTCGGGCGGCAGCTATCCGGTGGAACTCTCGCCGTCCTTCTTCGGGGCCATCCACAACTTCGTGCCCGTCACACAGAGCGTCAATGCCTTCCGCCACGCCCTCAGCGGCGCGTTTCAGGGCAGCTACGCCACCTTCATGCTGATCCTGCTGGGCATTGCCGTCCTCAGCGTCGGCGTGGGCCTGCTGGGACGCCGCCGCTGGGAACTGGTGGCCGATGAGGATTTCAAGCCGCTCATTTCCTCGCCGCTGGTCTCGGAGGAAGTGCATCACGAGAAGGAGGAGCTGGCGCGGGGGTGAAGGAGATATGTGCTGTGTGATCGGGACGCTCCCACGGTTTAACCCCTCCGGCGCTTCGCGCCACCTCCCCTTAGAAGGGAGGCAAGGAGATTGCTGCGCTGGACGATCTTCTGCGCTCCTTGGCTCCCTTTTGAGGGGAGCTGGCTGCGAAGCAGACTGAGGGGTTTTCGTGGGAGCCACCCCAGCACCTCACCCAAACATCCCAACCCAAAAAGGGCGCGTCCACCTCATCCCGGACGCGCCCTTCTCCCATTTCCCTAACCGCTTATTCCACCTTAAACGGCAGGTACTTGGGCTGCCAGAACTTGGCCTTGACCACTTCCAGCAACTGCTCGTCGCTCAGGCCACGGATGCTGAATTCGGTGGCGACGCCGTCCTTCAGCGCCTGCTTGATCACGGCCACGGCCACTTCCAGGCTGGCGGCTCCCAGTTCCGAGACGGGTGGGAAGGTGCGGCCAGGGTGGTGGCGCTGGGTGTAGGCGGCCAGTGCATAGGCCGATTCGGTGACCATCTCGTCGGTGATCTCGCGCACGCGGGCCAGGATTGCGCCGAAGCCCAGGCCGGGGAAGATAAAGGCGTTGTTGCCCTGCCCGATGGGGTAGGTCTGGCCGTTCAATTCCACCGGATCAAAGGGGCTACCCGTGGCAACGAGGGCCGCGCCATTGCTCCAGCGCAGCACGTCTTCCGGCAACGCCTCGCAGTTGGCGGTGGGGTTGGACAGGGGGAAGACCAGCGGGCGCGGGGTGTTCGCCATCGCGGCCTTCACGACTTCCTCGTCAAACGTGTTCGGCACGCCGGACAGGCCCAGCAGCACGGTGGCCTTGCCCTCGCGGATCACGTCCAGCAGACCCGTTCCGGCCCAGCCCTCGGTGAAGGCTTTGGGCGTCGCCAGCGACTTCTTGTATTCCTCCATCTGGCGGTCATCGGTCAGCAGGCCGCGCGAATCCAGCACAAATACGCGCTCGCTGATCTGCTCGGGGGTCAGACCCTCGCGGCGCATGCCCTCGCGGATGGCGGCGGCGACTCCGGCCCCGCCCGCACCCGCACCGCTGATGACCACTCGCTGATCGGCCAGCGTCTCGCCCTTGAGACGGCAGGCATTCAGCACCCCGGCCAGTACCACCGCGCCAGTCCCCTGGATGTCGTCGTTGAAGCTGGGCACCACCTTGCGGTAACGGTCCAGCACCATGAATGCGGTGTCCTTGGAGAAATCCTCCCACTGGATGATCGCTTTGGGAAAGCGTTCCAGGGTGGCTTCCACAAATCGGTCCACGAAGCGCAGGTATTCCTCGCCCTTCAAGCGGTCATGCTTGACGCCCAGATAAGACGGGTCTTCGCGCAAGTCGGCGCGGCCCGTGCCCACGTCCAGTTCCACCGGCAAGGTCTTGTCGGGGCCGACGCCGCCCGCCACGGTGTACAGCGACAGCTTGCCAATGCTGATCGCCATGCCGCCGAAGCCCTGATCCCCGATGCCCAGAATCGCGCTGCTGTCGGTGGCAACGATGATCCGCACGTCATTGAGCGGCACGTTTGCCAGCGCCTTCGCCGCCCGCTCAATGTTGTTGGTGCTGAGGGTCAGCCCACGCGCGTAACGGTAAATCTGGCTGAATTTCTGCACGGCCAAGCCCACGGTCGGCGTGTAGACGATGGGCAGCATTTCCTCCACATGCGCGGCCAGCAGGGCGTAAAACAGCACCTCGTTGCGGTCTTGCAGGTTGCGGAGGAACACATGACGCTCCAGCGGATCCTTGATCTTGCCGTAATCGGCATAAATGCGCTCGGCCAGCACTTCTAGTGTGTCTACCTGCGGGGCCAGCAGGCCGTCCAGATTCAGCTTCTGGCGCTCGTCCTCGGTGAAGGCGGTGCCCTTGTTCAGCAGCGGAATGCGGGTGAGGTTGAAACCCGTCACGAGGGGATGCAGGTAGCGGTGGCCGTCTGAGTCGCGCTTGACGTCGTAGTGATCGGTCAGGGGCTGGGTGGTCTGGGTCATGGGGGTTCTCCTCTAAAAAGTTAGGCGAAGGGAGGACGGCGGGTCAGTTCAGAGGCCAGAGCCGAGCATGGACAGCGGGTGGCGGTTCATGTCCTTGTACAGCAGGTACTTGCTCCACTCGCGGCCCAGCGCGCCGTACCACTGCGGGCAGTGCGCGCCCATCCAGATCACGTCGCCCACGGTGACCGGGTAATACGTCTGCTGCAATTTGTACAGGCCCTCGCCCTCCAGCATCAGCAGGCCGTGTTCCATGTAATGCACTTCCGTGTAGGGCAGGCTGGCCCCCGGCGCAAAGCTCATGGTGCTGACCATGAAGTCAAAGGGAACCTCGTCGGGCAGCAGTTTGCGGGCGATCAGGTGGTCATCGCCTTCAAAGGCGTAGCCGGGATTCTCGCGCTCGTTGCCCCAGTAGACGCCGGGAGCGGTCACGCCGTCCACAGCTTCATAGGGCTTCTCAAACACCGAAATGCGCGCGTCCGATGTGGCGGTCAGGTTGTGCGCTAGGCCCGCCGGGACGTACACGTAGTCGTATTCCTTGAGGGTGCGTTTCTCGCCGTCTACATCGGCCTCTACCTCACCGCTCAGCACGAAGGCAAAACGCTGGTAGCCGTGTGCGGACTCTTTGGCCGCTGCCCCAGCAGGCATCTCCGCCGTGAACTGCACGAAGCGGGCGCGGGTGCCGATCACGGGCGCGATGTGCAGGATGATGGCGCTGCCCGGCCACTCGGCAAGTGCGGTGCGAACGTGCGTTTCAGGGGTGATGACGGCGTGCGCGTTTTCCAGTGCGCTGCGGGTGGCTCCGAGGTGTTTCATGTGGCTCCTTTTGAATCAGGGATGGGGTTTACAAAGAGGGAGAGGCTGGAAGGTCTTGCGTCTCGCCTTGAAGCAGAGAGAAGGGCTTTACGCCCCAGGCCGTAGCAACCGCCCGCGCACGGCGTCGTCAAACTTGCCGTCCTGATAGACCGTCCGGCCCCGCGACAGCGTGTGCGTCACGCGGCCCCGGTAGTCCTGGCCCGCGAAGGGGTTTTGCTGCCAGCGGTCATGCAGTTCGGTCAGTTTGAAAGTCTCGTCCAGGCGCACCAGGGCAAGATCGGCGTCAGCGCCAACGTCCAGACGGCCCTTGCCCGGCAGGTTGAAACGGCGGGCGGGATTCAGGGCGCTCAGGGCGGCGATGGCTTCCAGCGGCAGTTTGCGTTGGCCGTACCCGTCGGTCAGCAGCACATTCAGCGTACTCTGTGCCCCGCTGATGCCGCCCCACAGCGCAAAGAAATCGTCGCTGGTCTTCATGTCGGGTGGCGCGGGCGAGTGGTCCGAACCCACGATGTCAATGTGTCCGGCCAGCAACTCGGTCCATAACTCGTCCTGCACAGTCTTTGAGCGCAGCGGCGGCGCACATTTTAGGGCCGCGCCCACGCGCTCCACGTCCTCGTCGGTGAAGTGCAGGTAGTGGGGGCAGGTTTCAATGGTCACGTCCACGCCGCGCTGTTTGGCCTCGTAAGCCAGCGTCACCGCCCGCCCGCTGCTTATATGCACGAGGTGCAACGCGGCTCCGGTTTCCTCGGCGAACAGCAGAGCGCGGGTCACGGCTTCCAGCTCGGCCAGCACGGGGCGGCTGTCCAGATAGTCGCGCACGCCTTTACGCCCGCCCGCCCGCACCTGTTCGGTCAGGCCGCGCGTCAGCTCGTTGCTCTCGGCGTGGGTTCCGACGAGGAGGCCGTGACGTTTCGCCGTTCGCATTCCCTCCAGCAGCGTCAGGTCATCCGCCGCCTGAAATTCCTCCAGCCCGCTGTGGCTCATGAACGCCTTGAAGGCGATCACTCCAGCCTCGGCCAGCTCATCCAGACGGTCCAGATTGGTGGGGGTTAATCCACCCCACAGCCCGAAATCCACCAGCGACTTCTGCTCACCGATCTCGCGCTTGGCGTCAAATTCGGCGCGGCCCAGCACCGGGGGCGAGGAGTTGAGGGGCATGTCCAGAAACGACGTGCCACCGCCCGCCACCAGCGCCCGCGAGCCGGTTTCAAAGCCTTCCCAGTGGGTGCGGCCCGGCTCGTTGAAATGAACGTGTGCATCCACCACGCCGGGAAAAATATGCAGCCCGGAGGCGTCCAGTGCCTTGCCGTCCGCCGTGATCTCCTCCGAGACTTCCACGATCTGGCCGCCGCTGATGCCCAGGTCTGCGCGGCGCACACCGTCTGGCGTGACCAGCAAGCCGCCGCGCACGATCAGATCAAAGCTCATGCGTTCTCGTCGGCCAGCAGGTGCAGGAAGCGCACGCTCAGGCGCAGGGCGTCGGCCACATCTTCAACCAAGACCAGCTCATCGGGGTGGTGGCTCAGCGCGTTGGGTGAGCGCACGAATAGCATGGCGGACGGCATGTGCGCGGCCATGATCATGGCGTCATGGCCTGCGCCGCTGACCAGTTCGGGGTGCGGCAGGCTTTCGGCTTCAGCGGCGCGGTGCAGCAGCGCCTTGAAGGTGTCCGACATCGGCGTGGCCTTCTCCTCCATCTTGGGCGTGATGGTGACGGTGACGCCGCGTTCCTCGGAAACAGCCTGGGCGGTGTCTATCAGATGTTCCAGGGCCTTCAGCCGCACCTCGTCTTTCGCGTGGCGGATGTCCAGCGTGCAGTTGGCTTCACTGGGAATCACGTTCATGGCCCCAGGGAACGCCTGCATCACGCCCACGGTGGCCACCAGTCCGGGGGTAGCGCGGGCCACGTCCTCGGCAGCCACGGCGAAGCGGGTGGCGGCGGCCAGTGCGTCGCGGCGCAGGTTCATCGGTGTCGTCCCGGCGTGTGAGGCCTGCCCCACGAAGTTCAGGATCAGGCGGTTCTGGCCCGCGATTCCTTCCACCACGCCCAGCGACACGCCCTGGTCCTGCAAGACCGGCCCCTGCTCGGCGTGGATTTCAAAGTAACCCAGCGCCTTGCCCTTGTACTGCGCCTCGCCGATTTCCTCCACGTTCAGGCCGTAGTTGGTGATGGCGTCGCGCACGCTCTGGCCTGCCGCGTCGCGCAGTTCCAGCATGTCGTCCACGGTGCCCACCAGCGCCCGGCTGCCGATAAAGGGCACGCCGTAGCGCACGCCCTCTTCCTCCGAGAAACCCACGACTTCCACCGCGTAGGGCAGACGCTCACCCTTGACCGCTTCCAGCATGGCGTACCCCATGACCACGCCCAGAATCCCGTCGTAGGCGCCCGCGTTCGGCACGGTATCCAGATGAGAGGCCAGATACAGCGTCGGCGCGTCCGGCGTCGGCCCGGCCAGGCGCGAGCGCAGGTTTCCGGCGGCGTCCTCATAGGTGGTCATGCCCAGCGCGTCGGCCCACACCGTCAGATACTCATGAACCTGATGCGCCGTGGGGCACAGGAAGGGGCGGTTGGTCTCGCCCTCCACTTCCGTGTAGCAGGCCAGCGCGGCGCAGGCGTCCATAATCTTCTGGCTCAGCGCCTGAACGGTTTCGTTGGAGACAGAGGGATGTGAACTGGCGGTCATACGGTGGCCTCCTGGGGCTGAAGCAATTGCGCGGCGTGGGGAAAATACTCGGGGCAGATGGGGGCAAGCACCAGATGGTCCAGCAGACGGACCTGAGCGGTGTCATCGTCAGCTAGAGCGCGGCGTTCAGAGAGGTAACGGTCAGCCGTTAACTTATCCCCGCCTTCTAACTCTGCCTCACATTTCACCCACTGCCACAACTGGGCGCGGGCGAGTTCGGCGGTGGCCGTGTCCTCGATGCGTCCATTGCGAACCACCACGCCGCGTCCGTGGTACCACGCCTCAAACACCGCCAGTGCGAGGCCGATGCTGTCTTGCACCACGTTCAGCGGTAGGGGACAGGGTGCGGGCAGGTCCAGCAGGCGCTCCAGCGTGCGCTCGGCAGTTTCGGCGGGCAGTGGCTGGGAAGTCTCATTTCCAAACGCTCCCCGCACGGAATCCAGCAGCATCGGCAGTCCGGCCCAGGCGGCGACATAGCCCTGCGCGGCTTCCCTCACCTTATCGGCGCGAACGGCGTCCAGCGTGGGCTGGGGGTTCTGGGCGTTGGGCGCAACGGCAGCACTGCCCCCGATGGCCTGTGCGCCGCGTGCCTCGCAGACGCGCACCAGTGCCTCGGCATAGGCGCGCATGGCGTCCAGATCCATGGTCAGGTCATTGCGCGGCGGCATGGCTCCGCGCTGTGCGCCCACACGTTTGGTCAGACTAAAGACGTAGTCCCAGCGCCCGGCATTCAGGCCAAACGCCCGTCCATGCAGCGCGTACAGCAGCGCGTCGGCGTGCAGGCAGGCGGTGTAGGTTTCAATCTGGACGCAGACTTTAATCGCGTTCTTTTCCAGACCCAGATGCGTTTCAGCCAGCGCCAGCGCGTCCTCCCACAACTGCGCTTCCTGTTCCGTTTCCAGCTTGGGAATGTAGATGTGCATGGGTGTTTCGGGCCGCGCGGCCAGGATGACGCCCAAATCGCAGAGGGCGGCGATGGCGGGGCCACCAAAGTCCAGATGCTCCTCCACTGCATACAGTGCGCGGGGCCGGGCCAGGATGGGCTTGTCGCTGTTCGCCGCCGTCTCTACCGCGGCGTAAGCCGTTTCCACATTGGCCCGCGTGGGCGTGAAGGTATCGTCAAAATCCAGTACCAGCGCGTCTGCATCCGAGTTCAGCGCAGCGTCCAGCGCCTTCAAATCGGAGGCTTCCACGATCAGCTCTACCCGGCGGCTTTTCAGATCGTTGGGAAGTGCGGCGGCGCGGTAGTCCGGAGGCGTGGCGGGGGCAGGCTGGTTAGGGGCGTCCAGCGCCTCCCAGCGCGTCCTGAGCTGGCGGTGCAATGCAGCCACCAGTTCCTGCGCGGCGGGCTTGAGCTTGAGCGGGGCTGAATTCATGGGCGAGCCTCCTGAGCTTACTTAGTCGTCTATCTATCGGGTTATAAAAAGAGGCGTCCGCACAGGCATGGACGCCTTCGGTCTTTGAATTACGGCGTCCAGCCCAGCCGTGCCGAGATCGCGCGTGAGGCCGCCTCCATACGCTCGTAGAACGCCGGAATCTGCTCACGGCTGAAGCGTGAGGTGGGCGCGGAGATGCTCAGCGAGGCCACCACCTGCCGGGTGTGGTCGCGCAGCGGCGTCGCCATGCAGCGCACGCCGATCTCGCGTTCCTCGTCGTCCAGTGCGAAGCCCTGAGTGCGCACCTTCGCCAGTTCTTTCAGGTAGGTGGGCAGCGTGGTGATCGAATTGGGTGTGAAGGCGGCGTAGGGTTGTTCTCCCAGCCGCCCGGCCACATCTTCCTCGTCCTGCCACGCCAGCAATACCTTGCCCACGCCAGAGCAGTTCAGCAGCGTGCCCGCGCCCAGTTGCGCGAACATCCGCACCAGTTGGCGGCCCTCCACCTGATGCACATACACCGCCTCGTTCTCGCGCAGCACGGCCAGATTGGCAGTTTCGCCCAGATCATTGACCAGCGAGATCATCTCGGACTGCGCGGCATTCATCAGCGTGTTGCGTCCGGCAAAGGCCGCGCCCACCTGATACGAGCGCACGCCCACGCTGAACAGGCCGCTGCGTTCCTCCCACTCCACAAAACCGCTCTGGCGCAGGGTTTCCAGCAAACGGTAGGTGGTGCTGGCCGATAATCCCGCCGCCTTGGCCACCTGCGTCAAAGACGCCTGCCCCAGTTCTGCCAGCGAGGTCAGCACCTTCAGTCCGCGTTCCAGCGTCCGCACGCTGCCCGCGTCGCCCGTGCGGGCGCGACCTGTCTTCTGGCGGGTGTTGGGGGGAGAGGTGTCGTTCATTACGCCAACTGCTCGTAGCCGGGCAGCGTCAGGAAGTCGGCCAGCGGGGTGCGGACGGACATTTCCTTGAACAGTTTCGTGGCGTCTGCAAAGTCGCCGCCCAGTTTTCCGGCCTCGTCGGCGTACAGTTCGTCGAACAGTTCGTGGCTCAGGGTGCGTCCGTCTTCCAGCTTCACGCCCTGCTTGCGCCACTGCCACAGTTGCGCCCGGCTGATCTCGGCGGTGGCGGCGTCTTCCATCAGGTTGTGGATGGGAACCGCGCCGCTGCCGCGCAGCCACGCCGCGAGGTACTGGATGCCCACGTTGATGTTCATGCGGACGCCTTCCTCGCTGATGGTTCCTTCGGGCGGGACGAGCAGATCGGCAGCCGTCACCTTGAAATCCATCTGCTTGCCGCTGCCAATCTGGTTGGGGGTGGGCATGATCCGGTCAAACACTTCGGTGGCGAGTTGCACCATGCCGGGGTGGGCCACCCAGGTGCCGTCATGGCCGTTGGTGGCCTCGCGTTCCTTGTCGGCGCGGACCTGCGCGAAGGCCTTCTCGTTGGCGGCCTCGTCGTTCTTGACCGGGATAAACGCGCTCATGCCGCCAATCGAGGGCGCGCCGCGCTTGTGGCAGGTCTGGATCGCCAGTTTGCTGTAGTTGCTCATCATCGGCACGGCCATGCTGACCTTGGCGCGGTCTGGCAGCACCCGGTCACCCTGCTCGCGGAACTTCTTGATGTAGGAAAAGATGTAGTCCCAGCGCCCACAGTTCAGACCTGCCGAGTGGTCGCGCAGCTCGTACAGAATCTCGTCCATCTCGAAGGTGGCCAGAATCGTCTCGATCAGCACCGTGCCCTTGATGCTGCCGTGCGGGATGGCAAGCGTTTCCTCGGCGTAGTTGAAGATGTCGTTCCAGAGGCGGGCTTCCAGATGCGATTCCAGCTTGGGCAGGTAGAAATACGGGCCGCTGCCGCGCTTCAGCAGTTCTGCCGCGTTGTGGAAGGTGTAGAGGCCAAAGTCGAAGAACGCGCCGAACAGCGTGTCGCCGTCCACCGTGACGTGCTTCTCGGGCAGGTGCCAGCCGCGCGGGCGGGCCAGCAGCACCGCCGTCTTCTCGTTCAGCTTGTAGGACTTGCCGTTCTGCTCCAGCGTGATGTCCCGGCGGGCCGCGTCGCGCAGGTTGAGCTGGCCGTCCACCATGTTGTCCCAGGTGGGGCTGCTGGCGTCCTCAAAATCGGCCATGAACACGCGCGCGCCGCTGTTCAGCGCGTTGATGATCATTTTGCGGTCCACCGGCCCGGTGATTTCCACCCGGCGGTCCTGCAAATCCCCCGGCAGCGGCGCAATCTTCCAGTCACCCTCGCGGATCTCACGCGTCTCGGGCAGGAAGTCGGGCAGTTCCCCGGCATCCAGACGGGCCTGACGGTCCACCCGTGCCTGCATCAGTTCGCGGCGGCGCGGCTCGAAGCGGCGGTGCAGCTCGGTCACGAAGGCCAGCGCCTCCGGGGTCAGCACCTCGCGCTGCTGATCGCTGACGGGGGCGAGGAACTTCAAGCCTTCTGCGGTGTTGCTGCTGGTGGCGGCGTTGCTCATGAGACTCCTTGAAGGGAAAAAGGGTGGGAAGTGACATCCCTGAATCGGGACTGGCCTGTCTGAACTGGGAACCCCTGGACTGCTGCGCTCAATTGCGCTATTAAATTCCGTGCTATGAACTTGATTTTCATTGTACGCAAACTAGAGGCAAATGTGAATCCCCTGTCCGTTTCGAAGGGACAGGGAATGTCTACATCACTGGGGTTGTGGGTTTTTGCTGCCCGCCGGGGCTGTCTTCCAGCGCAGACAGTCTCAGCAGGCAGCCTCAATGCGAAAGGGAGACGAACGCGCCGCCTCCCCTCGTTCTGCCGGGGTTTACCGCAGCCGGTCATCCCCTGGAGCCACTGCGAATACGCCGCCCCACGCCTTGTACCGGCTGACGAAATCCTCTTTTTTCTGCTTTCCGTCTGTGAAGGTCACAGTGCGCGTGATGACGGCCTTCAGCCCGGCGGCAGGCATATCGACGCGCCGTGCCGCTCCCTTTTCTAAGGCGCGGTCCACCATGAATGTTGGATCGGGGGCGGGTTTGCGGGCGCTGATGGCCGGTTCGGAAATCCTGACCGTGCGTCCGTCATTCGCTCCAAACAAACTGACCGTCAATGTCTCGGCCTTCAAATCCCAGGCGGTCTGCACCAGCAGTGGCGCGGCGGTGTCGTTCTTCCAGCGCAGATCCTTGCTGGGGGCGTACACGGCGGCGTCCAGGCCCGGTTGCTCGTAATAGCCCACCAGATAGGAATGCTCGTGGCGTTCGGTGATGGGCAGCCCGGCGTTGAAGGCCGCGCGGAAGACGGTGGTGCTGACCTGGCAGATACCGCCGCCGTCCTCGGTGGAGAGGGTGTTGCCCGTGACCACGTAACCAGGCTGAAAGCCAGTCGCCGAGTTGATCGGCCCGATCAGGGCGTTGAAGCTGAATGTTTTGCCCGGCGCAACCCACGCGCCCTGCACCCTCTCCGCGCCCGTACGGATGTTATGCACCCGGAAATCGGGGCTGCCCGCGAAACTGGACTGACCGCTTGCCAGATGACCGATCTTCTTATCGGCGGCCCAGCGCACACTACGGTTCGGGGCTTCCAGCGCAACCGTCAGCGTGCTGCGCGTCTCGCCGCCCAGCACCGCTTTCAGGACGGTCTTCTCGCTGGCTGCACGGTCCACTTTCCAGCCGGTACGGGCCTCGCCGATCCAGTCCTTGCCCACCTGACGGAAGCGGACATCGCGCGGTTGCCGGTCATCGATTCCGGTATATATCCCATCCAACTCCTGCCGGACGGCGTCCAGCGTGCCGTCCTCCTTGATCTGGGCAATCTGTGCGGGCGACAGTGCAAGGCTGGCCGACATGTTCATTAGCGGACGCTCCACCTGTCCGCCCAACAGACGCGGTTCCGGCACCGTCCAGCGCAGTTCTAGCGGTTGAGGCTTGCCGGGGGCCGGGGCATCTGCATTTGTAGTCGCTGAGGCAGGCGCGGGAGGCGTTGGGGAAACAGCAGTGGCCATGACAGGCGGTCCTTTGGTCACCGCCTCCGCCTCGGCTGGCCCACAGCCCGTCAGCAGACTGCCCAGCACGGTCAGGCTGGCAGAGATCAAGAGAAATTTGAATGAGGTCATGAATGGTTTCCTCTCTAAACGGCAAAAGGGGGAGAGGCCCGTAAGCTTCTCCCCCAGTGTGTTGGATGCGCTCAGGGCATCAAGACGGTATCGATGACGTGGATAATACCGTTGCTGGCCATGATATCGGCCTTGGTTACGGTGGCGTCGTTGATCATCACCTTGCCGTCCATCATGGACACCTTGACGTCAGCGCCGTTCACGGTGGTGCCGCTGGACATGCCCATCACCTGTGACGCGGTCACTTTACCGGCCACGACGTGGTACAGCAGAACAGCTTTCAGCTTGGCGGGGTCATTCAGCAGTGCGTTCAGATCAGCAGCTGGAATCTTGGCAAACGCGGCGTTGGTTGGGGCAAAGACTGTGAATGGGCCGGGGCTGCTCAGGGTTTCCACCAGTCCGGCAGCCTTAACGGCCGCCAGCAGGGTGCTGAAGTTAGGATCGTTGGACACGATGGCGGCAATGGTGTTGCCCATGGGCATGGAGCTACCGCCGCCTGCAAAGGCTACGCCGGTGAACAGAAGAGTGGTGCAAAGAAGCATCTTTTTCATGGTTGTTCCTCCTGAAGTTGAGATATGAGCTTTTAGAGACTGCTGTAGGAGATTCGAAGAGAACTCCTTCTCTGTACACCGTGCAGAAGGTCTGTCGCTCTCTTTGATGATGAATCTTAATTTGCCGTCTACAAGGGTGACGTACCCCGCAATACAGTATGTGAGCCGCTTAAATTTTCAATTGAACTGTAATAAAAGTACCGAATCCTGATCAATGGATTCGGCGTCGCTTGTGTCTGGGGCGGGAAGTGGAGCTTCAGTTCTGGGGCAATCCCACCGCGATCAGGCGCAAATCGTTGAGGTTGTGTCCGCTGGGTCCGGTGATCAGGGTGTCGTTCAGCGCGGCAAAGAAGGAGCCGGAATCGTTGCGCTCCAGGTAATCGCGTCCGTTCAACCCCGCTGCCTGCGCCCGCTTGAGGCTGTCTGGCGTCAGGAACGATCCTGCCGCTGGGCTGGAACCGTCTACGCCGTCCGAACCTGCCGAGAGCGCGTAAAAGCCATCTTCACCCAGGGCCAGCAGCAGCGCCAGTGCAAATTCCAGATTGCGCCCGCCCACGCCGTCGCCGCGCAAGGTCACAGTCGCTTCACCGCCGGAGAGAAGGACGACTGGAGCTGACACCGGATTGCCATACTGCTCCACGCTGCGCGCAATTGCCGCGTGCGCCTTCGCCAGCTCACTCGCTTCGCCCTCAAAGCTGTCCGAGAGGATCACCGCCCGCACGTCCTGTCCCTCTATATATGTCTGCGCCGCTTCCAGCAGGTGACGGTTGGAGCCGATAATGGTGTTGGTGACGTGTGGCAGGCTATCCGGCGTTTCGGACACCTGGCCGTCTACACCTGATTGAAAGTGCGTGCGGGCCTCTGGGGCGGCAATGCCATAACGATCCAGCACGGCCAGCGCCCCCGCGAACGTCGTGGTGTCCGGCACCGTCGGTCCACTGGCAATCACCGAGGGATCGTCACCCACCACATCGGAGATCAATAGAGCCGTGACTTTCGCTTTGGTACTTGCTGCCAGCCGTCCGCCCTTGCTGCGCGAGAGGTGCTTGCGAACGGTGTTGATCTCGCCGATATCGGCCCCCGCCCGCAGCAGCTCACGGGTCAGCGCCTGCTTCTGCTCCAGCGTCACGCCGTCCGGGGCCGCCATCAGCGCACTGCCGCCGCCGGACACCAGCACCAGAGCATGCTGACCCTCTTTCAGTGCGCCCAGCCTCTCCAACGCCGCTTCTGCCGCCGCCGCGCTGGAGGCGTCTGGAACCGGGTGGCTGGACAGCATCAGCGTGGCCGAGGCAGGCAACTCCAGATTCTCAGTGCCGCTGGGCGCAATCACCAGGGTTTCCACGCCAGAATAGGCTGCCAGCGCCGCCCGCGCCATCGGCAGCGCCGCCTTGCCGAACGCCAGGATGAAATCAGGTTTTTCTCCCTTCAGATGGGGGGCCAGCAGTTGCGCCGGACTCGCGGCCTCCAGCGCGGCGTGATAGGCGTTTTCCAGCAGTGAGCGGGTGTTCATGGCGCTTCCTTTTGGGTCTGAAGAGAAAAGAAAAAGCGAGACGCAGGACGCAAAAGGGCGTTTGCTGCGTCCCATTGGGGGCATAGGACTACTTTATTCGATGCCGCTCATCTCGGCGTAGAACTTCGCCATGCCGGAGTGATCCAGGTCGCCGTCACCCTGCGCGATCATGGCGTCCATGATGTTGGCGGCCACGCCTGTGGCAAACAGCGGCACGCCCGCCTCACGGCCCGTTTCCAGCGCCAGACGCAGATCTTTGCGGTGCAGGTTGATGCGGAAACCTGGCTTGAAGTTACCGTCCAGAATGCGCTGCCCGTGCAGGTCCAGAATGCGGCTCTGGGCAAAGCCGCCCAGCAGCGCCTCGCGCACCTTGCCCACGTCCACGCCGGACTTCTTCGCCAGTGTCAGCGCCTCGGAAATGGCCTGGATGGTCAGACCCACCACGATCTGGTTGGCAATCTTGGTGACCTGTCCAGCGCCGGGGCCGCCGATGTGGACGATGTTCTTGCCCACGGCTTCAAACACGGGTTTGGCGCGGTTAAAGGACTCCTCGCTGCCGCCCACCATGATGCTCAGGGTTGCGCCTTCCGCACCAACCTGCCCGCCGGAAACAGGAGCGTCCAGCGCGTCCGCACCCCTGGCCGACAGTTCCTTCTGAACCTTGCGCGAGGTGTTGGGCGAGATGCTGCTCATGTCAATAAACAGCGCGCCCTTCCTGATGCCCTCGATGACGCCGCCCTCGCCCAGTGCAACCTCTTCCACCTGCGGCGAATCGGGGAGCATGGTGATGATGATGTCGCTCTGCTCGGCCACTTCTTTAGCGCTGTGGGCAGCTTTCGCGCCCGCCTTGACCAGTTCATCCATCACTTCGGGCGTGCGGTTGTTGACGACGACTGAAAATCCGGCCTTGACCAAATTCAGGGCCATAGGTTTGCCCATGATGCCCAGGCCGATAAAGCCGATGGTTTCTTTCTGTGCCATGTTGGTGGCCTCCTTTGATTGCGTGTGGAAAGTAATTTTGTCTAACCGTCTAACCGCTCAAAAAAAGCTCTTGCCGTTTGACGGTTTGACAGTCTGTTAGACGCCCTGCAACTCTTTGAGCCAGCCCAGCGTGTCCTCGGTGCGGCCCTCGGGGATGTATTCCAGACCCACGTAGCCCTCGTAGCCCAGGCGGTCCAGCTCGGCCAGCAGGAAGGGGTAGTTAATTTCCCCGGTTCCTGGCTGGTGGCGGCCCGGCACGTCGGCCAGTTGGATGTGGGCAATCCGGTCCAGGTTCTCGCGCACGGTCTGGGTCAGGCGGCCTTCCACGCGCTGCATGTGGTAAAAGTCGTACTGCAATTTTACGTTGTCGCGCCCGACTTCACCAATCAGATCCAGCGTGTTCTGCGTGCCATACAGGTAAAATCCTGGCACGTCGTAGGGATTCAGCGGCTCCACGATCAGCGTCAAGCCCGCGTCGCCCAGCTTGTCGGCGGCGTACTGAAGGTTGCCCACCACTGTTTTGCGGGTAATGACCTCGTCTGCCTCGGCTTTCCCGACAAGGACATTGACCAGTTTCGGTCCCTGAACGCCCTTGTACAGCACATCGGCGTAGATCAGCGCCTTCTCAACGCCAGCGCGGAACTCGTCCTGACGCCCCGGCTGCACGGCAATGCCACGGTCCCCGCCGGGCCAGTCGCCCGCAGGCAGGTTGAACAGCGCCTGCGTCTGCCCGTTCTGATCCAGCTTGGCGCGTAGTTCGGCAGCGTCATAGGGGTAGGGAAACATGTACTCGATGAACTTGAACCCAGCCTTGCCCGCCGCGTCGAAGCGGTCAAGAAAGTCGTGTTCCTGAAACAACATGGTGAGGTTGGCAGCGTATTTGGGCATAAAACTCCTTCGGAGGGGTCAAACCGTCTAACCGTCAAGCGGCAAGAGCTTTAATCTTTTGGCGGTTAGACGGTTTGACCTTTAGACGGTTTGACAGCTCTTAATCCAGCATCGCAATCGCCGTCGGCGCATCTTCCCGCGCGTCGGCCAGTTCTTCAAACTCCACCACGTTGTCCAGCTCGGTCCCCATGCTGATGTTGGTGACGCGCTCCAGAATGACTTCCAGCACAACCGGAACCTGGAACTTCTGGGCCAGCGCCTTGGCTTCTTCCAGCCCTTCCTTGATCTTGTCGGGGTGAGTGACGCGGATGGCGCGGCAGCCCAGACCCTCGGCCACAGCGACGTGGTCCACACCGTAGCCGTTCAGCTCAGGGGCATTGATGTTGTCAAAGGCCAGTTGCACCTGGAAGTCCATTTCAAAGCCGCGCTGCGACTGGCGGATCAATCCCAGGTAGCTGTTGTTGACCAGCACATGCACGTAGGGCAGCTTGAACTGTGCGCCCACGGCCAGTTCTTCAATCATGAACTGGAAGTCGTAATCGCCGCTGAGGGCCACCACGGTCTTGCTGCGGTCGGCGGCCACCACGCCCAACGCGGCGGGCATGGTCCAGCCCAGCGGCCCGGCCTGCCCCGCGTTGATCCACTGACGGGGCTGATAGACATGCAGGAACTGTGCGGCGGCAATCTGCGACAGGCCAATCGTGCTGACGTAGACGGTGTCGCGCCCGAAGGACTTGAGCATTTCCTCGTACACGCGCTGCGGCTTGATCGGAATGTTGTCGTAGTGCGTCTTGCGGAGCATGGTGCGCTTGCGCTCACGGCACTGCTCGGCCCATTCGCCGTAATCGGGAATCTTCCCTGCTTCCTTCCACTCGCTTGCCACTTCCACCAGCAGTTTCAGCGCCGCGCCCGCATCGGAGACGATGCCGTAATCAGGGCCGAACACGCGCCCGATCTGGGTGGGTTCGATGTCGATGTGGACGAACTTGCGGCCCTCGGTGTACTTCTCGACGCTGCCGGTGTGGCGGTTGGCCCAGCGGTTGCCGATGCCGTATACGAAGTCCGAGGCCAGCACGGTCGCGTTGCCGTACATCTGCGAGGTCTGAAGGCCAGCCATGCCTGCCATCAGCGCGTGATCATCGGGAATGGTTCCCCAGCCCATCAGCGTGGGAATCACGGGAATGCCAGTGATTTCGGCAAACAGCACCAGTTCGGCGGAGGCGTCCGCGTTTATGATGCCGCCGCCTGCAACGAGGAGGGGACGCTTGGAGGCAAACAGCAGTTCCAGCGACTTCTCGATCTGGGCACGGGTGGCGGCGGGCTTGTAGGGGGTCAGCGGCTCGTAGGTGTCGATGTCGAACTCGATCTCGCCCATCTGCACGTCGAAGGGCAGGTCGATATGCACGGGGCCGGGGCGGCCCGAACGCATGATGTGGAACGCCTGCTGGAACACGTAGGGGACCAGAGCGGGTTCACGCACGGTCACGGCCCACTTGGTCACGGGCTTGGCGATGCTCTCGATATCCACGGCCTGGAAGTCCTCTTTGTACAGGCGGGCACGCGGGGCCTGTCCGGTGATGCAAAGAATCGGCACGGAATCCGCGATGGCTGCGTACAGGCCAGTGATCATGTCGGTTCCGGCAGGGCCGCTGGTGCCGATGCACACGCCGATGTTGCCCGCTTTGGCGCGGGTGTAGCCGTCCGCCATATGCGACGCGCCTTCCACATGCCGCGCCAGAATATGCTCGATCCCGCCGAGCTTCTTCATCGCCGCGTATAGCGGGTTGATCGCCGCGCCGGGAACGCCGAAGGAGATATTGACCCCTTCCTTCTTCAAAACTTCCACCGCCGCTTCAATTGCTCTCATCTTCGCCATACGCCCTGCCTCCTGTGTGCTTGTTGACCACAGAATAAAACTTAGACGTCTATTTGTCAATCTATGGGAAAGAATTTCATGGTATAAAAATAGAGAGAGGAGTTGGGGCTGAGAGCGGGGCTACGGCAAAGTCAGTGATCTGGGGCGAACGGGCGGCGAGATGGAAGGCAAACCTCTCAGTCTGCTTCGCAGCCAGCTCCCCTTGAGGGGAGGCGCCCCGAAGGGGCGGACTCGCAGAGCTGCGGATTAGAGGGGTTAAGCGGGCAGGGCGTCCCCAAAACTTGTCGGTGTGGCGCTATTTGAGTTGCCCTGCCAACAAAAAAACGGCCCCGGTCTTATCCGCAGGGCCGTATCTTGTTCCGCAATATCAGCCCGTCAGGTGCTGACTTTTGCGCCCACTTCCTCTTCCGCCGCGCCCACTTCCAGATGTTCCACCAGTTTCATGGCGATTCCGGTCAGGACGCTCAGCTCCTCACTGGTCAGCACGCTCAGGGCCTGCTGCTCGCGCTCGATGTGCTGGGGCAGCAAGCGTTCCACCAGTTCGCGTCCCTGTGGGGTCAGGCGGACCAGGGCCGAGCGGCGGTCCTTCTCATTGACCATCCGCTCCACCAGTCCCTTGTCCAGCAGCCGCGTGACCCGGTTGGTCATGGACGGCCCGGAGATGGCGGTCAGATCGCTCAGCTCGGTGTGTGTCAGCCCCTGCGGCGGCGCGGAACGCAGCAGGGTGAGCAGCAGGTCCCAGTTGGAGGAATTGATGCCTTCCTCACTGTACGTCTGCTCGATATGCCGCGCAAAGGCGCTGCCCAGTCGGTCCAGCAACAGCCCGGTTAGCATGGGCGAGGCGTCTAACTCGGGCCGCACGCGATGCCAGTCCTGTTCAATCCGGTTAAGCAAGTTCGCCGTGTCCTTCGACAGTGAAAGGGGCGCGTCCCGCTCGTCGCTGGCTGCCGGGGTCATAGCGCATAGTTCCGGGAATCGGACGTGGAATGAGGGTCCATAGGGTGAAAATTGTAACCGCTGGATCACCCCCACGGCGGACGCTCCACTTTTTCACCACTGGAGACCCACCGAACGCCAACCCGACTGCCGCGTTACAGACGGAATCTGTAGGGTGCGCGGCCTCTTTTCGGCCCCAGCTTAGCGGGATGCACCCACAGCCCCTTAAAATAGGGGCATGAAAAAACGTGGCTGGGCAGGAGCAGGCTTGCTGACACTGGGGCTGCTGGGCGGACTGGGCGCGTGCAGCAGCGGCCCAGCCCAGACGGAGGGGGCGCAGCCCAATCCCCTGATCACTGGGCGTGTCTGGAACGTGGCCCATCAGGGCGGCGAGCTGCTGTGGCCTAGCAACACCATGCTGGCCTTCCACAATGCGGCGGCGCTGGGCGCGGACATGCTGGACACCGACATGCACGCCACGAAGGACGGCGTGCTGGTGCTGTCGCACGACGACACCCTGGACCGCCTGACCAACCTGAAGGGCAAGATCGAAGACATGACGCTTGAGCAGGTTCAGGCGGCGGACGCGGGTTACACCCTCTCGCCCGACGGCGGCCAGACCTTTCCCTTCCGGGGCCAGGGCGTGCGCGTTGCCACCCTGTCTGAGATGCTGAGCGGGTTTCCGAAGATGCCGCTGTCCATCGAGATCAAGCAGGTCACGCCCAGTCTGGGCATACCCTTCTGCAAGGCGCTGCGGGACGCCGGGGCCACCGCGCGCGTGGTGGTGTCCAGCTTCAGCGACGTGGCGATGGGCGATTTCCGCACCGCCTGCCCCGAGGTGCTGACCAGCATGACCGAGAAGGAACTGCGCCCGCTGGTGCTGCTGAGCAAGGTGGGCCTGAGTGGACTGGCCCCCGTCCCCGGTAAGTCGGCGCAGGTGCCGATGACGGGCGGTGGCCTCACCGTGGTCACGCCGTCTTTCGTGAAAGCCATGCACCGCCGGGGCGTGTCCGTGCAAGTCTGGACCATCAACGACGAGGCCACCATGCGCCGCCTGATCGGCATGGGCGTGGATGGGATTCTGACCGACGATCCAGTCTTGCTTAAGCGGGTGCTGGAGGAGGAAAAAGGAGCTGGGAAGTAATCTCCTGGCCCCTCTCTGTTCACAACCCGGTCTAGCCCCAGGTCACGGCTCCATACGTCTGCTCACGGGCCGGGCCGCAGGAGAAGATCACCACAGGGCAATTCACGGTTTCCTCGATCACGTCAAGGTACGCCTGGGCTTCCCTAGGTAGAGTGTCGCGGCTGTCTGCGCCGTCGGTGGTGGCCCAGCCGGGCATGTTTTTGTAAACAGGCTGGCCATCCGCGTCGTAGGCTGTGCAGACGGGAATGCTGTCCAGGCCCGCCAAGATGTCCATCTTGTTGATGACCAGACCGTCCAGGCCGTTCACGTCCACGGCGTATTTCAGCAGGGCCAGATCCAGCCAGCCCACGCGGCGGGGGCGTCCGGTGGTGGTGCCATACTCGTCCCAGGGCTGGCTGCCGTCGCCGCGCAGGCGCAGGACTCCTGCATCGTCCAGAACTTCGGTGACGAAGGGGCCGTGGCCGACGCGGGTGTTGAAGGCTTTGGCGACACCGTAGACCTTGTTCAGCGCCTTGTGGTTCACGCCCGCGCCCACCAAGATTCCGCCCACGGTGGGGTGGCTGCTGGTCACGAAGGGATAGGTGCCGTAATTCAGGTCCAGCAGGGTGGCCTGTGCGCCTTCAAACAGCACGTTGCGGCTTTCGGTGAGGGCCTGACGGAGTTGCGCCCCGGTGTCCTGCACGAAGGGCAGCAGCGCCTCGCGGGTGGGGGCCAGAGCGTCCAGGGCCACCTGCACCGAGGTCCAGCCCGCGTCGCGGGTGCTGTTGGGCTTGGCCTCCAGCAGCCGTTCGAGACGCTCGCGCAGCACGTTGTCGTCGGCCAGATCGCCGAAGCGCAGGCCCACGCGCCGGGCACGGTCCGCATAGGCCGGGCCAATGCCGCGCCCGGTGGTGCCCACGAAATCCTTGCGTCCATCCACGTATTTGTGGTGCGGTAAGACCAGATGCGCACGGTCACTGATCCGCAGTTCGGGGTCAATGCCCGCGTTCATCAGGTTCTGGCGCTCTTCTAGAAACTTGTCGGCGTCGATGACCATGCCGTCGCCCAGGATACTGACCGCGCCAGGATGCAGCACGCCGCTGGGCAGCAGATTGAGTTTGAAGGTCTGCCCCTTGGCAGTCACCGTATGCCCGGCATTCGCGCCACCCTGAAAACGCACCACGAATTCCGCCTGAGGGGCCAGGAAATCTGTGATCTTTCCCTTGCCCTCGTCGCCCCACTGCGCCCCTAAAATTGCAATTCCAGGCATCTCAGCCCCTCGGCCATGCGCGCAGACTTGCTTTTCCTTGCCTGCAACTGAACCCGGATATGGATTCAGGCGGCAAAAAAAAACACGGCGCACAGCACCGTAATTCAGCTTACCGGATAGGGGCGAGGGTGGGGTGAGGTTGTTTACTCGGCAGCATGACCAGGTTCACCGTTCTGATAATGCTCATGTGACTGGCTGGCGCTGCTAAAACCGGCAATAAATCCGGGCGTCCTGTGTCTGTCGCCTTTCGGCTTGAATGCTCCGCTTTCTACCGCCCAGTCGTAAGCTCCAATGTCCAACGGATAGGCGGTCAATGTGCCGCTGAGCCGATGCTGCCGAATCCACGTCTCTCCGAGTTTCCGGCTGGAAAACACACCTGCGGGAAATGAGCTGTTGTGACCCGTAAAAACCCAGACCTGTCCACTCATCTGCCTTCCCCCATCAGCGTCAGCACCAGCCGCCGCGCGCCGCCGTGATCGCGGTGTTCACACAGGTACACGCCCTGCCACGTTCCCAGCGCCAGCCGTCCATCCCGCACAGGCAGGCTCAGGCCCGCGCCCAGCACGCTGGCCTTGATGTGCGCGGCCATATCGTCGTCGCCTTCCAGAGTGTGTTCAAAGCTGGCCCAGCCGTCGGGAACGGCGTGGTTGAAATACCGCTCGAAGTCGCGCCGCACGTCGGGGCTGGCGTTCTCGCTGACGGTCAGACTGGCAGAGGTGTGCTGGATGAAGACATGCAGCAGGCCCACCCGAATCCCGGCGAGTTCGGGCAGGGCCGAGACCACCTCACGCGTGATCAGGTGAAAGCCGCGCGGGTGGGGCTTGAGGGTCAGGTCACGCTGGTGCCACATGCCTCCCAGAGTACGGCCCAGTTGCTACAGTCAGGCCCATCAGGGGGCAAACCATGAATGACGAACGGGAGAGGATTTTTACCGTCGAGGCCACGCCAGTCAAGTTCGGGCCGGGCGCGGCACTGGAAACGGGCTGGGAGTTGCGGCGGCTGGGTGCGCGGCGCGTGTTTTTTGTGGTGGACCCCGAAGTGCTGAGGCTGGGGCTGGCCGAAGCCGTGCTGAACAGCATCCGCGACGAGGGGATCGACGTGACCGTGTACTCGGACGTGGAGACCGAGCCGACGCTGGCGTGCTTTGAGCGGGCGGTGGCGGCGGCGCGTGAAGCCGATGCCGACGCCTTCGCTGCGCTGGGGGGCGGCAGCGCCATAGACATTGCCAAGGTGGCGAATCTGGTGGTCTCGGATGGGGGCGGGATCATGGAATACGTGAACGCACCTGTGGGCGGGGGCCGTCAGCCTGCGGGACCGTTGCGCCCGCTGCTCGCCATTCCCACCACCCCCGGCAGCGGCTCGGAGGCCACCACGGTTGCCATCCTGGATCTGCCGGAACTGCGGATCAAGACCGGTATCAGCCACCGCCGTTTGCGGCCCACACAGGCCGTCGTGGACCCGGAACTGACCCGCAGTGCGCCGTCTGCCGTGATCGCCTCGGCGGGGCTGGATGTGGTCTGTCACGCCGCCGAGAGTTTCCTGAGCCGTCCGTACACCAGCCGCCCACGTCCCGCCACCCCCGGCGAACGTCCGCCCTATCAGGGCAGCAATCCGGTGGCCGACTTGTGGTCTGCCCAGGCCATCCGTAACGGCGGCCAGTATCTGCGCCGAGCCGTGCAAGACGCGAACGATGAGGAAGCCAGAGGAGCAATGATGCTCAGCGCCACGATGGCGGGCGTGGGCTTCGGCTCGGCAGGGGTGCATATCCCGCACGCCTGCGCCTATCCGATTGCGGGCCTCAAGCACGAGTACCGCCACCCCGGCTATCCCGGCGATAAGAACTTCGTGCCACACGGCTTCAGCGTGATCGTCACCGCGCCCGCCGCCTTCCGTTTTACCTTTGACAGTGATCCAGCACGGCACATCCAGGCGGCCTCCATGCTGACCGGGCAGACATATGAACCGGATGACCGGGACGCCCTGCCCGACGCCCTACTCTCGCTGATGCGTGACATTCAGGCTCCACTCAGCGTCCGCACCTTTGGCTACGACGAATCCGATATCCCCGCGCTGGTGGACGGAGCGCTCAAGCAACAGCGGCTGCTGAATGTCGCCCCACGCACCCCCACGGCGGACGATCTGGCGCGGATTTTCACGGAGTCGATGGGGTAGGAGAACGTCTTTACTCCAACACGTCCAGCAACTGAATTTCCCCCGTTTGTGCCGGACCGTCGATGGTCAGCACTTCCAGGCGGCAGGGCAGATCGTCGCGGCCCAGCTCACGGGTCAGGTATTCCAGCGCGGCGCGGTGCATCAGCGCCAGCTTGCGCGGCGTGACACTCTCGGCGGCGCTGCCGTAGCGGGTCTGACGGCGCTGGCGGACTTCGGTGAAAATAAGCGTACCGCCTGAATCACAGGTGATCAGATCGATCTCACCGCCGGGAATGCGGTAGTTGCGCGCCAGAACCTCGCGGCCCAGGCCCAGCAGGTAGGCGGCGGCGCGGTCCTCGGCGTCTGCGCCTTTCAAGACCGGAGAACTGGCGTTAACCCAGCCACGCGGCCCAGCCTGTGAAGTCCGGCACGGCCAGCGTTGCGCCTGCTTCTAACAGCACTTCTCCAGGGGAGGTGGTGGTCAGTGCCACGACGCGGCAGCCTGCTCCGGCGGCGCTTTTGACCCCATTCACGGCGTCCTCGTGGGCCAGACAGTCGGCGGCGTTCAGGCCCAGCCGCTGTGCGCCCAGCAGAAAAGGCTCTGGGTGGGGTTTGCCGCGCGTGACATCCTCGCCCAGCACGCGCGTCCCAAAGCGTTCGCCCAGGCCCAGTGCCTTCATGCCGAATTCCACGTTCACGCGGTCTGCGCTTGTAACCAGACTGTAGGGAATGCCGCGCGCCGCCAGCACGTCCAGGTAAGCGCTGAGGCCCGCGACTTCCTGCATGTTTCCGGCGGCCAGATCGCGGTAACGCCCTTCCTTGGCCTCGTGGAAGCGGGAGGCCAGTTCGGCGTCTGGGTACTGCCCGGTCAGACGCTCGATGATTTCCGGGTTGCGTCCGCCGTCCACCTTGGTGTCCAGATCGTGTTCGCTGAGGTTCAGGCCCAGCACCTCGGCGGCCACCTCCTGCCACGCTTGACGGTGAAAGGCGTTGTTGGCGGTCAGCACGCCGTCCATGTCGAACAGCACGCCCGCCGGACGCCACGGCCAGCCCACTGCGCCCGTCTTCACGCTTCGGCTTCGGGGCCGTGGCCCAGTTCACTCAGCAGATCGCGGTACAGGCGGGCGGCGTCGGCGCGCACCTCGTCCAGTGTGGCGTCGTCGGACGAGAGTTCGAGGGCCGTTTCCAGTGCGGCTTCCAGCACGCCGGAATAGATCGGCCACCGGACGGGAGATTCTGTCTCTTCTCCCGGCAGCTCCGCCTCGCTGACGCCGTCTAGCGCCCGCATGGCCGATTCTGCGGCCAATCGCTCGGCGTCCTTCTTGCTGCGGCCCTCGCCGCCCACGCCCAGCACACGCCCGCTGGCGATCACCTGCACCCGGAACAGACGCTCATGCGCCGGACCGTGCGACACCGCCTCGAAGATCGGCGCGCCCTGCCCCTGCCCCACCAGCCGCGCGATCAGTTCACCCTTGGCATTCATGGCCCCAGACTAGGGCATAGCGTCTGGCAGGATGGGGCGCGTTAGCCTGGGCCATGCGTCCATTGTTGCCTTTGCTGCTCGTGACCTGTTGTGGCTGGGCAGGAGGTCTGGCCCTATCTGGTCTGGCCCAGTCGCCCGCGCCGCTGCCGGACAGCCCCATTCAGCCGGGCCAGGTCTGGACCCTGAGTGGCACGACGGCGGAAGGTGAGATGTTCCAGACCATCCTGCGCCTCAAACCGCAGCCGCCCAGTGGCACGCCCGCCACCTACCGCGCGGACCGGGGCGTCCTGCTGCTGGACCAGCAGAATTCATCCCTGATCGCCCTGGACTTCGCCGACGCACAGGACGGTGGACTGGCGCTGGCCTGCGCGTATATCGGCCCGCTGCGAGGAAAAGCATTTGAAGGCGTATTGGCCGCCGCCCCACTGGAAAACCTGCCCCCCTTGCTGGAAGCAGCCCTGGCCATCTTCAAGGTGGCCACAACCCCCGCAGACCGCGCCGAGGCCAGCGCCGAGTTGAAGCTGGGACGCTGCACCCTGACGCTGGAGCCATGAGCAACAAATTTAGCGCAGTTCTCCGAATTACGTCGCCGGAATAAAAGACTTCCGGCGACTCCATTCTGCGTCCTGCTCAGCAAAAGTCACTCGCTCCGCTCAGTCATAAAAAGACCATTTTTATGACAACTGCTCTAGATTCATAACTTTGGATGGAGAAAAACCGTCCATCAAAAGGCTGTTTCGCACGGTTCACGCCGAGGGCGGACTGCGGGTATGGAAAAGAAACTGATTCGCGACATGGACAGAAAAGTTCTCGGCGGCGTGGTGGCGGGGCTGCAACGCCTCTACGCTCCGCAGGTAGACCTGATGCTGTTGCGGGTGGTGGCGGCAGTGTTGGCCGTCTGCATTCCCCCGGTGATCGTGGCCTATGCCGCACTGTGGATCATTGCACCGCGCTCGGACCAGCGGCAGCTTCAGCCTGTGACGTAGCGGATAGGTAGAGTGCCACCGGGAGAGGACTGTCCGGTGGCGTTTTCCCAGCTATCCTGCTGGGTATGGCCCTACGCGGAACCAAGAAAATCGCCTTCGGCTGGTACGGCGGCAAGTTCAGCCATCTGGACTGGCTGCTGCCGTTGCTGCCGCCCAGCACGCACTACTGTGAACCTTTCGGCGGCTCGGCAGCGGTGCTGCTTAACCGCGCGCCCTCACCCGTCGAGACGTATAACGATCTGGACAGCGAACTGGTCAATTTCTTCCGGGTGCTACGTGAGGATAAGGGCGCGCTGATCGAGGCGATTGGCCTGACCCCTTTTTCCCGCGAAGAATTACGTGTGGCAACCATCAAACAGGCCGCAGAGCTGAGTGACCTGGAACGTGCCCGGCGGTTTTTTGTACGGGCGCGGCAGGTGCGGACGGGTCTGGCCCAGACCGCCTCTGAGGGGCGCTGGGCGCATTGTCTGCTGACCAGTCGGGCGGGCATGGGCGGGGCAGTGTCGCGCTGGCTGGGCAGTGTGGAAGGATTATCGGAAATCGTGCAACGGCTGTTGCGGGTCCAGATTGAAAATGCCCCAGCGCTGGAGGTGATTGCCCGCTACGACAGTCCAGAAACGCTGTTTTATTGCGATCCACCGTATTTGCACGGTACGCGCGGCGACGCAAAAGCGTATGGCTTCGAGATGACCGATGACGAACACCGCGCCCTGGCCGAGACGCTGCGCGGCGTGTCTGGCAAGGTGGCGATCAGCGGTTATGCGAGCAGCCTGTATGAAGAGTTGTACGTGGGCTGGAACCGGATCGAAGCACCCGCCCGCCAGATTCACAGCAGCAAGGGCGAGCGGGCCGAGGTGTTGTGGGTCAATTACGACGCGCCTATGACCGCCGCGAAGGAGGAAGAGGCGTGGCAGAACCCGCAGACCTCCTTGTTCGCGCAATAGAACTGGCGCTGAGCGGCGAGGTTCTGGCTGTGCCTGCCGAGGTTCAGGCTGACCTGCTGAGCGTGGCCCGCTGCCCTGGCAACCGCGCCCCCGCGAGGCTGGTGCTGGCCTGCGCACTGGCCAAAGCTCACCGCCCAGAACTGGACGCCACCGAGCCATACACAGAGATTCGCTCTGGTCACTCGTTTTCCGGGCGAACGTATGACGAGCGGTATCTGCCCGCGCTCATCGCCGCCCAGCGCCTACCGCTCAACAGCACCACTGCATTTCTGACGCCCACCCTGCGAAACATCAATATCCCGCTCCGTAGCGCTACACCCTTTGAAGGCCGCCCGCGTGAGGTTTACCGCAACGCCGCGCGGGTATTGGAAGGACTACAAGACGGTTCGGCGGCGGCGGAAGAAGTCCTGGCTTTCATGCTGCGTGAGTTGTTCGTCATGCGGGACGAGCGCGAGGTGGCGCTGTCAGCGGCCCTTTCCAGTTTGCCAGCCACGCCGCAAAACCTCTCCAGTGAGGATGTGCTGACGCTGCTGGAACAGCACCTCAAAAGCCGCAATGCCAGCCGCCTGCCCGTGCTGCTCGTTACGGCCCTTTACCGCACGCTCGGTATTCTGGCTGGCGAAGTGGCCCTGAGTCTAGGCGCTCACAACGCTGCTGACGCCCGAACGGGCGCTCTGGGCGATATAGAAATCGAGTTGCTGAGCGCTCCTGGCGTGCCCGCCACGGTTTACGAGGTCAAGGCCCGCGCCGTCAGCGTGAGCGATCTACAGATTGCGGTGGCAAAAGTCGCGGCTGTGGCTGCCCGGCCCTCGAATTACCTGTTCGTGACCACACACCCCATAGACCGTGAGGTCACCGAATTTGCCCGCACTCTGCATTCCCAGACAGGTGTGGAGTTTGCTGTTCTGGACGCCCTCAGCTTCGCGCGTCACCTGTTGCACTTCTTTCACCGTCAGCGGCTGGGCATTCTGGATGCTTACCAGGAACTGCTGTTGGCCGAGCCGTCCAGCGCTGTGCGGCCCGAACTGAAGGAGGCATGGCTGGCCCTGCGCCGTTCGGCAGAATCCTGATCATCCCGAACTAACCTTCCGCCCCCGCCCAGGCCGCCCGCAATGCCCCGTTCTCGGAGACGAAAGGTAGCCACGCCAGCGCGATCAGTGGAATGCTGACGTCTGCTGCTTTGGCACGGATTTCGACGCGCTCCAGCTCCCCGCCGGAGACCTCGCCCAGCGCGTCCACCTCGGCCTGAACCTGATTTTGCAGGTCCTGAAGCTGTTGCGAGACCTGCATAAATTCCGCCTGCGCCGCCTGCACGTCCTGCCCCTCGCGCATGGAGCGGCCCATGCCAGAGACGCCGCTGCGGAGGGCCGTCGTGCTGCGCCCGCCGCCAAACAGCGCGCCCAGCACGCCCACGCCCACATTCATGGCGGTCTGGAGCTGCGCCTGCTGTGCCTGTGCCTGCTGCTGCCCGACTTTCATTTGAACGCGTTCCAGCCGGGTTTGCAGGGTAGACACTTTGGTGGCGTATTTGGCCCGCAGCTTCTGCACCGCCGCGTCCCGCGCCTCGCGCCCGGCGTGGCTGGCCCGCACCCGAAAATCGCCCTCGGACTCGCCGGGCGAACTCATCACGCCGCTGGCCGGGTCCTGCCACAGCGTCAGCGGCTTGCTGGCGGCCACGTATTTGGCAGCCTCCTTGCTCCATCTGGCGTAGTTCTTGGCGTCCAGCAGCGGCGCAGGCAGTTCGGCAAATGTCGCGCCGTCTGCTGGGGTCTGTTCCAGCGTGGCCGGGTTGACGGGCAATTCCGCCGCATCGGTCCAGCTCACAGGGATCGGGCCATCGCCGACTTCCACGGCCAGAGGGAGAGTACCGCTCACCTCTACCCGCGCTTTCAGGTCGCTGTAACGCACGTTGGCCACCGCCAGTAGATGCGGATGGTACGTCACGCCCGTGTCGGTAGTGGGAATGTAGACCTCGGTGACGCCAGGGGGGAGAAGAGGTTTGGAGCCTGTCTGGGAGGCTATTGGAGCGGGCACTGGTGGCGCGGCGCTCGATTCCGTATTGCGCGGTGCATTCCCCTGCGCCAGCTTGCGAATCTGGCTCCCCGTGATCGGCCCGGCCAGATAGCTCATGGTCCAGCGCGTCGTGAACAGCGTGGGGCGAGCGTCGTGGACGTTGTGCATCAGAAAGACGCGTTTGCCCAGGCCCGACAGCAGTTTGTCCAGCTCGGCTTTGCTCATGGCCTCCTGCCCAGCGGACGCGCCCTGCAACGCCTCCAGCACGCGGGCCTTGTCGTTGTCGGTCTGGAGGCGGCCAATCATCCACGTTCCGGTGTTGCTTAGCCCTTTGTAATCCAGATCGACGGGGTTCTGCGTTGCCAATGTCACGCCCAGGCCAAAAGCGCGGGCCTGCTTGAGCAGCGTCAGCATCGGCGGTTTGCTGGGCGGGTTGCCGTTGGGTGGGAAGAATCCGGCGATTTCATCCATGTACAGCAGCGCCCGCAGGGAACTCGTCCCGGACTGCGTCCTCATCCAGCTCAGCACGGCATTCAGCAACATGCTCACGAAGAACATCCGCTCGGAGTCGTTCAGGTGGGCGATGTTCATGATCGATACGCGCGGCTTGCCCTCCGGCGTGAACAGGAAACGGCCCACGTCCAGCGGTTCGCCCTGCGTCCACACGGCGAAGCCCGGCGAGGCCAGCAGGTTGTTGAGGCCCATGGCGAGGTCAAAGCGGTCTTTGGGGGGGTAAAAGGCGTCCACGCCCATCACGCCGATCTGCGTGAACGGCGGGGTCTGGATTCCGGCGATCATTCCCGCCATGTCCAGGGTGCGGCCCTCGGCCCAGGCGTGCGAGAGCAGCGTGGACAGCAGCACATGCTCGCGCGAACGCAGCGGATCGGCGTCAATGCCCAGCAATCCCAGCAGGCCGCTCACAGTGCCGCCGATGCGCTCGCGCAGGGCGTCAGCGTCGTCCATGATTTCCGGCGGCGGGGCATCGAAGCCTTTCAACACGCTGATCGGGCGGCCCGCGCTGCTGCCGGGGGTGTAGACCGCGAAATCGGCCTTTTCCTTGAGGGTGCGGATGCGTTCGCCGCTCTGGCCCCAGTCGGCCAGCCCTTTTTGCCACATGGCCGCCTTCTGCGCGGCCAGCTCGTCCGGGGTGATGCCGCCGCGCGTGGCCTCGGATTCATCCACCCACGGGCGAAAATCGGCGGGCGCGAGGTCCGGGAAGGTCAGCAGCAGATTCGCCAGATCGCCCTTGGGATCGACGGCCAGCACCGGAATGCCGTCCATCGCCGCTTCCTCGATCAGCCCCAGCCCCAGCCCGGTCTTGCCGCTCCCGGTCATGCCGATGATGACGGCGTGGGTGGTCAGATCGGCACTGTCGTACAGCAGCAATTCATCGGTGACTGCCCCCGTACCGCCGTCCACTGCCTTGCCGAGGTAAAACGCGCCGAGCTTCTCGTAATCGGACATGCGGTCAGCATACGAGCATTTTTCAGGCGCGCAGCATGCTGGCCCACGGGCTGGACTGGTACGGATTCCGGGCATGGAGTGCGGGAATCGGTGCTGTCTCGATTTCCGTCGCATCACAGATGGAGTCCGTGTCAGAGAGGCGTCTTGCAACCCATGTCTTATGGCCGGGGTTTTTCCAGCTCCGATCACTCGTTTTACTCTCCTGCACGTCTGCTGCGCTGAGCCTGAAACTTTTATGGCAAGGCTTTTGCTGGCTGCGGATGTAGATTTCCTCCATGAAAGTCAACCCGACGCCTCTGGTCGTTTACGTTGATGTCGATGAAACGCTGATCAGAAATTACGGCAAGTCGCGTATCCCGATTCCGGCGGTGATTCGTCATGTGCGCGCTCTTTACGAGCAGGGAGCCGAACTCTATTGCTGGAGTTCAGGCGGCGCGGCCTACGCCCGCCAGAGTGCCAGAGAATGCGGACTGGAGGATTGTTTTCAGTTTTGCCTGCCGAAGCCGCAGGTGTTCATCGACGATCAGCATTTTTCCGACTGGAGGCGACTGGTACATGTCCTGCCCGTCGGCTGCGGTGATCAGACCATCGAGAACTACCGGCAGGCCCTTAAGCGTTGACCAGAGTTGCCGGTGAACCGGACACTTCCGGCAGGTCCCGCTTGTGGTCGTTGATCAAGCCGCCGCCCAGCAGGCGTGGTCCGTCATACAGCACGGCGCTCTGGCCGGGGGCGACGGCAAACTGCGGATCATCGAACTGGAGTTCAAAGCCGTTTTCGTCGGCGTGCAGCACCGTGGCGCGCACGGGCCTCGTGCGGTAGCGCACCTGCACATCCACCACGCGTGGCAGATCGGCCAGATCGCACAGGTAATTCGCGTCCGACACCTTCAGGCTGCCCCACAGGCAATCGTCGTAATCGCCCACCCAGACGGTGTTGGTCTTTGGGTCCAGATGGACGATGTGCCGAACCTTGTGCGACTGGTACAGGCCCATGCCACGCTTCTGGCCCAGGGTGTAGAACTGTGTGCCCAGGTGATCGCCCACGATCTCGCCGTTGCTGATCTCGCGGATAAAGCCTGTCGCCTGGGGCAGATGCTCGGCCACGAAGTCCTGCACCTTCCCCGGCACGAAGCAGATGTTCTGGCTCTCGGGCTTGCGGGCGGTCAGCAGGCCGCGCTCCTCGGCGATCTCGCGTACGCGGGGCTTTTCCAGCTCCCCAACCGGAAACAGGATGTACGGCAGCGCGTCACGCGGCGTGCCCCACAGGAAATAGGTCTGGTCCTTCTGCGGATCGTCGCCCCGGTGAAACTCCACCACATCGCCGTTATCGACGCGCTTGACGTAATGGCCCGTCGCCACGTAGCGGCAGCCCAGCATCTTGGCCTTCTTCACCAGTTCGTCGAACTTGACCTTGGTGTTGCAGTTCACGCAGGGATTGGGCGTGCGGCCCTGTGCGTATTCCTCGATAAACGGGCCGACGATGTGGCGCTGGAACTGCTCGCGGTAGTCCAGCAGGTAAAACGGGATGCCCACCTGTTCGGCCACGCGGCGGGCTTCATAGGCGGCGTCGGGCGAGCAGCAACTGTCGAAGGTGTCCGTGCGTTTGTCGTCGGGCCAGAAGCGCATCATCGCGCCCACCACGCTGTACCCGGCGTCTTTCAGCAGGGCCGCCGTCACGCTGCTGTCCACGCCGCCGGACATGGCGCACAGCACGCGCTCGCCCGTCTGGGCTGCGCCCGTGTTTCCCGCAGTTGCTGTCGTCAAGGCCGTCATAGCAATCATGGACATTATCAGTCTGGCTCCAACCTGTGTGGTGAGGCGAGCGGCAATTGCCCGGATCAGGCGGATCAAAAGCCGCCCGGTTCCCTTTTTTTCATGTGGACTGCACTATCATGTGTGGCATATGCCGTATACGATCCTCGTCGCCGACGATGAGCCAGCCATCCGCACCATGCTGGAAGTCATTCTGTCCGCCGATGGACACGAGATCGTGGCGGTGCCCGACGGCAAGGCGGCGCTGGAATACCTGCAAGACCACACCCCCGACGCCATGCTGCTGGACATCAAGATGCCGCACATGGACGGCTTTGAAATCTGCTCGCGCGTCAAGCGGGTCAAGCGGCTGCGCGGCGTTCCCGTACTGCTGCTGACCGGCTTCGACGACGATCAGACGCGCGACCACGCCAAGCTGGTGGGCGCGGACGACATCGTCTACAAACCGCTGTCCGGCAAGAACCTGCGCGGACGCATCAACCAGCTCGTCGCGGCCCGCCGCCCCTGACGGCCTTCAGCCGTTTTTTTACGAGGTTGTGTTCATGATCTTTTTTCTCCGTTTCCTGAAATTTCTGACCTCTCTCCTGATTGCCGCCCTGATCGCCGGGACGGGCGTGGCGGCCACCTACGGCCTGAAATGGTGGCGTGAGCTGCCCGATTACCGCCAACTGGATACCCTGTCGCTGGGCGCAGAGACCAAGGTTTTTGCCCGCGACAACACGCCGCTGGGCAGCCTGATTCCCAAGATCGGCGAGCAGGCCATCAGCCGCACGCTGGTCAATCTGGACGAGATCAGCCCCTTCATGGTGGCCGCGCTGGTCAGCAACGAGGACCGGCGCTTCTTCGAGCATTACGGCATCGATCCCTACGGGCTGGGGCGGCAGGTGCAGCGGCTGGCGGCAGGGGAGAGCGTGCAGGGCGGCAGCACCCTGACCAACCAACTGATCAAGAACACCCTATTGCTCGACGAGTACAACCAGGCCCGCACCCCGGACCGCAAGATCAAGGAGTGGTTGCTGAGCGTGCAGGTCGAGCGCAGCTTTACCAAGGCCGAGATTCTCCAGAACTACTTGAACACCATCTACTGGGGAGACGGCGGCCCCGTCGAACTGTACGGCATCTATTCGGCGGCCCAGGCGTATTTTCGCACCACGCCGGGGAACCTGACCCTGGCCCAGAGCGCCTACCTGACGGTGCTGGTGCCCAGTGCGGGCCGTTACTTTGACTACAAGGCCATGCGCCCCCTGATGAAGACCCTGCTGGGCCGCATGGTGGAAGACAAATGGATCACCCAGACCCAGATGGACGCGGCCCTCAAAGAGAATCTGCAACCGCGCGGCTGGCAGGTGCTGTATGACAAGGCGGGCAACATCACCAGCGCCAAACTGGTGGACCGCACCCAGAAAGAACTGAAGGCGGTGACCACCGTGCGTTATCCGCAGTTCATGGGACAGGTCGAGCAGGAACTGGTGCGCCGTTTTGGGCGCGAAAAGGTGTATGGCAGCGGGGGCCTGCGGGTGTACACCACCGTTGATCCCCGCATTCAGGCCGCCGTGGAAACCGCCAGCAAGGAAGCGCGCGGCCTGCCCCCCGGCGCGACGCTGGGGGCCACCATCCTCGACCCGTTTACCGGCGAGGTGCTGGGCATGATCGGGCAGAAGCTGTACGGGGACGCGCCGCCTGATGCCTGGAACAACGCCGCGCAGGGCCAGCGCCAGATCGGCTCTACCATCAAGCCGCTGCTGTACACCACCGCGCTGTCCACCGGATTGACCCAGGACCACCGCGAGGACGACAAACCGATCACCTTCCCCTGCGCCACCTGCAAGAACGGTGTCTACGCGCCCCAGAACTTCGAGAGTCAGACCAGTTACCGCAGCATGACCATCCGTGAGGCGCTGGACCGCTCGCTGAACCTGGTCACCGTGCGGCTGGCAGACCGGATCGGGTTGCAGACCTTCTTCGGCAAGCTGCGGCAACTGGGCATTCCGCCCAATGACGGCACTGGGCTGGCGGCGGCGCTGGGCGCGGTGGAGACCACCCCGGTCAAGATGGCGGCGGCCTACGCCCCCTTCGCCAACGGCGGGCTGTACCGCGCGCCCCGTTACCTGACGCGGGTGACCACGGCGCGCGGCGAGGTGCTGTATGACGACACCCTGAACCCAGTCAAGCCGGTGCGGGTGTGGACGCCGCAGATCGCGTGGCTGGGCCTGGACATGATCAAGGGCGTGGTCAACGATCTGAACGAGGCGCAGGGCGGTCTGTCCTGGGGAGCCAAGTTCGGCGACTGGCCGGTGGCGGGCAAGACCGGGACCAGCAACGGTCCCAAGGACTTCTGGTTCGTGGGCACCACGCCCCTGTACACCGGAGCCGTGTGGGTGGGCAAGCAGCAGGGCGGCGACATGCCCACCTACTACTATTCCGGCTATGTCAATGCCCCGATCTGGCGGCGCATGATGGAACTGGCGCACAAGGGCCAGACCGTGCGCGCCTTCAGCGAACCCCCTGGCATTCTGTACGCCGATGCGCCGGACCCCGGTTACCTGCCCAATGTCAAGCTGGCCGTGCTGGACCCCAATTACCGCGACGCCGCCGACACGGCCCTGCAAAACGACACCCCGCCCCCCCCGGTCAAGTACACCGAATCCCGTTACACGGCGGCGTACAACGATCCCAACACGGTGTTGATTGATGTGGACCGCACCACCAACCAGCAGGCCACCGAGTTCACCCCGCCGGAAAACATCGTGCAGCGCCGCGTGTACATTGAGCAGTTGCCCGCCTATGCCCCCGACGACAGCCCCGCCCCGCTGACCGACGAGAAGCCTGATCCCGCCGCCGTGAAAGCCGTGAAGAATCAGAGCGCTGTGCCGCAGATTCCGGCGCCGGAACAACCGACCCCAAAGCCAGCCGCCCCCTGACCTTCCGGCTGCCTGAACAGGGTTGCCTCCCAAGCTGTCCTCACCGCCCCGTCATGCAACCTGATGGGGCGGCGCGGCATGATGCTGGGCATGAGCCACCGACATGCCCCCCTGCTGACGCTGCTCCTCGCGCTGGGGACGGTGCCCACCCTGAGCAGCGCCGACGCCCGCGTGAGGTTGGGAGATGCGCTGCCCGCCCACCCCTGGCAGGCCAGCGCCAATGCGGAGGGCCGCGAGGTGGTGGTGGTTTACAGCCACGACTGCGGCGATCTGGGGGTGCTGTGGCAGGCGGTGATGGATAGCGATCTGCCCGTGCGGGCCGTGAACGCGGAAGGCACGCCCTCGCCCGCCCCGGCAGGTGTGAACCCCTGGCGCGGCGACGGGGCCACCGCCTTCGCCCGCGCCCTGAAAGTGAGCGCCTACCCCACCGTGCTGCTGGTGCAGGGAGACCGTATTCTGAACGCCTGGGAAGGGGATTTCACGGGGAAGTTGGAGTAGGAGGGTGGGGCTGCACGGCGGTGCGATTGTCGACGCTTTGATCGTATGCCTGAGCGCGAGCAGCCGGAAGATGAGGAGCGGAATTATTTAATTTGGGAAGGAGTGGCTATCTGTAGAATTTGGGAGTAATCGGCTCTCACACTCTAGGCAACCTGCACTCCCCTGCCATAGAATGAGTTTCATGAAAAAAATCTTGCTTTGGTCATTAATGGCGCTGACAGCTTGCGCTCCCACAACCTCAGCTAATTTCAGATCATCTACTTTAGAGCAGGAACCTTCAGTCAAAGTAGAGGTTGGCCTGAATCCGACAATGCCTAATCTTAAGACATTTGTAGTAATTCCACTGTCTGAATTTAGTGAAGACGCCGGAGCTAAAGGAATAACCGCTCAGCATCTAGCTTTTCAGGCGCGTAATTATATGGAACTTCTTGGATATCGTTTCATCGAAAAAAAGGATGAGGCGGATCTCAAACTTTTCGTAGATTCATCAAATAATTATAGTGAAACATATATACCAGCTTCTCAATATACTGTGCCTATTTATGTACCAAGCACTACTGCTAGATATAATTCTAATACAAATGGATATTTTAATTATAATGGAGGATATTCAGGCTGGGGGACTTATTCAGGAACCACTTCAGGCTCTGTGAACGTACCCGGATACTATACAAGCCAAACTTACAGTAGGGAAGGCTACTCTAAGGGATTATTTTACCCCGCCGTGAGCGTGATTGTTTACGACGCCAAAACCCAAAAGGAACAAGTCATTGCCTCAGGCGTGGGAACGTCGCAAAATTCAGATGTTAGGGTTTCCGCACAAAATCTTATGTACAGAATATTCGCGCAGATGCCGCCAGCTAATTTTCCAGACAACCCAACAAAATCTGGGCAAATAGGATTTTTTGTAGTGCCATGGACATCCGACGGAAATACATATTATCCAATTATTACGGATGTAACGAAAGATTTACCTGCTGAAAAAGCTGGTCTTAGATTTGGCGATTTTATTTTGACAATTGATGGGCAATCCACAGCAAATCGACCTGACGTTGAAATAGGAGTTTTACTTGCAGGCGAAGCAGGTCAAGAAAAAATTCTGGTCATTAATAGGGGAACAGAAGTAAAGACGGTGAAAATAATGATGATTGCGCGAAAATAATAGATATGACGATTGTATAGCTATTTTAGTAGGTCATTTCTACTGATTCTTCCAAACCTATCTCCATCCACGAAAAGGTCTGGTTCAGCACTCTACCCCCAAAAGGACGACTGCCCCCTCTCTTTTTCCCCGCAGCCGCTAGACTCGCCCCATGAATCTTCCCGCTGGCTCTCCCACCCTGACGGTGGCGTTTCTGGCGGGGCTGATCTCGTTTCTCAGTCCCTGCGTGCTGCCGCTGGTGCCCAGTTACCTGGGCGTGATCGGCGGGGCAAAGGTGCCGCTGCTGCGGGCGCTGGGCTTTATTGCGGGCTTCGGCCTGGTGTTTATTGCGCTGGGAGCCACCGCCAGCAGCCTGGGCGCACTGATCGCCCCCCACAAATTCCTGCTGGGCCAGATCGCGGCGGTCCTCATCACCTTCTTCGGGCTGGTGATGCTGGGTGTGATCCGCCTGCCCTTCCTGATGCGCGACACCCGCGCCCTGGCCGATGCCGGGGGCTACGGCCCGGTGGCCCTGGGTGCGGCATTCGCCTTCGGCTGGAGTCCCTGCCTGGGTCCAGCCCTGGGCAGCATCCTGGGTCTGGCCGCCAGCAGCGCCAGCCTCAGTAGCGGCGTCCTTCTGCTCAGCGCCTACACGTTGGGTCTGGCCGTGCCGTTCCTGCTGGCCGCATTGCTGTGGGACCGTTTTAACCTGCGCCGCCTCAACCGCTACGCCGGAATCTTTGAGAAGGTGGGCGGCGGCATTCTGGTTCTGGTGGGCGTGCTGATGCTGACCGGGCAATTCACGCGGCTGGCGACATTCTTTTACGAGGTGACGCCCGCGTGGCTGAGGGTCTAAGTATTCAAAGTGTCGGGGCGGCCTCTGCCCAACACAGCCCGCCCCCCGAACCCGCCCTGCAACTGCGTGACCTGTGGCTGAGGCTGGGCCGCGAGGTCATCCTGCGCGGCGTGAATCTGGATGTCATGCCGGGGGAGGGAATCACGCTGCTGGGCGAGAACGGGGCGGGGAAGACCACCCTGCTGCGCCTGCTGGCCTCCGGGCTGCGGCCCACGCGCGGCGAGGGACGGGTGATGGGCTTTGACCTGCGCGACTCGCGGGCCGTGCGTGACTACATTCACCTTATGCCGGTGGACGCTGGACTTTACCCGGATCTGAGCTGCACCGAGAATCTGGAATTTGCCTTGAAGATGCACGGCCAGACTGGGGATGTGGCGGCTGCACTACGGCGCGTGACGCTGGAAACTGCCGCCAGTCGCCGCGTCCGTTTCCTCTCGGCGGGGATGCGGAAGCGGCTGGCCCTGGCCCGCGCCCATCTGCTGGCTCGCCCGGTCACGCTGATAGACGAACCCTTCGCCAATCTGGACACCGCAGGCCGCCAACTGGTACTGGAGCTGCTGGCTGAACTCCGCGCCGGGGGCGTCACATTGCTGATCGCCGCCCACGAGCCGGAACTGGCGCGGCAGGTGGCCCCGCGTGCCCTGCGGCTGGCAGCGGGGGTGCTGCATGAGGAATAGAGGTGTAAGTTTTTTGACCCCTCTACCCTTGCGGGACTGGTACAGCTCGGTACGAGAGAGGGGCGTTGCGAAGCAACGGGGTGAGGGGGCCACGGCGCAGGCCCCCACCGCAAACCACACGCCCAAACCCTCCCCCCAGGCCCGCCCATGAACAACATCTTCCACCTCGCCGCCAAAGACCTGCGCGTCGCCGGACGCACGCGCGATACCCTCCTCGCCACCGCCTTTTTCGCCGGGCTGGTGCTGCTGGTGCTGGGGCTGGCGCTGGGCGGCAACGTGGGCCGCACGCTGTCCCAGACGGCGGGGGTGGCCTCCGGTGCAGTCTGGACCGCCCTTGCATTGGCGGCGGCGGTGGGCGCACAGCGGGCCTTCGCGCAGGAGCAGGAAGCGGGGGCGCTGGAGCAACTCACGCTGTATCCGGGGCCGCACGGAGCGCTTTATCTGGGCAAGCTACTGGGCGTGCTGGGGCCGCTGCTGCTGGTGGCGGCGTTCACGCTTCCGGCAGGGTTGCTGCTGTTCGGCGCGGCGGGTGCGGACTGTGTGCCGGGCCGAGAGTGCGCGCCGACGCCTTGGCCCCTGTTGACCCTCGTCACTGCGCTGGGTGTGACGGGTTTCGCAGCTGGCACAACCTTCTACGGTTCCATTACCGTCAGCCTGCGCGCCCGCGAGGCGCTGCTGCCCGCGCTGGCCTTTCCGATTCTGGTTCCGGTGGTGATCGCCACCGTGCGCGCCACCTCTGGCCTGATTGAAGGCTTGCCCTTTGACGAGCTGTGGCCGTGGTTCGCCTTCCTGACCGCCTTTGATATCGGGACTATCATTCTGGCGACGCTGCTGTTTCCCTATGCGGTGGAGGGATAGACTCACTGACCTCTCCCCGTACAAAAGCACGGAGAGCATGTCCCATCCGCCCTTTGACACCTGCCGCTCTTCTGCTAGTATCAGAATATGAAGCGTCAATTACGTAATGAAGCCGATGCATATCCGGCCAGCGGACGCGGATATGTGCATGTCTGCCCGGACTGTGGCCTGCCCATGACCCTGCATGATCTGCGTGACGGCGATCAGGCGTACTGGTGCCACGCGTGCGGCAAGGGCCACCGCGCGGGCGATCCGCCCATAGACGCGCTCAGGCCGCTGCCCCAGGCGGGATAACAGCGCAGGCCGGGGCGCTATGCTGGGCCGCATGACGGACCCAACCTCTTCCCAGGACCGCGCCGGGGCAATTTACCGTGAGGTGCTGGCCGGACAGGTGATCGCCGTGACGGGGGCCGATATGGGCTACGGCAAGACGGTCAGTACCGCCCTGGCGAAAACTGGCGCCAGCGTCGTGCTGATCGGCAACAACAGCGAATCGCTCTCGGCGCAGGCCAGCGCGCTGGAGCGCTCCGGCGGCCACGCCATTCCTATCAAGGCCGACGTGAGCGTGCCGCTGGACTGGCTGAGCGCCCAGACCCGCATTCTGGAAATCTTCGGCGCTTTGCACGGCATAGTCCATCTGGCCGACAAGCGCACCAACGTCAGTTTCACCGCCCTCAGCGAGAACGAGTGGATGGAACTGTTTAACAGCAACGTCAAGAGCAGCGTCGCCATCGCGCAGATTCTGGGCCGCCGTCTGCCCGACACCTGGCTGACCATCATCGGCCCGCATGGCGACGAGCCGGGGTTGCAGGCCCACCCGCAGCGCGGCGCGATTCGTGGGCTGGTGGAGGCGGCGGTGCGTGAGGACCTGCGCCTGAACATGCTGCTGCCCTCGCGCGCCAGCAGCGGCGACGAGGCGCTGGACCGCCCGCTGGCCGACGCCGTGCTGGCCCTGGCTGCCCCCCGCATGCGCCACCTGCGCGGCAACGTGATGGACGTGCCGCTGCCCGCTGCGCCTAAAGTTCGCCTGCCCGAAATCATGGCCGCATTGAACGCGTTGTGATGAACCCTCTATGAAATGCCCGTACTGCTCCGCCCCCGATTCCAAGGTGGTCAACTCGCGCCCCAGCGACGACGGGGCCAGCATCCGCCGCCGCCGCGAGTGCCTGAACTGCGCCCGGCGCTTCACCACCTACGAACGTGCCCAGCTTGAGCCGCTGATGGTGGTCAAACGCAGCGGCCCGCGTGAGGCGTTCAACCCCGACAAGCTGCTGCGCGGCCTGTCCCTGGCCACCGAGAAACGCCCGGTGGAGCCGGAGGCCCTGCGCGCCTTTGCCTACGGCTTTGAGGACGAGGTGGGGGCCGCTGAGATCGCCAGCGAGGAAATCGGCAAGCGGGCCATGACCTTCCTGCGCCCGCTGGACGACGTGGCCTATATCCGCTTTGCCAGCGTCTACCGCGACTTCGATAGCCTGGAACGCTTTATCGAGGAAATCCGGGGGCTTAAAGACCGGGAGGATTAAGCTCTTCCAGCAGGCAATTCTACCCAGGAAACAAAAAACCCGTCCTCTCGGACGGTGATGGCAATACTATAGCGCCAAATACGGCGGGTGTCAAATTTATACATCGCTCCAAAATTCATGCGCTGGGACGGCATAAGTCGAACTACTTTCAGGAATCCGTTTGCATGTTCGCCCGGTAACAGGCATTCAAGCCGAGATTCCGGGTGTTCTGAAAGCCTAGGGATTCATAAAAGGCCAGTTGCGCTGGCCCGTCGTCGGTTAGAAGCGCCATCTGCATAACGTGTGCATAGCGGATCAGCACGGCGTTCATCAGTGCGCGGCCCACGCCCCGGCGCTGCCAGTCGGGCAAGACCAGGATGTCCTGCACGAACAGTATGCTCACGTCGTCGCTCAGGCCGCGCACCAGACCGACGAGTTTGCCGCACTCACTGCGGGCCGTCCACACGAAACTGGATTGCCGGAGGGCGCGGGCCAACGCTTGCGGGTCACAGGTGTAGGCGGTCCAGTCCGCCGAATCGTAAAGGCGCAGGAGTTCGTCCAGCTCGGGAATTTCGCCAGTAGTTAGATGGAAGGTCATTCTGGACGGCAGCGCCAGCTCAGGCCGGGGCAGACTGTTCCGCGTCGTCGGGGCGGGGAATGATGGGTGTCTCGTTCGCTGGGATGCGGCCCCGCACGTCTTTCAGGAGGGCGGCGATTTCGGCGAAGTCGGCCTTGATGTTCCCTGTCGGCTGCACATAACCGATAATGCCGATGCGTTTGTGCTGCCAGTCCAGCGCGGTCACGGCGATGGGCACGCCTGCCCTCTGGGCCATGTAATAAAAGCCAGTCTTCCAGTATTCTGCCCGGTTGCGGCTGCCTTCCGGCGCGACGAGCAGCACGATTTCTTCCTCGCGCTCAATCACCGAAACCACGGCGTCCACGAAGTTGCCCCCGGCGCGGCGGCGGTCCAGCGCAATGCCGCCCACGCCTCGCATGAAGATGCCCATCGGGAAGTTAAACAGCTCACGTTTGCCGACCCAGTGCAGCGGAATGCGGGTGGCCCACTTCCAGAACAGCCCTGGCCAGAAGTCCAGATTGCTGGTGTGCGGTGCGGCAGCCGTGACGAACTTGACCCCGCCCATCGGCGGCGGCTCCAGCAGCGGCGTCCATCCCGTCAACCGCAACGCGAGGAGAGACACACGCGATGCCAGCGTATGCGGGCGGCCCAGCCAGGTGACAGACACGGCCCGAGTATACGGGCGGCATTCTGCCAGAACTCTTGCGCGGCTTCAGAGATAGACCAGACAGCCGCGTTCGCGGAGCTGGTCAAAGACCACTGGCAGGCGCTCCAGTCCTTCCGGCAAACCGGTCAGGCCATTGGTCCGCAGATCCAGCCGGGTCAGCGTCCCCAGCCACCTGACACTGTCCTGCAAAGCCGTCAGTGCGTTGTTCTGGAGGTTCAGTCCTCGCAGGCGGACGCAATGGGGTGGTCACGCTTCCAGAACAAGCCGCCTGCTCAGTCCTGCCGACTTCTGACCTTCACGGGCAGCGGCTGAGGCTCCGGCTCCTTCTGAATCGAGGCGAGGAGCAGGGAGAAAACGATAGCCAGTCCGGCGAACACGAGTTCCATGCTGCAGTGTGATCCGTGGCGTCTGACAGTTGGGTCACGGGTCAGTTGATAAGTTTCAGTCCTGCGGCTGCCAGCGCCGCTCCGAACTGCTCCGGCGTCACGGGCAATACGCTCAGGCGAGAGCCTTTGCGGGTCAGCGGTGAATCGGCCCACTCGGGCAGGGCGCGGATGGCCTCTAGCGTCAGCACGGTGGGAAAGGCGCGCACCGCCTCCACCTCCACCATGCTCCAGCGCGGCTGGGATGGGTCAGATTTGGGATCAAAATAGGCGCTGGTTGGGTCAAATTGCAGATCGTCTGGGTGGGCGGCCCGCGTGACCCGCGCCACGCCCGCAATTCCTGGCATCTTGCTGCGCGAGTGATAGAAGAGACACAGGTCGCCCTCCATCATCTGCCGCAGAAAATTGCGCGCCTGATAGTTGCGGACGCCGTTCCAGGGTTCGCGTCCTACGCGTTCCAGATCGGGGTAGCCAAAAACATCGGGTTCGGATTTGAGGAGCCAGTGGGGCATGGGGTCAGGGTAGAGCGGGAAGGGGGGGCAAGTTCTGGATGCCCTCAACCATTGCGGCCATCATGAAACAATGTCCTCAATGAATCTTCCCTCCCTGCTCTGCGGCCTGAACCTGTCCCATGCCTTCGCAGCAGTGGTTCTAGAGAGACCATGATCCTCGGCATCGACATGGGCGCGAGCAGCAGCAAGTGGGCGCTGTTTTCTGATGGGGTCTCTGGTGGGGAAGTGGCCGCCAGCGGCGTTTACGCTTCCCTGTCCGGCCACCTCTACACCCCTGAAGCGCGGCAGCACATGGCCGCTGGACTGGCCGGGATTCGCGCCGCCATTCCCGGCCAGCCTTCAGCGGTGGTGGTGGGTGTCACCGGCCTGTCAACCGATTTCGCGCCGCTGATGATGGAAATGCTGTCCAGTACGTTTCATCTGCCCCAGCACGCGATACACGTCACTGACGATCTGCATCTGGCCTACGCCGCGCATTTTCCTTCTGGTGGCGGCACCCTGGTCTATGCCGGAACCGGGAGCATGGCCTACCACCGCCCCGTTTCAAATGACGGTACAGCGGCAGACGAGGTGGTCCGCGCGGGCGGTCACGGTTTTCTGATCGACGACGCGGGCGGGGCCTTCTGGCAGGGGCGGCAGGGCCTGAAAGCGGTATTGCGGGAGGTGGATGAGGGGCGAGGGGAGAGCCTGCTGGCCTCCAGCATTTTTGGGGTCATCGGTTCCCAGCACTGGCCGGACATTCGGGCCTATGTGTACGGCGAGGGCCGCGCCGCGCTGGCCCGGCTCGCGCCTGCCGTGTACGCCGCTGCCGTGGACGGCGATCCACGCGCCCAGGACATCCAGCGCCGCGCCGGGGAAGAACTGGCTCGGCTGGGTGGGGCGGTGCTGAAGCGCACGGGAAACTCACAACTGGCGCTGTGCGGCGGCAGCTTCAATCCGCTGGTGAAGGCGGCTTTCCACGCGCACTTCGCGGGCCGTGACGTGAGCTTTACACCCACCGTCTCGCCGCTGCTGGGAGCTTTGGCCCTGGCCTGAGTTCGGAAGGTTGTTGGGGTTGTCGTCTACATTCGTACTGCAAATTCCGTGCCGGATAATAAAAAGGCCCCCTTGCGGGGGACTGGTGGAGCTTAGAACGAAAGGGTTGGGAGGAGGTGGACGGCAAAGCTGTTCTGGTGCGGGTTTTTCCAACTCCATAGAAAATTTCCCCAAACTGCTGTCTGACACGCTCACGCGGAGCCTGAATTCAGTGGCGCCAGGCAAGCACGGTCACAGTCCAGAATGGGGGCAGAGTCGAACTAAGCCTGGGCTTCCTCACCCTTCTCGCCGCGCTTGTACGGACCCTTTTCCTTCCACTTCAACCGCACCGGGATTCCGGCCAGCGCCAGATCCTCGCGGATGCGGTTTTGCAGGAAGCCCTCGTAGGCGCGGGTCACAAAGGTGGCGCGGTTGCAGAAAATGGCAAAGGTGGGCGGCGCGGTTTCCACCTGGGTCATGAAGTACATCCGCAGCTTCTTGCCGTGGAAGTTCGGCACGGCCTGACGCATCTGCCAGACTTCCAGCCAGCGGTTCAACTCGCTGGTGGGCACGCGGCTCTGCCACTTGTCGTGCAGTTTCATGGCCTCGGCCAGCATCTCGTGGATGCCGTAGTCGTTGATGGCGCTGGTGTACACGCGCGGCGCGTAGGAAATATGGTGCAGCTTCTGGTTCAGGTCCCGCTCGGTGCTTTTCAGGTCCGCGTCGGGGATCAGGTCCCACTTGTTGACCACCACGATCACGGGCTTGCCGCTGTCGTAGGCGAGGTTGGCCAGCTTCAGCTCGTGGTCGCCCAGTTCGTCGGCGTTGACCACCAGCCAGATCAGGTCGCTGCGGGCAATGGCCGCCTGGCTGCGCTGAATGGCGTAATCCTCGATGGCGGTGGGGGGCTTCTTGCGAATCCCTGCCGTATCCACCAGCACAAAGCGCTGCCCGCCGTAATCCCACTCTACGTCCAGGCTGTCGCGGGTGGTCCCTGGCTGATCGGCCACGATGGCGCGGTCACTCTGCACAATGGCGTTGAGTAGGCTGGACTTGCCCACGTTGGGCCGCCCGATCAGGCTGATTCGGATGGGCGCAATTTCCGGCACGTCATCATCGTCGTCGGGCATGTGGGTCATCACGCGGTCCATCAGTTCGTCCAGGCCGCGCGCGTGTTCGGCACTGATCGGCACAGGATCGCCGAAGCCCAGGCCCCACAACTCGGCCAGGTAGACCTCGTGCTTCTGGCTGTCGATCTTGTTGGCCACCACGATCACCGGAATGCCCAGGCGGCGCAGCCAGTCGGCCACCTCGTAGTCGGCGGCGCTCAGGCCCTCGCGGGGGTCCAGCACGAAGATCACGGCCTGCGCGCCCTCAATGGCCCACTCGGCCTTCTGGCGGATGGCGGCTTCCCACTCGTCGCCGCTCCACAACCCGCCCGTGTCCACCAGGGTGATCCGGTGGTTCTGGTACAGCATCATGCCTTCCTTGGCGTCACGGGTCACGCCGGGGAAGTCGGCCACGACGGCCTCGCGACGTCCGATCAGGCGGTTGAACAGGCTTGATTTGCCGACGTTGGGTCGGCCCACAATGGCAACTTTATGCATTTTTAAACGCTCCTTCGGTTTCGGTCAGCCCCGGCGTCAGGGGCTTTCCCGCCGATCTTCCCCCCGTGGTTCTCGCCGACGTGGCGAAGCGCAGGGGAAGTACAAGAGGAACAGCTTAGTGGTCCCAGGCAGACAGAACAAGGGCGGTGGGCACTATTGTCCGGCCTCCGCCCGCACCATCTGACAGGGTTCGAAGCGCAGGGCCAGGAGATGACCCGGAGTCTTGAAGTATTTCTCGTTTCCAGGTTTGTATTCGGTCTAATGTAAGGCCATGCCCAATCTGTGGTGGCGTCCAGTACTGATCGGGGTGGTTTATCTGCTGGCGTGGTACGGGCTGGATGTGGCCTCGCAGCAGTTCGCCACCTCGCCGGAGGTGACGGTGTGGTATCCGGCGGTGGGGCTGGACGTGGTGCTGCTGCTGGTCTTTGGCCTGCGCTTCTGGCCGCTGCTGATCCTGAGCCGACTGGTGCATACCTTTTTCGTGGTGGACACCCTGCCCCCCCTGCCCCTGCTGGGGTACATCGTAATGACGGTGGCCACCACGCTGGCGGCGGCCTATCTGCTGCTGCGTCCATTACACATCGATCCGCGTCTGCCGCGTCTGCGCGACGTGGCGCTGTTCGTGGCGGTGGCGATGCTGGGCGCGCCGCTGGTGATGTCGGCCTTGCAAGTCTTTAACCTGACGGTGGCCGGGCTGCTGTCCACTGGACCTCAGTTGACCGAACGGAGCCTGACCCAGACCTTGCAACTGTGGGCGGGCAGCGCCACTGGTGTCGGGTTGCTGGCCCCCCCGCTGTTGCTGCTGCTGGGGCGCTGGCCGGGGCTGTGGTCGTCCGCCCCCGCACAGGCCCCTGCGTTTCCACCAGAAACCCGGCCCAAATCAGAGGTCTGGCCCTGGGCGCGCGACGCCGCTGTGGCCGCCGTGCTGGTGGTGGCGGCGGTCTGGGCCGGGTACGGCGGGCCGCGCGGCACCACCCTGAATTACAGCTACGCCCTGTTCATCCCGGTGCTGTGGATTGCCACCCGGCACGGCTTTGCCCCCGCCGCCGTGTGCGTGCTGGCCTTGAACGTGGGCGTGGCCCTGCTGACCGGGGGCCGGATCGCGGAAACGAGCGGACTGGCCCTGCAATTCGGGCTGGTCACGGTGACGGTCTCGGGGCTGCTGCTTGGGGCGGTGATCCGTGAGCGGCAGCACCTGAGCGCGCGGCTGGCTTACCTAGCGCTGCACGATCCGCTGACCGGGCTGGGCAACCGCCGCCTGTTTGGCGAGCGTGTGGCGCGGGCGCTGGAGGCGTCCCCGGCCCCCAATGGTCTGGCCGTACTGCTGATGGATTTCGACAATTTCAAGGCCATCAACGACAGCCTGGGCCACAGCGCCGGGGATGAGGTGCTGATCCTGACTGGGCAGCGTCTTCAGGCGGGTGTGCGTCCGGGTGACACGGTGGCCCGGCTGGGCGGAGACGAATTCGCCGTGTTGCTCGAGCATCTGCCTGGCCCCCAGCAGGCCTCCGAGACGGCGGACCGGCTGTTGCGCGCGCTGGAACCCGCGATTTCCGTGCAGGGTCTGGAATTGCAGGTGCGCGCCAGCCTGGGCATCGCGCTGTATGACGATCTGGACGGCGATCTGGGCGGCGGCACACCGCTGGACGGCGAGACCCTGCTGCGAAACGCGGACGTGGCCCTGTACCACGCCAAGGCCCACAGCCGGGGCCGCGCCCAGGTCTTCGACGCCGCCATGCACCGCGAGGTTCTGGAGCGCCTGGAACTGGAGACCGAATTGCGGGCGGCCATCGGCAGCGGCGCGCTGGAGGTCTGGTATCAGCCCGTCGTGGACCTCGGCAGCGGCCACCTGCGGGGTTTCGAGGCCCTGGTGCGCTGGCCCCACCCCACGCGCGGGCTGCTCAGTCCTGAGACCTTCATTCCGCTGGCCGAGGACACCGGCCTGATCGTGCCGCTGGACCGCTGGACGCTACGGACGGCGGCCCATGAGGCTGCCACCTGGCCCGCGCTGCCCGGACGCACGGCCCTGGCGCTGGGCGTCAACCTGACGGCAGCCCAGATGCATCTGCCCGGTCTGGTGGCCGAGGTCCGGGGCGTGCTGGGCCGCAGCGGGCTGGCCCCCGAACGCCTGACGCTGGAGCTGACCGAGAACGTCCTGATGAATGACCGCACGACCACCCTGGACACCATGCGGACGCTGCGTGAACTGGGCGTGGGGCTGGCTCTGGACGATTTTGGCACCGGCTACTCGTCGCTGAGTTACCTGCGCCAGTTTCCGATCAGTGACCTGAAGGTGGACCGCAGCTTTATCGCTGATCTGGACGGCGGCCACACCAGCACGGCGCTGGTGCGGGCGGTGTCCGAACTGGGGCAGGCGTTGGGGCTGACCACCGTGGCCGAGGGCATCGAGACGCCTGAGCAGTTCGCACAGGTTCGGGCGCTGGGCTTCACGCTGGCGCAGGGCTTTTACCTCTCGCCCCCATTGGATGCCGCCGCCGCCCGCGCACTGGCGCAGCAGGCCGGGCCACTGGTGATCATGGAGCCGCCGCCAACAGTGAAAACGGAAGCTGACACGGATTCTGTATGACCTGTTCACCATAACTGGAGCTGCAACATCAGGGTTACCGTAGCGTTATGGAAGAGGGGTCCGCTCCAGCGTCAGAAAACTGAGGTCATATGGGTTGCGCTCATCTGCCGCCCGCTCACGCCGCGCCGTTTCCGTCCACTGGCCCGGCAGTTCAGGGAAAAAGGTATCGCCCCCGATCTCCGCATGGATCAGGGTCAGTTCCACCCGCCCTACCTGTGGCAGATACAGCCGGTAAATCTCCTCGCCGCCGATAATCATGATGTCTGGGCCAGCGGCGGCTTCTAACGCTTCCCCTGACGAGTGGACGACGATACAGCCGGGAGCCTGAAAGTCTGGATTGCGCGTCAGGACGATGTTCTGTCTGTCGGGCAGCGGCCTGCCAATCGAGTCATAGACCTTGCGGCCCATCACCACCGGCTTGCCCACGGTCAGCCGCTTGAAATGCGCCAGATCGGCGGGCAGACGCCACGGCAAGTCGCCATCCTTACCGATCACGCGGTTCTCGGCCATCGCCACCACGAACGTCACGCGTGATTTTTTTGGATGCAGGGTCAAACGGCCACCGTCGCCTTAATGTGTGGGTGCGGCTCGTAGCCTGTGAGCTTAAAGTCCGCGTATTTGAAGTCCAGCAGGTCTTTCACGTCCGGGTTCAGGTGCATGGTGGGCAGCGGCCTGGGGTTACGCGTCAGTTGCTCGCGCGCCTGCTCCAGATGGTTGCTGTACAGATGGCAGTCGCCGCCCGTCCAGACGAAGTCCCCTGGCTGCAAATCACAGACCTGCGCCACCATCATGGTCAGCAGGGCGTAGGAAGCGATGTTGAACGGCACGCCGAGAAACACATCTGCGCTGCGCTGGTAGAGCTGACAGCTCAGGCGTCCATCGGCCACGTAGAACTGAAACAACGCGTGGCACGCGGGCAGGGCCATGTTTTCGATCTCGCCCACATTCCACGCGCTGACGATCAGGCGGCGGGAATCGGGGTTGGTTCTGATCTGATCGACCACCTGCGCGATCTGGTCGATGTGCCGCCCGTCCGGCGTGGGCCAGTTGCGCCACTGCACGCCATACACCGGGCCGAGTTCGCCCTGTTCATCCGCCCACTCGTCCCAGATTTTCACGCCGTTGTCCTGCAAATACCCCACATTGCTGCTGCCCGATAAGAACCACAGCAATTCGTGAATCACGGACTTCAGGTGAATCTTCTTGGTGGTGACCAGTGGAAAGCCGTCCGCCAGATCAAAGCGCATCTGCGCGCCAAAGATGCTGCGGGTGCCCGTGCCGGTGCGGTCTGTTTTCACCGCGCCGTGGTCCAGAATCTGCCGCATCAGGTCGAGGTAGGGCTGCATGGCGAACAGTGTAGAGGAGCGTTCCCACTTCCTTTATGTTCGGCGGCCAGAACAGTATTTGTTCTTACTCTATGGAATGGCATTCTTCCGAAATATCGTGATCGGCCTGATCGGTGGGGCCGTGGGGACGCTGGCGATGGGGCAATACTGGACACGGGTTGCCCCGCTGCTTCAGGGTGATGGGGAAGGCGATCAGAAACCGACGCCGGACCGCCACAGCATCGCGCCGCTGGGGCAGTTGCACGCCCCTGGCGAGAGCAGTACCGCCGCGCTGGGCAGGCTGGCTTACGAGGCCGCCGAGGGCCATACCCCCAGGAAAGACGGCACCCGTACCGCTCTCAGCGAAGGCGTCCACTGGGGCATGGGTGTATTGAACGGCGGGCTATATGGCGCGCTGGCTGGCCCCGATCAGCCTTTCAAGGCCGCCATCTTCGGCGTTGGCCTGTGGGCGCTGATGGACGAGGGACTGGTGCCGCTGATGGGGCTTCAGGACGGTCCCGGTGGGTCCACCCCGAAGGGCCACATCAACCGTCTGGGCGCGCATCTGGCCTACGGCTTGGGGCTGGGATTGACCGCGCTGGCACTGGACAGGGTGCTGCCGAGTAGAGAATAGGCAAAACCCCTCTCCACTTGCAGGAGAGGGGCTGATCTTTCAGAACGGAAGCTGAGGCTCTAGCTTTCCGCCTTCTCACCCTCGCGCACCACGTTCTTCAGGCGCATCAGGATCGCGCCCATGCCGCGCAGGCGCATCGGCGTGATCAGTTCGGACAGGCCCATGTTCATGTAGAAGTCGTCGGGAATGTTCAGGATGGTCTCGGGCGAGGCCCCGTCCAGCGCTTCATGCAGAATGCCCGCGTAGCCGCGCACGGTGGGGGCTTCCTCGGGCACCTTGAAATACATGTTGACGCCGCCGCTCCCGTCCTGCTCGGTCACCAGAAAGAACGGGCTGGTGCATTCGGGGACCGGCTGCATGAATTCCGGGTGTTCCACGTACTTGGCGGGCAGCGGCGGCAGCTTGCGGCTGTATTCCAGCAGGGCTTGCAGGCGCAGCGACTTGGGCGCACTTTTGAACATGCTCACAATGCCCTGGAGCTTGTCAGGGAGAACAGCGCTGGAGGAAGGATCAGAGGTCATGCGTCACTGTACCGCCCCGCCCCGGCCCGCTATGGTGAGGTTTGTCCAGTTGACATGATCGGTCAACTAGTGGTGAAGGTTAGACTCTGGCGAGAAGATCTGAGCAGAGCAACTCTGGAGGTTCAATTTATGGACAGTATTGATTCGGGATATGTAAAAGATGTACTTGTCAACACCGACTGGGTGGCCCAGAACCTGAATACCCCCGGCGTCCGCCTGATTGAAGTGGACGAGGATATTTTGTTGTACGACACCGGCCACATCCCCGGCGCAGTCAAGGTGGACTGGCAGACCGACTTCTGGCATCCAGTGGAGCGCGACTTTATTGGCCCGGATCAGGTGTCGGAGTTGCTGGGACGTCTGGGAATCAAAGAGGGTGACCAGATCATCCTGTACGGCGATAAGAGCAACTGGTGGGCCTCCTACGCGTACTGGTTCCTGTCTTACAGCGGCGTGCAGAACCTCAAGCTGATGAACGGCGGACGTCAGAAATGGATGGCCGAGGAGCGCGAAACCAGTACCGATTACCCCACCATTGAGGCCACCCAGTATCCCCAACTGACCCGTGACGAGAGCCTGCGGGCCTACCGCGACGAGGTCCGGGCGCACCTGGAAAGCGTGCAGGCGGGCAAGGGCGCACTGGTGGATGTCCGCAGCCCCGACGAGTTTTCGGGCAAGGTCACGCACATGGCGAACTATCCGCAAGAAGGCGTGCTGCGCGGCGGCCACATTCCCGGCGCACGCAGCATTCCGTGGGCCAAGGCCACCAACGAGGACGGCACCTTTAAAAGCGCCGACGAGTTGAAGGAGCTGTATGCGGGTGAGGGCGTGACCCCCGATAAGGACGTCATCGCGTACTGCCGGATTGCCGAACGCAGCAGCCACAGTTGGTTTGTGCTGCGCGAGCTGCTGGGCTACCCCAAGGTCCGCAATTACGACGGAAGCTGGACCGAGTGGGGCAACGCGGTGGGCATGCCCATCGAGAAGACCTACAGCGAGGCGTAGGCGTCCGGGCGGGTGGCCCACTGGGGGCAGCAGTGTGTAATTCCCGTCATTCATGCCGCTGGCGGGCAGAATGCCGTGAGATGGCGGGCCGTAACCTGCGGCCATGATATTCGTGGTGGTTGTGGCCGTGTTGCTGCTGGCGGCGTTCTGGTGGCGGGGCAAGGGTCTACGTGGGCTGCGTCCGCCCGGCACCGCCCATCTGGACGAGGAAACCGCCGAGCGGCCCGAACTGGACCCCGCTGCCATCGCCGCTGCCCGCTCCCGCATTTCCCAGGACATTCCCGATGAGGTGCTGTCCGACGTGCTGCTGGACGCCACCCCCGCGCAGGCCGCCCGGATGTTCTCCGCCGTGCCCGCCGCCGTGATGGCCGACGCGCTGGGGTACGGCCACGACACGCAGCAGCCGCGTGCCAGCGCCGCTGAACTGGCCCAGCTTCAGGGAGCGGGTGACAGTGTGGATGACCTGGAAATCTTCAACTTCATCCCCGATGATTTCCCGGCAGAAGGAACACACGGGCGCTGATCCCAACACCTCTGAGTTCAACCACATCTGAAGCAGACTGGAGGCCGCTGAGTGTGGATCTCCAGTTTCTCTTTTTGGTGCTTGAACTGCTGACCGCTAAACTCGGGGTGAATGAATGCTCCTGCGGTCCAGCGCACCCTCGTCCATCTGCGGGATGAGGCGGGCGAAACGCTGCTGACGCTGGACGTGTTGATAAACGGATGGGTGCGGCTGAGTCATCTGGAAGGACAGCCCATCCTCTGTGCTGAGATGATCGAGGATTTGCTGCACGAGGCCGCCACCTCCGGTCTGGACCCCGAACTCCATGCCGCACTGCTGTGGGAGTTGGATTTGCTGGCCTTGCGCGGCGACGGCGGGTGGCAGCCCGGCTGATTCCCGCATGGCCTCCCCACTTTGGAGCTAGGCTAAGCCCCGCATCGACAATCCAAGCCTGCTGCCTCTGCGCGGCGAGTGCCGTTGCCTGTTCCCCGGAGGTTTCCCGCCATGAAAAGATCAGCTCTGTTTTTGACCCTGGCCCTGCTCGTTCCCGCCGCCCACGCCCAACTGGCGGCCTCGGCCCCATCCCAGTCGATCCCTGGCGACGCCCGCCCCGACGCACCCGAGCTGAGCGCACGCGGCCCCTACGCGGTGGGCGTGCGGACGCTGAAGCTGACCAACCCCGGCCAACTGGACATCGTGAATGCGCCCAAGGAAGGCGACGTTCCCCGCTATGACCGCCCGCTCACCGTGGAGGTCTGGTATCCGGCGCAGGGCGACAGCGGTTCGGGCGTCACCACCTACACCGATTTTCTGGGCAGCGGCCCCAATGATCCCAAGCGCCCCAACACGCCGTTCATCACGCTGGGCCGCGCCACCCGCGACGCGCCGCCCGTGGCAGGCAAGGCCCCGTACCCGCTGGTGATCGTGTCTCACGGCTATCCGGGTAGCCGTTACCTGATGACCTACCTGACCGAGAATCTGGCGAGCAAGGGCTACATCGTGGTGGCCATCGATCATACCGACAGCACCACCGCCGACAAGGCCGCCTTTGGCAGCACGCTGCTGAACCGGGCGATAGACGACAACTTCGTGCTGGGCGAGATGGCCCGGCTGGGCGCGGCAGGCAGCGGCTCACCGCTGAGCGGCCTGATCAACGCCGACGATACCGCGCTGGTGGGCTACAGCATGGGCGGCTACGGCGCACTGAACGCGGCTGGAGCGGGTTACGGCCCGGAAATGGGGCCGTTGATTCCCGGCGACGCGCTCAAGGTGCGCGAGGTCGGCAATTTCAAGGTGGACCCGCGCATCAAGGCCGTGGTGGCCTTCGCGCCGTGGGGTGGCGACGCCGCCGTGAAGAGCATCGGCGTCAATTTTGGCGGCAAGTACGGTTTCTGGAACGACGACGGACTGGCTGGCCTGAAGGTCCCCACCATGTTCGTGGTGGGCAGCCGTGACGACGTGGCCTTCTACGAGGGCGGTGTGAAGCCGCTGTTTGAAAACGCCGTGAACGCCGAGCGCTACATGCTGGTCTACGAGAACGCCTCGCACAACGCCGCGCCCAACCCGCCCCCCGCCGCGTCCATCAACAGCTTCGACGACTACATGCACTACGCCGAACCCGCCTGGGACATGGGCCGCCTGAACAACATCAACCAGCATTTCGTGACGGCCTTCCTGGACTGGAAACTGAAGGGCAAGACGGAAGACGCCGCCTACCTGAACGTGCCCACCCCCCTGTCCAACGACATCAAGGTGAGCCGCAACGCCGATGGCACGCCGAAGGCCGACGACACCTCCTGGAAGGGCTTCAAGGACCGCACCGCGCGGGGAATGGAGCTGTACAAGATGATGCCCAAATAAGGGTTATGGAGAATCAGGGGCGCGGCATTGCACTTGCCGCGCCCCTCTCCTATGTTCTGCCCTGCTTTCAGCCCCTCTCAACTTTTCCTGACCTCTGTGGCCCATGCTGGGGCATGACGAAAAACGATTCCGAGGGTGAGCAAGGTACTCAGCCCACCCTCCACACGCCTGAAGGCTTGCCCCAGCGCACGCTGCCGGAAGTTCCGGCCCCCACAGGCGACGGCATGAGCGCCGGGGAGGTCACGGGTCTGCTGGGCGGCGACGCCTCCATGACCGAGGCGAATCTGGCACTGGAAACGGAGGAGGGAGTGGACCCGACGGCAGAAAGCTGAGCGCCGTATTCTGGAGCCATGCAAACAGTGGCCCAACTGCGGGAGGCGTGCGCGTGGCTGGCCTGCTCGCAGGAAACCTTTCCCTTCGGCCCTACGACGCTGGTCTGGAAGGTGGGCGGTAAGGTCTATGGGTTGAGCGACATCTCGGCGGACCCGCTCACGCTGTCGCTCAAGGTGCGCCCTGAGCGGGGTGACGATCTGCGCGCCGCCCACGCGGCCATCGTTCCCGGCTACCATCTGAACAAACGCCACTGGGTCACGCTGACGCTGGACGGCAGCCTGCCGGATGTGCTGGTGGGCGAACTGCTGGAGGGCAGTCACGCGCTGGTGGTGGCAGGCCTGACACGGGCGGCGCGGGCGGAACTGGGCCTGACTTCAGCGCCGTGAATCCCCGCCGCCGCGTCCGGCTGGCCCGTAGTCTGGGTCTGGGCGGGCTGTGGCTGGCCGCCGTGCTGGTGCTGGCGATGTGGGTGGGCGTCTTCGCGGCGCTGATTCCAGCCCGCGCCGCGCTGGAGCGTGCGGACTGGCAGCTTCAGACGCTGGAAACCCGGCTGGCCGACGCGCAGGCCACCCTTGCGCCGTTTGATCCGCTGGCCGACCCGCAGACGCTGGCGGCGGTGGGGGCGCTGAACAGGCTGGCCGAGGGCGCACGCGCCGCGCCGTTTCTGGATCTGGCCTTTGGCAAGGAGGCGCTGAATACCGCCGTGACCCTGACCGCCGGGTGGGAGGACGCCCTGAGAACCCGCCCGCCCATGCCTGAGCTGGCCGAGGCCCGTGAATCGGCGGCGGCGTGGCGACAGACCGTGGAGCGCAGCGGGCGCAGGCTGACACTGGGGGTATAGGGTACTATGCCTGGGCTTCACGTTGCTGGGCGCGTGGTTCGCGGCGGGGCAGTGGGCGCTGTACAGACTTTCGCAGGACGCGCTGGCCGGGGGTCTGGGTGGGCCGCAGCGGTAGAACTGCATGTCTTGACCGCGCGCATGCTTGAATGATCGCCTCAACCCCTCAAGGAGGCCCAGCCATGACCAGCGCCGCGTCCGTCCCCTCTGTCCGCCGGGTTCCGATCGACCTTCTGACCGTGGTTTCCATCGCTTTCCTAGCCTACCTGCTGGGCACCGCGCTCCATGAGCATCTGGGACATGCCGTGAGTTGTCTGGCCCTGGGCGGCACCCTGCGCGAACTGGGCGCGTTTTATGTGGACTGTTCTTACGGCGGGATGTCGGATCTGGGTATCCGGCTGGTGGCGCTGGCCGGGCCGCTGGTCAGCCTGCTGACGGGGTTGGTCTGCTTCGCGGTTCTGCGCGCTGGCCGGGTGACCTCGCCCCATCTGATTTTTTTTCTGTGGCTGCTCGGTTCGGTGGGGGCGCTGACGGCCAGCGGCTACCTGCTCTTCTCCGGTGTAACGGGTCTGGGCGATTTCGGCACCAGTCGGGACGGCGCGGCCTATGAACTGTCTCCCGAGTGGCTGTGGCGCACACTGCTGGTGGCGCTGGGCGTGGCCGCCTACACCCTGAGCGTGCGCGTCATGCTGGCCCGAATGGGCGCAGTCATCGGTGGAGAGGGGGTGGCGCGTGTCCGGCACGCCCAGCGCCTGTCTCTGACCAGTTATCTGGCAGGTGGAGTGGTGTCGGTGCTGGTGGGCCTGTTCAACCCGCTGGGGCTGGTGATCGTGTTGACCTCTGCTGCTGCTGCCAGCCTGGGCGGTACCTCTGGGCTGGCGTGGACCATGCAGTTCATGAACCGCCACGTCCAGAGCAGCCAGCCGCCGCTGGCGCTGCCCCGCAACTGGGCCTGGACCCTTGGCGGACTGCTGTTCACACTGCTGTACGCGGTCTTTCTGGGGCCGTCTATCCGGCTGCGGTAAGGGCAAAAAGCTCTGGCTTCTCTCCAACCTTACCCGCAGATTGGACCGCCGCCAGACACCTGACCCCGATGAGCATTCAGCGTTTCTCCAGCCGCACCACCATCATCTGCTCGTGGTGGGCCACCAGTTCGCCGCCGCCGTATTCCAGCCCAGCCGCCTGCCGTTCAGACTCGCTCAGGGCGTCGGCATGGGCACGCAGGCGTTCCACAGTTTCGGGTGTGCAACCGGACTGCGCCGTCCACCATGCGAAGTCCAGGCGATACGGGACCAGCGTATGCGGCGTCCACACGAAGCCCGCCTCCTGCGCCAGCTTCCGCCACGCCTCCACGGTGCGCTGGGCGTGGTGGCTAGGATCGCGCAGGGTCTGGTATTCGTCCATCCACACTTGCACGGCGGGGGTGGGGCTGATTTGATCGGCCACCACCAGCCGCCCGCCGCCTTCCAGCACGCGAAACGCCTCGGCCAGAAAGCGGTCCAGATTCAGAAAGTGGTGCGGGGCATGGCGCGACGTGACCAGCGTGAAAGAGGCGTCGGGGAAGGGAATGTCCTCAGCGCTGCCCACCACGAAGCTGGCGTTAGTCTGCACGTCGTCCTGGGCGCGTTGCCGGGCGTGGGCCAGCATCCCCTCGGCCAGATCCAGGCCCACGACTTCCTTCACGAAAGGAGCCAGGGCGTGCGCCGTATTGCCCGTCCCCGTCGCCACATCCAGCGCGCGGTCCTGCGGTGTGGGTGCGGAGTAGTCCAGTAGCACGGGCAGGCTGGGGCCGTGCCTGTGGACCTCGCTGGCGGCGTACTTGCTGGCGTGGGCGTTGAATTGATTGCTGGACGAGGAAGTGGACATGAGCCGATTGTGCGCGGCCCTGGCCCATGACTTCAAATCATGGCTGCTGCTGGGCGGTATAACAGAACCTGATGGCAATGGCGGAGGCGTTCCGGGTGTTCGTGGCGATTTACCGGGCTGGCAGTGTCAGCGGCGCGGCCCGCGAGCGGCACCTGACCCAGCCTGCGGTCAGCGCCCAGTTGGCCGCACTGGAGGCCCGCGTGGGCGAGGCGCTGTTCATCCGCACGCCGCGCGGCGTGACGCCCACCGAACGTGGCAAGCTGCTGTATGCCGCCGTGGCGGACGCGGTGGACCGGCTGAACAACGTGGCCCGTGGCCTGCGCGTGTCACGCCCCATCCTGGTCGACACGCCGCTGCGGCTGGGCAGCACGCCGGAATTCCTGCACGGCCACGTTCTGCCGCGCCTGGAAGGCTGGGAACAGCCCCTGCACCTCAGCTTCGGCGAGGCGCGCGGTCTGCTGGAGCGCGTGGAGGCTGGAACGCTGGACGCCGCGCTGGTCAGCGTTGCGGTCCAGGGCCGCGCCCTGAGCGAGAGGGCACTGGCCGGGGTGCCATATGTCTTGATCGGCCCACCCGACTGGCCCGCGCCGGAGATGCCGCTGGGCAGTCTGGCGGGGTGGCTCAATGCCCGTCCCTGGGTCAGCTCCAGCGTGGAATTGCCTGTGACGCGGCGATTCTTTCTGGGTGTTCTGGGCGAGCGGTTCGCGGCCCGGCAGATGCTGGTGGCCCCCGATCTGCGCGCGGTGGTGGGCGCGGCAGAGGTGGGACTGGGGGCCACGCTGGTGCCGCTGTTCGCGGTGCAGGACGCCCTGGAACGGGGCCGCGTGCGCGAACTGTGGAATGTCCGCCCGCTGATCGCCCCCGAGCGCTGGCGCATGGCCTACCGCGTGGCCGACGAGGACCGGGCAGACCTGCGGGCGCTTGCTGGACGGCTGGTTCAGGCCGGATAGACGAAATCGCCGCTCTGTTCGTACAGGACGGCGACTTCGCCTAGAAAAAAATCAGTTCAGGGTTTTGATGTGGGCCAGCACGTCGGCGATCTGGGTATCGCTGAGCTGGGCGTCGGCGAAACGGGGCATCACGGCGCTCAGTTCACGGCCCTCGGGCAGTTTGCCCTCACGCAGCACGGTGGTGAACTGGGCCAGTGTCCAGCCTTTCGGCCCCTGATCGGTGACCAGGCTGGGGCCGATGCCGCCGCCGCCGCCCGCACCGTGGCAACCCGCGCAGTTGCTGGCGAAGATGGTGGTGCCCGCCGCAGCGTCACCCTTGGCGGCGTTGGGGGTGGGCGCGGCGTCTGCCGTGCCGCCCGCAGCCACCGGTTCTGCCGCCCCGTTGGTGTCCTGCTGGGCTGGGTCACCAGTGGTATTTTCCGCCACGGCGGGAGACTGCGCGGCGGGCAAGGTGCCGCCGCTGCTCTGGTTGTCGGCGGGGGTTTCGGTGGTGGGAGCGTTGGTGTCGGCGGTTCCTTCGGTGCCAGACATCTCCGGGGTGGCCGAGCTGCTGGGGGAAGCACCGGCGGTCTGCGCGGCGGCGGTGGGCGCTTTGGCGGTCTCGCCTGGGGCGGCCATCAGCCGGGGGGTGGCGATCAGCAGGGTGATCCCCAGGACCGCGCCCAGGGTCACGCCCGCCATCCAGGAAGCCAGACTGCCCTCGACCCAGGGGTCACGGCGGCGCTTGGGGTGCGTTCGGTTCATGGCCCCCAGCATACGCTGGGAGGACCGGGACGTGCCGCCCCCAGCTCTTTTAGGCGGCCTTTAAGCAGGTGTCCAGCAGAACAGATTGTGGGCTGGATGGTGGCCCCGTCTGCCGCAATCCCTGGTTCAGAGGGCCTGCTGCTAGAGGCACATTCCGCCGTACCCGCTGTTGCTGCCAGACGCTGTTGCCTCTAGAACAGCGCCTCGGGTGGGGCGTCACGGTCTTCCTCGGGCCACCACTGACGTGCGGACAGATCGCAGCGCCCGGAGGCGTCGAAACTCACGCCCTCGGCACTCAGCAGGCGCTCCTGAAGATCACCAAAGCCCAGCTTGTGGGTGCTGACACGGCCCTGCGCGTTGATGACCCGCTGCCACGGCAGATCGGCCCCCGCCCCGTCCTGGCCGCCCATCAGGCCGTTCATGACATGGCCCGCCTGCCGCGCCGCGCCGGGATGCCCGGCCAGCAGTGCCAACTGGCCGTAGGTCATGACCCGGCCCGGCGGAATGCGTGCCACCAGGGCCAGAATCCGCGCCTGGAACTCGCCAGAGACCCCGGTGGTCCCCGGTTCTCCAGGCATCTATTTGCCCGCGCCGCCCACCGCGCCGCCGTCCACGATGCCTGACACCAGCGCCTCACGGATGCCCTGCGCGATGCCCAACGCCACGCGGTCCCGGTAATTGGTGTCCTGCAAATTCAGACCGTCGACGGGATGGCTGGTGTAGCCGATCTCGATCAGCGCGGCGGGAATGCGGCTGTTGCGCAGCACCGCCAGCGACTGGCTGTTCTTGAGACCCTGTGAGAACGCCCCGGTTTCGCTCACCACGTTGGTCTGGAGCAGTGCCGCCAGACTGCTGGACAGCGGATGGTTGGGATTCCACCACGTCTCGACGCCGTAGCCGCGCAGGGCGCTGCGGGCGTCCATCGCGTTGACGTGGATGCTCACGAACAACTGCGTGCCGGGGGTGCCCAGCTTGGCGCGCATGGTCAGGTCGGTGTTCTTGTCGGGATTCAGTGCGCCGTCCCGGTCACGGGTCAGGACCACATCCACGCCAGCGGCGCGCAGCAGGGCGGCCACACGCAGGGCCACGTCCAGCACCACTTCCTTCTCGATCACCGCTCCCACCGCGCCGGGATCCCTGCCGCCGTGGCCGGGATCGATCACCACGCGCGGGCGCGTGTAACTGGCACTCAGGGCCAGAATCGCCATGCCGCGCGCCGCCGGGATGGCGGGTACGGCGGCCAGCAGTTTTTGCTCGGGCAGGAGTGGAGTCAGATCGGCCAGCGCGGGCGACAGGTCGATGGCCAGCCGCGACAGGTCGCCGCTGGCGGGCGGCAGCAACTGGGCACGCCAACCACTGCGGGCGGTGGTGGGCGCGGCGGTCAGCAGCGTGAAGACAGCCCCGCTCAGCGTCGATTCGGCCCGCCAGGAGCGCAGTTCCGGGCTGATGTTCTGCGCCACCTGCGGGACCACGCTGACGCCGCTGAGTTCCACGCGCAGGCCGATGCCCCCCGGCACGATCCGGTAGGTGGTCCCCGGCGGCAGGTCCAGCACCACCCGCGTCTGCCCCGGATTCTTGCCGATGCGCGGCGGCGACAGCATCGCGCCCCTGGCCGTGCCCGGTACCTGACCGCTCAGGGCGCTGGGGGTTTCGGGATTCGCGCCGGGCAGCGCGGGCGCGGGCGGCAGCGGGCCACCAGGCGCGGGCGTGACATCGTCGCCGGGCGGGGTGGCCTGGACTGGATTGGCCTGCGTTGGGATGACCTGTGCCGGAACGGCGCGCGGCACCGAGAGGGCCACCGGAGGAGTCAGTTTGGGGCTTGTGGCCACCGGGGCCAGGGGAGGAGCCGCCGGAATTGCCGCCGAGGGCGCGCTGCCCTGTGCCACCGTGCGGACCTGTTTGCCCAGTTCTGCGCTGGCCCCACCCGTCAGGGACGCAGCGAAATCCAGAATCAGCACCCGCCCACCCGTGCCGATGGTGGTTTCGGTGGCCTGCCACCCCCCAGTCAGTGACAGCGGATAGGGCGTGATCAGCGTGGCCTGTCCGCCCCCGGCGCGGTACTCGTTGACACTGTCGCCCAGCTTGCCGGACACGGTGGGGATCACCCGCGCGCCCTGGATATCCAGTCGCAACCCGGTAAAGGTGGGGGTCAGGGTGTAGCTGACGCCAGTGGGTAGATCAAAGACCACGCGCGTAATGCTGCCGTTCTGGCTGGAACGGGGCGACCCGAAAGCGGCGTCCTGAACGCCTGTCAGATTGATGGGGGCCGGGGCCGCGACGGGCGTGCCCCGCAACACGGGCGCGGCCTGCGCCGGAACCTCGCGTATAAAGGGGTCGCTGCTCTGCGCCAAGTTTGATTGTGCCGGGTTTGCTTGTGCCAGACCGGTTCCAGCGACCCCTAGAAGCAGGGCAGATGAGAAAAGAATAATCTTCTGCTTCATGACTCTTCCCACTATTCAATGTTTCAGGTGAGAAAGGACGCTCTGGCACTCATAGAACGCGGATTGCTTCCAGCGTGAAGAATCTCATTGAGGTCCCATCTGGCGGGTTTTCAGGGTGTGACGGGCGCGTTGAATGTCATGGCCCCCTCCGAGAACAGCCGATTCCAGGTGGCACGGTCCACCGCCCCGGTGATGGGCAGCCCGGCAGCCCTCTGAAAAACGCGCACGGTCTGCGTGGTCGCCGGGCCATACCAGCCGTCGCCCTGCCCGGCGCGCTGCGGGCGCATCAGCGCGATCAGGCGGTTCTGCACTGCCAGCACGTCGGGGCCGTGAAGCCTGTCGTTCTGCAATTTCAGCGTGCGGCCAAACGGCACGGGCGCGAGGTCTGGTGTGGCCGGGGCCGGAGCCGGGGCGGTGGGCGCTGGGGTGACTGCCTGTGTCTGGGCTGGCGGGCTGGCCTCTGCCGTGGGGGACGGCGCGGGCACGGTGGTGACTGGAGGGGCGGGTGTCAGGATCACAACGCCGATCCGGGTGGCCCCGGCGGGTGCGTCCCCGGATGGCCCGGCCTGTGCCTGTGTAACCTGTGCCTGCGCGGATTCATCCTGGGCGGGTGGCAGGTCCAGGTACACCAGTGTCTGGGTGCGTCCGTCTGGGTCTGGCTGGAGACGCAGGTAGACGTACCCGCCCGCCGTTTTCAGCCAGTTGTAGACGCTGCGCTGCTCATCGCGGCTGCGCCACACGCTGTACAGATCGTCTGCCAGCGCCGCATTCAGTTTCAGGCGCGCGTCTTCCACGCCGTCTGACACGCCCACACACTGCTTTTCGGGCAGGCCGATTCCGGCAAAACTGGAGGGGCAATCCCGCAGCACGCCGCCCAGCGTCTGGGCCGTCTGGAGGGCTGCCGCTTTCAGATCTGCCCCACCCGGCGCGGCTCCGGCAATGGCGGTCAGCAGGGCGAAAGCCAGGGTGTGGACGCGCTTCATGTCCGTAGTCCTAGCACGCGCAGGCTGACGGTGGCTGAGTGCCGTGCTGACTTCTGGTTGATCGGACGCCCTTTCAGTCCCGGCCCTCGCGCGCTGAAAGCCACGGGTTCAGATTGGGCATCATGACCAATTCTCAGGCAGAGACGCGGCGAATCGGTGACGTTCCAGCCGCCCGCGCGCTGCGTCAGAACATCGCTTTTCTGGGCCTGTTCACGCAGCCGCGTTCGCCCAGTGAAATTGCGGCGTCGGCGGGCATGGCGGCCAATCTGGCGCACCACCACGCCCGCAAACTGGAGGGTCTGGGCCTGTTGCTGGAGGTGAAGCGCGAGGCGGGCAGGGGGCGCGGGAATTCCGGGTGCCCAGCGGTCTGGTGCCTCCAGAGGACGCGGAGGGCAACGGCACGGCAGACCTGCGCGAACTCAGTCAGGGCTTTTTGCGCGCTTACGAACGTTCCTGGACACTGATGCACGAGGGCGAGGAAGACGTGTACGGCTTCGGCTCAGGCGAGCGTCCGGTCTTGCTGCCACTGCTGCCCGACAGCGCCAGTCTGGAGGCCCACCCCACCCATCTGGACTCGCTGACCCTGCGCCTCTCACCCGAGCGTTACCGGCGGCTGGCCCGTGCCCTTAGCGCCCTGCTGGCCGAAGCCCATGCCGAGGGCCACACCACCTCGGGGCCGCACTGCACCCTGGCGGTCCTGGCCTTCAGGGCCGAGACGGAAACGGACGGCAATCAGCTTTCCCGCAGCATCAACAGCTTTCTGGGCGCGGAGATCAGCTCTACTTGTACTCCGGCCACGGCCACGTCTTGAAGGTCACCTGCTGCCACTTGGGGTGCATGCCCTCGTCTTCCTGAAGGTTGACCAGCTTACCCACGGCGCATTTCTTGTAGGCCAGCAACTTCTCTTTCTTGTCGGGGGTCTTGAAATCGCGCGTGACCAGCACGCTCTGCACAGCCACGGTGGGCACGCTGGAGACGCTCAGGTTGGGATACCGCAGCTTGGCGGCGGTGTAGATGCCGTTCAGCGGCGGGCTAAATGGCACTGGAACCAGTTGCACGCCGCTCAGCCCCTTGACCCAGGGGGCGGGCTGACCGATCACCGCCAGCACAGCGTCCACCTGCCCGGCGTTTAGCGCGGCGAAGGCGGCAGGCTGGTCCTTGACGGGCACGATGCTGTACGGCACCGCCAGTTTGGCGCTCAGTACCTTGGCAGTGATCACGCTGCCTCCCCAGGCCGCCACGCGCTTGTTTTTCAGGTCACCAAAAGCTTGCACGCCCGTCACGGTGGTCTTGCCTAGAAAGCTCTTGCTGGTCACGGGCGGTTTGGCAAACAGATGAATTTCCTCGTCGTACAGCGGCAGCAGCGCCTTGATGCTCGCCATGCGCGGGTCCTGATCGATCTGCTCTCTGGCCTTGAGAACATCACTTTGCACGAAGGCCAGCGAGACCTCGTTGTTCATCAGCAGATCGATGTTGTCCAGGCTGCCGCCCGTGCCGCGTTCCTTGAGATACGCGCTCTGGGCGCAGACCTGCCCGATGTTCCTGAACATGGCGCTGTAGGTTCCGGTGGGGCTGCCGGTGGCGACGTTGAACGAGATGGGATCGGCGGCGTGGGCAAGGCCGACGGTGGACAGCAGAAGCAGGCTCAGAACGCGGGTCATGGTGGACCTCCAGAGAAAGGGGTTTATTTCAGCTCGCCGTAGCCGTCCCCGTTGGTGGTGGCTGGGGGCGTGGCCGGAGTGACTGGCGCGGTTGGAGTGACGGGTTGAGCTGGCTTGTCAGGTGTCGAAATTGTAGTTCCACCGTCGAAAAAGCCCTGCTGATCCAGATACACGGCGGCGGCGCACAACAGCAGGATGGCGGCCAGCACGGCAGTCAGCACGCGGGGGCGGGTCATCGTTGTGGCCTCATGCTCCGCCTCCACGGGCGCGGCCCGACTGCTCACCTGCGGCCAGCGCCTCGTCCAGCAAGGCAGCGTTGCGGCCTGCGCGGCGGGCGATCTCGCTCAGGGCGCTCTCGGTAACGTGGCGGTCCTCAGCGCTCAGGTTGGCCTGTTGCAGCGCGGAGGCCACGTTGCCCTTGGCCTGCGCCAGTTGCGTGTCGATGCGGGCCTTCTTGATCTGGCGGTCAAATTCACCCAGATCGGCGCGCAGGTCTTCCATGTGGGTCTGGGCGCGGCCAAAGGCGTCGCGGCTGACCTGCAAATCGGTTTCCCAGCGGGCGATGTCGGCGGCGTCCATATCCTTGCGGTTGGTGTCGATCAGGCGGCGGAAGTCTTCCAGATGACCGTTGGCCTCGGCCAGTTGACGGCCCTTGGCGGTGATCAGGTTCTCGAACTGCGTGCGCTGCAAGATCAGCGTTTCCAGCGGCATGGCGCGGGCCACCGCCTCCTTGGCGCGTACCCGGCCCGCGTTCAGGGCCAGCATCAGCGCGGGCAGCAGCACGATCACCGCCAGCAGTGCGATGCCAAAGGCCGCGATGGTCACGGTGGTGAGCGCCACGTTGAACAGCGCCACCGCCGCGCCGCCCAGCACGGCCAGTGCCAGCACCCCGCCGCCGGTGGCCAGCACCAGTTTGCCCGCCGTGACAGGCCGGGGGGCCAGCTCCGCGCTGCCAGAGGGCCGCAGGTTGATCACCGTCTCCTGGGGGACAGGTTCGTTCATGCCCCTTTATACGGCGAAAGGGGGCAGGAGGTTGCCGGAGAGACCATCAGTCCGCCCCTACTCTTCAAACGAAGGCTACGGTTTTTACAGTTTCGCCAGTTCCGTCTGTGCTGCCGCGAAGCCTGGGCGCAGGCGCAGCGCCTCGCGGTAAGCCGCTTGGGCTTTTGCGTTCTGACCCAGCCCGGCCAGCGCACGGCCCCGCCAGTACTGCATTTCCTCGTGCGCGGGGGCATCGTGCAGCACGGCGTTCGTCAGGCGCAGCACGGCGTCGTAGCGCCCGTTGCGCGTGTACGCCTCCAGCGGCCCGAAGGAGTACCACAGCGTGCGCCACGCCAGCCCACCCACGGTGCGCGCCGGGCGGGTGGGATCGAGTTTTGGGTCGGGCCGGGCCGCGAACGCCGCGTCGAAGGCCCGCACCGCACCCCTTGAATCGCCCATATTCAGTTTGGCCTGCCCCACGTTCAGCCATGCCACGGCGTCGTTTTTCTTCTCCGCCTCGGCCAGCGACACGCGCAGGGCCGCGCGTTTGGTCATGCCCGCGTCGGCGTGATAGCCCAGCGCCGCGTCCAGGGCGGCCTGCCTGCTTTGCGGGGCGATCACCAGAAAGGTGCGCCCGAATGAACGCCACAACTCGTCCAGCTCGGCGTAGGTAAAGCCCAGGCGGCCCATGTACGAGTCCAGCGCCGAGAACTTGCCCTTGGCGTCGTCGTACCCCGTCAGCAGGCGGTAATGGCCCATGCCGCCGCTGTCGGGCGTGACGAACCATGTTTCGGCAATCACCGGGAATCCGGCGGCCAGCAGCCGCTTGAGCATCAATGGTGTGCCGCCGCGTGCCAGATGCACACTCATGCCCTGGCCCTGCGCAAAGGCCGCCAGTTCCTCCGGCGACACGTTCACGTCGCCCCCGCCCGCCTTCAGCTTGGGCGCGATGTCGTACTGGTTGAGGGTGCCGCCCCAGCGGCTCAGCGCCATGCCCACCGTCACCGGTCCACAGTTGTTCAGCCGCTGGTACTCGTGCTTGATGTTGTCGATGCTGACCTTGACAGGCAGCGCCGACGCCGCACCCAGCAGGGCGAGGGTGAGCAGGGGCAGAAGGGCGCGCATTGCCCCCCATTCTCGTCAACGTTCATGATTCAGGACTGAGGCGTGAAGGTGAGGGGAGCGTCAATTGTGGGGTGGGGCGGCGCTGGGACGGCAAAAGCCAGACGCCCTGACCATCGGATAACTTCGTGCACTGGCTCTGAGCCTGGGCCACAGCGGCATGTTGTACGTTGTAACCAGCGGCGCGCAGGCTCCCCGTGATGCTCTTGATCAGACGTTGCCTGTCCCTAGCAGTGGTCAAGCGACTTGCCCGCTTCTGGAGTGAACTCGACATCGCCTTTCTGGCCATAGTGCAACGCTAACGCCCTGACCTGTTGGGGATCAGAGCGTTCGATGGAGAGGAGGTCTATCTCTGTCCTCGCCTTATAGCTTGACCACCATCTTGCCGGTGTTCTGGCCTTCCAGCAGACCCATGAACGCGCCGGGCATGCCGTCTATGCCTTCCACCACGGTCTCGTCATAGTGCAACTTGCCAGACGCGATCCAGCCGCCGACTTCCTGCACGAACTGCGAGAACAGGTGGCTGTAGCTGCTGACGATAAAGCCCTTAAGGGTCAGTTGCTTGCCGATCGCCAGCGCCAGATTGCGCGGGGCGCTGGCCGGTTCGGTGGCGTTGTACTGGCTGATTGCCCCGCACAGCGCCGCCCGCCCGAAGGGGTTGAAGGAAAACAGGGCCGCTTCCAGGTGGTCCCCGCCCACGTTGTCGAAATACACGTCAATGCCGTCCGGGGCGGCCTCGCGCAGCAGCTTGTTCACCGAACCGTCTTTGTAATTAAAGGCGGCGTCGAAGCCCAGTTTGTCGGTCAGGTGCGCCACTTTCTCGGCGGACCCGGCGCTGCCAATCACGCGCGCCGCGCCCTTCAGCTTGGCGATCTGGCCCACGGCACTGCCCACCGCACCCGCTGCGCCCGAAACGAACACCACGTCCCCTTCCTTGAAGGCTGCCACGTCCAGCAGGCCCGCATAGGCAGTCAGGCCGGGCATGCCCAGAATACCCAGGTACGCGCTGGGCGAGACACCGTCCATCGCGTCCACCTTGCGGGCGGCCTTGGCGGGCAGCAGCGCGTGGGTGCGCCAGCCCTGATCGTGCAGCATCAGATCGCCCACGCTCAGGCCGTCCGCATTCGAGGCGATCACCTCGCCCACCGCGCCGCCGGTCATGGTCTCGTTCAGCGCGAAGGGGGGCGTGTAGGACTTGACGTCGTTCATGCGCCCGCGCATGTAGGGATCGACGCTCAGGAACAGGTTGCGGACCAGCACCTCGCCGTCACCGGGCTGGCCCAGTTCGCGGTCCACCAGCGCAAAGTCGCTGTTTTTGGGCGCACCCTGGGGCCGGGCGGCCAGTTGAACCTCGCGGGACATCGTCTTTTCTGAAGTCGTCATGGGGGTATTGGGCTGCCTGGGGACAAACATCAATGTGAGATTAACTGCATTCCAGTTGGCTTCAGGCGTCCGGGCTGGCCTCGGCGGCCCTGCGGACCAGCGGCAGGATGGTCAGGCCCTGCACGGCAATCGTGAACAGCACGATGGCGTAGGTCACGGTCACGATATGCGTGCGGTACGGGCTGGCGGGCAGACTGAGGGCCAGACTGATGGCGATGCCGCCGCGCAGGCCGCCCCAGGTCAGCAGCCGCACGGTGTAGGCCCCATAGCCCTCGCGGGCGCGGACCAGCATGAAGGGTAGCGCCACGCTGATCCAGCGGGCGGCCAGGGCCACGGCGATCAGCACGGCGCTGGCGATCAGTTGCGCCCCGGTGGTGCGGGTCAGCAGCACGTCCAGCCCGATAAAGGCGAACAGCAGAATGTTCAGCACCTGATCGATGGTTTCCCAGAAACTCTCCACCAGTTCCCCGGTTTCCTCGCTGAACACCTCATGCCGGTTGGCCGAGATCACCAGTCCGGCCACCACCATCGCCAGTGGCCCGCTGATTTCCAGCGCGGCGGCGGCCACATAGCCGCCCACCACCAGCGCCAGCGTGACCAGGATTTCCACGGCATGCTGGTTGATGCTGCGGAGCAGGCGGTAACCCACCACCCCCAGCACGGCCCCGAACAGCAGCCCGCCGCCTGCCTCGCGTAGAAATAGGATCAGGACTTCCACGGCATTCACGCCGCCGTCGTGCCGCCCGCCGATGCCCGCGATTCCCGCCAGCGCCAGAAAAATGACCACGCCCACGCCGTCGTTGAACAGGCTTTCCCCAGCGATCAGGGTTTCAATCTTGGCCGGAACCCTGGCCCGCTTCAACAGGTCCAGCACCGCCACCGGATCGGTGGGACTGATCAGCGCCCCGAACAGCAGCGCCCAGATCAGCGGTACGTCCAGCCCCACCAGATTAAAGACGAAATACGCCGCGAAGCCGATCAGAAAGGTGCTGATCAATGTGCTGAGAAAGGCCAGCGTCAGGATGCTTCCGCGCTGGCGCAGCAGTTGGCGGGCGTCCAGGCTCAGCGCCCCGGCGAACAGGAGCACGGCCAGAATGCCGTTGAGGACAAAGTTGGTGAAGTTCAGCGTTTGCAGCAGGCTCGCCGCCCAGCCGCGCACGCCCGGAATCAGGTGAAAGGTGTCCAGCGTGATCAACACGATGCTGGCCAGTGCCCCGGCCAGCGTGACGCCCACGGTGGTGGGAAAGTGGAAAAAGCGCTCGTTGAGGTAGGCCAGCAGCGCCGTGACACACAGCAGCGTGGCGAAGGCGGTCAGCATAAGCTCAACCATAGAGCGGCAGGGTCACTTCTTCCCGCCACTGTCTGATCGCGCACCGGGCTGTGGTGGGTCAGGGTGAAGCCGTCTCTGCTGTCGGAAGGAAGGCGTTGTGCTGAATAAGCGCAGCGACGACATCTAGCACGCCATTGTGATACTTGCGGGAGTGTCCGCACTCGGCGACGGCCGTCGCCCAGTCTCCTTTACGGTGCTGAAGCGAAGGATTCGTCATAGCGCAGTTGTAAGCGCATAGAGCGTAGCTGGCGCTCTCCCCTAGAGGTTTGTAAGATAAGGCGGCGAATCCATGGACATAGCCATGCTCGGCCAAGCCCACGAACGCCGCTTTGGGGCAACCTTTGGCCCGGCTGGACGCTGTGCCGATGCCCTGTGCGGCTAGGGTCTGCACGGCGTTTTCCCAGGCTTGCAGAGGAGAGGTGGTATGAGTCAGGGCCAGCTCTGTCAGATGGGCATAAAGCACTCTGCGACTCTTCCTCGAAGTGAGATAGCGGTCAGGCTGGCTTTCCATCCTCAACCCCTGCTCGCCGTCCGTCCCCTATCAATCACCTTCTGTCCCAGCAGTTGCAGCGCGAACTTGCCCACAAAGCGCGGGTTGTGTTTGGCGTAACGCTTCCACAGGCGGCGGGGTTCCATGATCAGGCGGAACAGCCACTCCAGCCCCAGCTTCTGCATGGCGGGTGGGGCCTGCCGAACCCGCCCAGAATGGAAGTCGAAGGCGGCCCCCATGCCCAGCAATACAGCGTCCAGGCGGTCCGTGTGGGCGGCCATCCAGCGCTCCTGCTTGGGGCAGCCGATGCCCACGAACACGATCCTTGCCCCCGAATCGGCGATCTGCTGTGTGTACAGCGCGTCTTCCTCGGGCGTGGGGGGGCGGAAGGGTGGGGCGATCAGGCAGGCGATCTCGATGCCTGGATAGTGGGAATGCAGGAAAACGACGAACTCCTCCAGACTCTCGGGCGTGCCGCCGTACAGGGCGATGGGCACGCCTTCACGGGCGGCGGCCTCGCAGACGTGCAGCATCAGGGTGGGGCCATAGACGCGCTCGGCTTGGGGCACGCCCAGCGCCTTTAAAGCCCACACCAGCGGCACGCCGTCGGAAGTGACCAGATCGGCCCCGTTGACCACGTCCCGGAATTCGGCGCTGTCGCTGGTTTCCATGACCATGTGGACGTTGGAGGCGCAGATGTAGCGCCCCTGCCCCGAGCGTGCCCAGTCCATCACGCGCGCCGTGGCATCCGCGTAGGTGGTGACATCCACCCGCATCCCCAGAATTGAGCGGGAGGTCAGGGTGGGTGCGGTGGCAGTGGACGGTGTGGCGGCAGCAGGGCGCAGATCGGGCGAGGTGGGAACAGACATCGTTTCAGGACTCCTTGAGGGCGGTGGGAACAGACAGCGCAGAGGGAACTGCGGGAGATTCGGACAGGGCGAACTGGCGGCGCTGGGTTTCCAGGGCGGCCAGCCCAAAACCGAACAGGCACCAGAACCAGATGCCCCCCTGCGGCCCTTCCAGATACACGTCGAAGGAGGCGTTGACCAGGAAAGCCAGCCAGTACGCGAAGATCCACAGGTTCAGATTGGCCCAGAGCGTGTTCCGGGCGGCGCGGGCGCGGGCGTAGGCGCGCAGCAGGCTGAAGCCGAAGGCCAGTTGCAGCGCCACCCAGGCCAGAAAACCCGGCACCCCGGAGCGGGCCAGGAAGGTCATGTGGCCGTTGTGCGGGTTTCTCAGCGAGTGGTCCTGCTCTACCTGAAATCCGTCAGAGTCGGCCAGGTTGATGCCGTAGCCCTTGCCGGTCCAGAAATAGGGACCGTAGACGGTGTAGTCCACGATCTCCTTCCACCAGTCCAGCCGCCAGGTGCGGGTGCCCTCGCGCACGTCCGAGCCGGAATCCCCAACGATGCTCTGGACATTCAGCAGCAGGGATTCAGCAGAGATGTCACGCTGGCCACCCAGGTTAAGCTTGAAATTGGTGGCGATCAGCAGCGTCAGAACCATGACAACCATATACAGGGGACGGCCCCAGCCGCTGCGGGGGCGCAGCAGAATGATGAACAGCCCGCTGGCACCGACGGTCACCAGCCCAGCACGCCCCTCGGAGATGGACAGGATGCCCAGCAGGATCAGGCCCCACCATAGCCATTCGTGCCAGCCCCGGCGGTTTTCTGGTGACGTAAAGCGGTGATGCAGGCCCAGGAGCAGGAAAGCCACGATGCCCGCCAGATGAACGGCGATATCCCCGCCCTTGGGGAACAGCAGCGGCGTATCGCTGCCCGGCCACGCGGGGATGCTGTTCTCGAACAGCTTGAAGATCACGACACTCACGGGCGCAAAAAGCAGAAACCATGGGAGGAAGCGGGCGTACTGCGTGATGACCCGCTCCAGCCAGCCCAGGCGCAGCAACAGCCCCGCCACGATCAGGGCGAAGGCCGCGTACAGCCAGACCACGCTGTCGCGCAGCGCGTCAATTTTGTAGAGGCCGATGTACGGTACGGTATTGATCAGGCCGATGACCATGAACACACCCAGCAGCGCCAGCAGCCCCCGGTAATGGCGAATGCCCACCGTGCCCACCCGCCACAGCGCCAGCAACCCCACGCCCAGCGCCATCTCGCCCACGAACAGCGGCGGCACCCCGATGTACGAGTAGCCCTTGCCCAGAAACGCGTAACCGATCAGCGAAACGCCGATAAACCCCAGGGCGAACTGGGACAGGCGGTCCCACACGCGCACCAGCCCGGCCAGCAACACCATCAGGGCGGCCAGTGCCCCGGCCAGCAGCGGCTGCTCGGTGGCCAGAACGCCCACCAGCAGCGCGGCCATCAGCAACGCCAGCCACGTCACCCAGCCAGTGCGTGGTAGCTCACCCCTGGTCCTGGGGGACCGCAGCGGCATGGATTTCAAAGGCCGTCTCCCGCCAGGAGACCGGTCAGAAACTGCGCCGGTGGCCACACCTTCCAGACATGTGCCAGGTAAGAACGGAAGGCCGCTCCAGAGAAGGACAAGGACCGCTGGGGACCGTGGAACAGGATGGACAGATGGCTTGCAGACATGCTTCTCCCAGAGTACGGTGTGGAACTCTGTCCAGACCGCATGGTGCAATAGAGGGTAGGCGGCGGGCCGCTAATAAAAAATAAACAAAGTGGTCCCGGCGTGGGCGGCTGACTGTCTGGTTCAGTCTGGTCTGCCGCCGCCTGGATGCGCTGCTACCCGGCAGAGTTGAGCAGCCGTCCGCGCAACCGCTGTAAACTGGTCCGGGCCATACCTTGGAGTTCGCTGGCCGGGCCGAATAGCAGTACTGACGCCACCACTGCGCCTCCCAGCGCCAGTTCCACGATAAAGAGGACTGAGAGTGGAACATTCAGCGCCCGCAGTGAGAACACCACGGCAGCGGTCACCAGGGCAGAACCGATGAATGCCAGTCCCCCCAGCCCGTAGGAGCCTGCGATCTGACGTCCACTGCCCCCGATGATTTGCCGGGCCACCAGGGCGAACGCCACGCTCCGCAGCAGGGTAGCGGCCACCAGTACCATGGCAATTTGCTCGATCTGACCCCCCAGACGGTAGGTCGTCCAGAAGGTCAGAGCCAGAAACACGAGATACACGGCCTGAATTTTAATTTTCACGTTTAACCGGGCCGTCGCCTCGGCCAGCACCGCAGACAGGTTGGTCATCACGGCGAAAGGAATGTAGACGGCAAAGATCTGCATCAGGTGGATGGAATCCAAGAAATTGGGGCCGAGCATCACCTTCACGATCTCCGGCGCGTCAATGAAGATGCAGCCAGCGGCGCTGCTGATGATCAGCGCAACGGTCCGCAGCCCGGACAGGTAGGCGCGGCGAAGGCGCTCCGGCTCGTTTTGCACGGCGCTCAATGACGGTGCCATCACCCTGGACAGACTGGTGGCGAAGTTTGTTGCAGGCATGGCGAGGGTGCTGAAGGTCCGGCTATACGCGCCCAGCGCCACCGGGGAATAGAGTTTCCCGATCATCAACGTATCGAGCGTGGAACTGAGAAATTCCAGCAGATTGACGGCTGTGGCCTTGATTCCAAAACTGAACAGTCCCTGATAGGCGGACCATTTAAAAATAGGTTTAAGGGAGTGTCTGGCTGCAAAATACAGCAGGAAAAGCTGAATGACAGCCTGTGAGATTGCACTGATGACCAGACTCATCGCGCCGTAGCCCAGGTAGGCTGCGCTCAGGCCAATCAGCCCGTGGCCGACGGCGTAGGAGGTCAGTTCGGCGGTCACCACTGGGCGGAAATTTAACGCCCGGCGCAGAAGGCTCCCGGAAATGATGATCCCGCTGCTCAGAACGTAAACCAAGGCGTATCCCCTGAACACGGGAACCAGATCTGGAATGTCGGGATAGAACCGGCTTGCTGCTGGCGCGACGAGCCAGGCGATCACTGTTGTCAGAATGCCCAGGACCATGGCCCCCGTGAATCCTGCCCGGATATCCTCTTGGCTGAGCGTCTTTTTCTGGACGATGGCCTGTCCGACACCCAGATCAGTGATGAATTGTCCGAATCGCTGGAGGATGGCGGCAATAGCCCAGACGGCAAACTGCTCTTTGGTGAGCAGCCGTGAAAGGACTGCGGCAAAAAACAGTTGTAGGGTTAGCCCAACGAACATGGAGAGATAGCTCCACTTCATAGCGTTGACGGTCTTGGTCTTGAGTTCACTCACGGATGTCCTGGCTATCAAATAAAGTGGCGATCCCGGCAGAGGACGTGACAGCGTGGAGATAAAGTGCGAATCGTTTGGCAATGCAGCGAGCGACAAACGGGCTGCCCGGCTGATGCGGTTATATCTTCTTCCGCACCAGGGACTGGGATGAGCGCCGGGACATCACATTTTGCAAGAACGCTGTTACCTGTTGGGCGAACGGTTCCGGGGGAAAGCGGCGGCGGCAGTCTTGCTCTCCGGCGGCGGCAAGCTGAGCGGCGTAGGCACGGTTCTCAATAAGGCGTGTGATCTGCCGTTCCAGATCCTGGGCGTTGCCAGTTTCAAAGAGTAATCCAGTTTCCTCGTCGCGGATCAGCTCTGGCAGGGCAAAGGCCCGCGCGGCGATAACTGGTCGCTGGGCCAGCATGGCCTCCACCACGGCCAGACCAAATGCCTCTTCAGGTGCGACGTGAACGTAGAGATCGACGATTCCAAGGAGGGCGCGGGCATCTTCGCGAATTCCCAGGAAGAGAACCCTATCGCTGGCAGCGAGCTGCTTCGCTCTGGCTACCGCTCCCGTGTGGTCTGGTCCACCGCCCACAAGGACAAGGTAAAGGTTTGGGATGCGCCGTGACAGGTGATCGAAGGCGTTTAAGAGGGTGGTGTGGTCTTTGTAGTAGACGAATTGGGCCGTGTATCCTAGAACGATGGCGTCTTCGGGTATTCCGAACTCAATCCTCTTCTCTGGGGAATAGGGCTGCCATTCTGGCATCATTTCCGGTGCCTCAACCGCGTTATAGATCACGGCTTCCATTCCCTGATGTCCTCTGGGGCGGTTATTCTCACGAACAGCCTTTGAAACGTAGATCAGCGCGTCACGTTTGCTGAGGATGGGGAAAAGAATCCTTCTCAGGCGACTCGTGTGAATCTGATTGATGGTATGAATCCAGTACATTACAGGCTTACCAGTCCCGGCAACCGCGAGTTTTGCCACCAGATAGCAGCGAAACGAATTTGCCACCACGAGATCGGCTGAACTCTGCTTTATAACGCGCCTCAAATTGAGTGCGGATCTCAGAATGCTGGAATTCCCAACATGACTGATGCGGATGCCGAAAGCATTAAACAGCCCTGTCATTGTTTTACTGGGTTTGTCAAGACTTACGTTAATCATGTCCAGCAGTTCGGGCTTGCGGTGGCGGGCGAGCTTGTACATGACCTGAGTAATGCCGCTGCTGTAAATCATCGGGACGTCAACGAAAATGGCCCGCAAGGGTCGGTGTTCTGGTATCGGCGCATCGGGCATTCTGGTCCAGAGCTAATCACATTGACCGTTAAGCAAAGGTTTCCAGGCCCCGGCGCATCCAGGAGCAGAGGGTGTAGCGGGTATGCAGACCGTGGCGGCTGAAGGCCAGATGTTGGAAGCCAACCGGTTCAGGCACCCATGGGCAACAGGCAGTCGTTTACCTGAAAACTTTCATTTGGAAATCGGCCCCACCGTGATTTTGGCCGACTTCAGCTTGGCCAGCCAGCGCGTGTATTCCTGGCGTTCCATCGTCAGGGTGATGCGGCCAGGAAGGACTCTGTTGCCGTAGCATTTCCTTGGTTCGCAGTCGGGAAACCAGGTGGGATTCTGGATATCCCGGCCTTTGAGGGGATTGCCCCAGGCCACCAGATTGTCGCGCACCGTGATGTTAAAAAAAGTTTTCCTGGCCTTGTCCCCGCGCGCGTCCCACACGTACAGGCCGACATTCTGGGCGGGGATCGGTGCCCCGCTGGGCAGGTAGCCGCTGGCGATGATGCGGTTGTTGTAGACCTCGATATCGTGACCGGCAGACACGGCAATGCCGTTGTTGGACGTGGCCACGACTTCATTTCTGTAGACCAGAATGTGGCCTGCCGCCTCGGCCACGGTTTTGGCGCTGCCGTCGCCCGCGTTGATGCCGCCGCCTGCGTAGGTGCTGACCCGTGGGTTGACGGCATACGCCCCCTGGATGTAGTTGTCATGGATCTTGATCCGGCTGCTGGGCACGCCGCTGGACAGATACATGTTTATGTTTTCCTCGGGACGGCTCTTGCCCGGCTCGTTGATGACCTGATTCCAGGCGATTTCCGCACCGCTGATCTTGCGGACCGCGTTGAACTGCACGAACTGCACCAACCGGTATTCCTTGTCCGAATACTGACCCTTGCCCATGCTGTAGCGCCCGTCGATATTCAGGGCCTTGTTGCGCAGGATCTTGATCGTTTCCCCCAATTTCGCTTGGCCCTTGTAGGCCCGCAGGTAAATCCCCGAAGTCCCGATCATCTCGTTGTTCTCCAGCACGATGTTCTTAAATTCCTCGGCAGACAGGAAACGGCCAGGGTAGCGGTATTCCTTGAGGGGCCGGTCCGGGTTGAGCGCCACGCCACGGGTGTTGCGAACCGTCAGGTTGGCGCTGGTGAACGCGGTGTAGATCAGCGTGCCCTTGCTCTGGATATTGGATTTCTCGATGATGACCTTCTGGCTGGTGGCCACAGTCACGGCGGGCACCTTGGGGTCCAGGCTCTGCCAGTTGCCCCGGTAGGTGCCGCCCTTGCGGATCACGATGGGTTTGTCGTACTTGATCGTCTGGGCTTCGCCCACGGGACTGACGATCAGAAGGCACAGCATCACAGAAGACAGAAGGCGGAAACCTGGGCGCATGAAGGCCCACTATAGGTCAGTCAGGTGAACGGGGGGTCAATCTGATCAACCGAGGGTCAGTCTGGTTAACCGATGGACGGTGGCCCCGCCGCTGACCTGATCGTGTTGCACGCCGCACCCGTCAAGTATGGTCAGCTCCTGCATGGAGGCGGCGAACCGGAACTGACGCTGAGGGATAAATTCAGAACGCTGTATCCAGAGCCAATAGCGCTGCCCCCGCATCCGTAATCCCTGCCTGTGCCATGTCCGGGCGGCCTCCGCCCTTGCCGCCGCCCGCCGCCGCCAGCTTGCCCACCAGTTGCCCAGCGTGCGCTCCGCGTGCCACGGCGTCTTTCGTCGCCTTGACCACCAAACCCTTATCCCCAGCGAGGACGACAATATCCGCCCCACTCTGTTCCAGCAGCTTGTCGGCAGCGCCGCGCAGTTCGTTGCCCTCAATGCCGCTCAGCTTTAGGGATGCCACTTTAAAGCCGCCCATCTCGCGCACCGGGGAAGCCGCGCCGCTCCCGCCGCCCATCTGCGCCTCGGCCAGTTGACGGCGCACCGCCACCATTTCCTTCTCGGCAGCCTTGACCTGAACTTGCAGGCCAGCTACGCGTCCCTCCAGACCGTCTGGGTTGGTGTTGAGCATGGCGGACACGCGGGCCATCTGTTGCAGGCGTTCGCGCAGCCATTCCGTTGCAGTCTCGCCCGCCAAAGCCTCAATGCGGCGGACCCCGGCGGCCACGTTCTCATCGCTCAGGAGGACGAATGCGCCGATGTCGCCGGTGCGCGAGACATGCGCGCCGCCGCAGAGTTCCATGCTCGCCACGGCCTGCCCCTCGTAGGACACGTCGCCGCCCACACGCACCACGCGCACGGTGTCGCCGTATTTCTCGCCAAACAGGGCCGTTGCGCCCGACGCCCGCGCCTCGGCAATCGGCATTTCCTGCCACGTCACGGGAAAGTTGGCGCTGACCCAGCGGGACACCAGCCGCTCCACATCCGCGAGTTCATCCACCGTCATGGCCGCGCCGTGCGAGAAGTCAAAGCGCAGACGGTCCGGCGCAACCAGGGACCCGGCCTGCCGCACCCCGGAACCCAGTACCGCCCGCAGCGCGGCGTGCAGCAGGTGCGTGGCCGTGTGGTGCCGCTGCGTCGCGTGCCGCTCGCCGGAAACCACGCCGCGCACGCTCTGGCCGGGTTTCAGCTCGCCGGATTCAATCGCCACGTCATGCAGGAAGACGCCGCCGGGGGTCTTGCGGGTGTCGCGCACCACGCCCGCGCCCCGCTCACCATTAACACTGTCCCATTCCAGGCGTCCGGTGTCGCCCACCTCGCCGCCGCCCTCCGCGTAGAAGGGTGAGCGGGACAGCACCACCGTCGCCTCGTCGCCTGCCGACAGGTGTTCAATGCGTTCGCCGCCCACCATCAGGGCCAGCACCTCGCCGTCGGCCTCCAGATCGTTGTAGCCGACAAACTGGGTCTGGGGCAGGTCTTCCAGCGCTTCCTGCGCCCCAAACAGTTCGGACTTGCCGTACTTGCTGCCCGCCCGCGCGATGTTCTGGGCGTTTTCCAGGCTCTCGGCGTACCCGGCCTCGTCCACGCTGACGCCGTATTCCTCGGCAATTTCCTTGGTCAGATCAACGGGGAAGCCGTAGGTGTCATAGAGGATGAAGGCTTCGTTGCCTCCCAGCACTGCACCCTTTTCCATGCCTTCCAGCAGGCCGCCGAGGCGCTGAATCCCACCTTCCAAAGTCTTCAAAAACCGTTCTTCCTCGCTCTTGATCGTCGCCTCCACCCGTGCCTGCTCCGTTCGCAGTTCGGGGTAGGCGTCGCCCATGCTCTCTACCACCAGCGGCACCAGCTTGTACAGCGTCGGCTCGCGCAGGCCCAGCAGGTAGGCGTGGCGGCTGGCGCGGCGCAGGATCTTGCGGATCACGTAGCCGCTCCCGGTGTTGCCGGGCGTGCTGCCGTCCGCAATCACCATGCTGACGCTGCGGACATGCTCGGCCACGACGCGGTGCGAGACGTTCTGCGGCCCCTCGTAGGCATGACCGCTCAGCTCGGCCACCCTGGCGACAATCGGGCCGAACACGTCGTTGCTGTAAAAGTCATACACGTCCTGCACGACGGTGGCGATGCGCTCCAGGCCCATGCCCGTATCAATGTTCTTGAAGGGCAGGTCAATCAGCGTCGGCGTGCCGTCTGGCCCCGGTTCCTGGCGGTCATATTGTGGAAACACGTTGTTCCAGATTTCCAGAAAGCGGGCGCTCTCGCGGGTATCGGCGTATTCGGCCCAGGTGTCGTCGCCGTACTTCGGCCCCCGGTCATAGAAAATTTCGCTGCATGGGCCACAGGGACCGTTCGGGCCTTCCTTCGGCGCGTCGGCGGGCCAGAAGTTCTCGTCGGCCCCGAAGCGCAGGACGTGGTCTGCGGGCAGGCCGATTTCCTTCGTCCAGATGTCATACGCTTCCTCGTCGTCCTCATAGATGGTGGCGTACAACTTGGAGCCGTCCAGGCCCATCCATTCCGGGTCAGTCAGAAATTCCCAGGCCCAGGTCAGCGATTCGCGCTTGAAGTAGTCGCCAAAGCTGAAGTTGCCCAGCATTTCCAGCAGTGAGCAGTGCCGCAGCGTGCGCCCCACGTTCTCAATGTCGCCGACGCGCAGGCATTTCTGGGCGGTGGTCACACGCTTGTTCGCGCCCTGCTCAAAGCGGGCGGGTGCGCCCATGAACTGCGCCTTGAACGGCTGCATGCCCGCCACCGTGAACAGCGTCGTGGGATCAGGCGAGATCGTGCTGGCGCTGGGCAGGCGCAGGTGGCCCTTGCTCTCAAAAAAACTGAGGAACTTCTCGCGGATCTCGGCGGTGGTCAGAGTGGAGGATGGAGCAGTCATGCGGGCGAGTTTAGCGCGGGGGCCGGGAATGTTCATGGTTGATGGGAGATGGTTGATGGAGAAAATGACCACGCAGTCTTGCCGCCTGTTCTTCGCAGGAGCGGGCGCTGGTGCTGGAGCATCTAGAAACGGTGGAACCGCTGCTGCGGGCGACGGTGACGGTGGAAATCGACGCGACGCAGGCGTTAGCGGTGGTGGCGGACGGGTTGGAGATGCTGGCTAGGAGTGGAGGCCTTTAGCTCCTCCCCCCTTGCGGGGGAGGCTGGGAGGGGGGAAATATGGCAAGTTGCCTGGCCCCTCAGAAAAAAATGGGGGCCATCAGGAAACGAGTTTCTGGGATGCCATGCCCGCCTGACCCCCTCTGCTTCGCAGCTTTGCAAGTCCCCAGCCCTCTCGTACCGAGCTGTACCAGTCCCCCATAAAGAGGGAGGGAGCAAAAAGCCCTACATTTCACAACCTATAAGAACCCAAATCCCCGTCGCGTCTGCGGGTGCTTGGCCCCGGTCAAATCCTGCGCGAAGGCTTCCAGGGCGTCCTGCACGGCGCGTGCTTCGCGCACCAGATCGGCGGCGATGCTCTGGACCTGCCCGTCGCGCTCCTGTTCCCAGTGGTTGAGGACGCGCTCATTCAGGCGGGCGTGGTCCGGGCTGGTCACGTCGCGCGGGGGGGCCAGGCGGTCACGGGCCATTTCCAGATAGGTGACGTGATCGGTGGCGCGGGCGGCGTCGGCGTAGCGGCCTTCCACCTTCAGTTCGGCCACTTTGCTTGCCAGCCGTTCGCGCTCCAGCAGAATGCGGGCGCGTTCGCGGCCCTGAATGAGCGCCGCGCCCGCCGCCATGCTCACCAGCGCGAGGGTAAAGGTCAGCAGGGACCAGTGTTGCGGTTCTATTGGCGTGTCGGAGGTAGCGCTCAGATCGGTCAACTGCCCCTGCTGCGCGGCGTTGGCGGCGATCTGCTGGGTCACGCGCAGGATGCCGTCCCAGTTCAGGTAGCCCTCCACGCCCAGATACAGCGCGGTCACGGCCACGATGCCGCCGATGTACGCGATGGGCCGCGCCATGCCCTGGGTGCGCGTCGCCAGTTTGGCGCGGTACGCCAGTTCGTCCACCAGCCACAGCAGCAGCACGCTGAACATGATTCCGGCGGTCAGCGCAATGACCGTCATGTACAGCCGACTTTCCGGGTTGAACAGCAGGTTGATACTCACGCCGCTGATGATGCCCACGAAGAATTTGCTGAACACCGCGAAGGCGTTGAAGACCTTCTTACTGCCCGATCTTCCTTCCGGCGGACGCAGGGCGTGGCCTTCCCGCGCGAGTTCGGCCAGCGCCTGCTCATGGTAAAAGCCCTCGGCGCTGTTCACGTCGGGGCGCACGCCGTAGTGGGACAGCGCTTCAAAACGCCCCTGACGGGCGGCCTCAATCTCCTCGGTGGCCTTCAGGTATTCGCGCTCCACGTCGCCGCTGGCCGAGTTCATGAAGTTGAGGTGGTCCTGCTGCCGCGCCCAGGAGCCGCGCACGCCTACCCCGGTTTCGGCCAGCACACGGTCCAGCGTGGTCCGGGCCGCGTCGTAGTTGATGCGGTACTGGTCCACGTTCAGCCGCAGAATCCGCGCCCGCGAGGTCAACGCGCTGCGGGCGGCCCCGTCGGGAACCAGTTGCAACTCGCCGCTCAGGTCCTCCAGCAATTCCGAGAACTGCCCTGGCCTCAGCACGGGCAGGAATTGCTCGGCACTCAGGGCTTCCGGGCGCGGTAGGGCAGCGGCGTAACTGGAAAGGTCAAAGGCTCCGGGGTCCGTGGGGCCGCTGGCCCCGTCTGAAGGCTTAGGGGTGTGGGGGGCTGAAGACTCAGGTGAGGTCAGCTCTGGCTCTCTCTTGGAGAGGTGGATTTCAACCGTTCTGTCGGTGGTCACTGGCTCTACCTCCTGGCTTTTTTCACGGCGTCGGCAAAGGTGGGGTAGACGTTGTTCAGGTCATACGCGCCCGCCGTCAGCACCCGCGCGTCGTTGCCCGCCTTGCCCAGTGCGTTCACGAACCCGTCGCGGATGGAGTTACCATTTTTGTCCTTCTCTGGACTCAGGCCCGCGAAAAAGAGCTGGCGCGTGTCCTTGCGGCCCAGCAGTTTGTCAAAAATAATTCCCAGCCTGCCCCGCGCCGGATCGTCTAATAAAGCGCCGTCGGTGAACATCACGATCACGTCGCCCGTGCCTGCCGTTCTGGCGGTCAGTTCGTTGGCCTTGCTCAGCCCGGCGGTGATCGCGCTGCCCCGCCCGGTACACGGCTGCGTCAGTGCGCCCGTGTAGCGCAGGATGTCGGCCTTGCCCATCCGTGCGCCATTTTTAGAGGCGAATTTGAAGTCGGCCACCGTCTGCACGCCTTCGCAGATACGGAGAAGCGTGAGTGTGTCCCCTGAACGCACCTGATTGAGCATGATGCTCTGAGACAGCAATCTGGCCTGCTCGGCGTACTTATAGGCGGGGTTCTTGCTGCTGCCCGTCATATCGGCGGCGATCACGAAATGCAGCGGCGGCGTACTCAGCCCTAGAACTGTCCCGGCGCTCAAGGGCGCGGGCGTCAGCAGAGGCAACAGGAAAAGAAAGGGGAGGGGGGACATGGGATGCTCCTTCGGAGGGTTTAAGGGTCAAAAAGTCTGAGGGTCTAAGGGTTTCTGTCCCCTTCTACTGTGGGTGGCTGGTACAGCCTGGAACGGGGGGGACGCCACGTCTGCGGCGGGGGTGAGGGGGCATGTGATCAGCGAACCCGCCCCTTACTTACCCTGGCGGCACCGGATTCCTCGGATTCAGCCCCGGAATCGGCACGGCCACGCCGCCCACCTGCGTGATCCCAGGCGGAACCTCCACGTTTTTGATGTCGTGCGGTAACTCGCGCAGCAGGGCGATCTCGCGACAGGCGGCCTGTTCGCGGTACAGGCCCACGGGCACGCTCTGGCGGCCATCCGGGTCACCGATCCACACGGCCATCGCGTACTGCGGGGTCACGCCCGCGCACCACGTATCGTTGATGTCGTCGGTGGTGCCGGACTTCGCGCCCAGCGGCATGTTCTGGCCGTTCAGGCGCTGGAAGAAACTGGGGCGCAGAAACTGAACGTGTCCGGCGGAATCGTCCACCGCGCCGGTCAGCATGTCAAAGGTTTCGTAGGCCACCACCGGGTCCCACAGCGGCTGACAGTCGCGGCGGCGCAGGGGCAGCGGTCTGTCATTCGCGCCGTAGACCTCGGCCAGCAGGTGCGGCTGGCACAGTGTTCCGCCGTTGGCGAAGCTGCCGTAGGCCGCCGCCACTGTCAGCGGCGAGGCCCGGAAGGTTCCCAGCGCCGGGCTTGAGCGGTTGGCGCTGTCCTCCTGATAGTTCACGCCTGCCAGGACCTTCCGTAGTGCCGCCTCGCGCCCGGTCCCCACCTGAACGGCCACGGTGTTCAGACTGCGGGCGTTGGCCTCACGCACGGTGACGGCGCGGCCCAGGAAGGTGCCGGAATTGTTGCGGATGGCCTGCGAGCCGTAGCGGGTGGCCTGATCGGTAAACGTGCTGAACTGGTTGAGGTCCCCGTCCCCGGTGCCGAACGCCGTGGCATACAGCAGCGGTTTGACCGTGCTGGCCACCGGGCGCTGGGCATACGCCGCCCACTGCCGCCCGGCGTCGCTGCTCTGGTTGCCGCCCGTGCTGCTGGCCAGGGCCACGATGCCGCCGCGCACGTCCACCACTGCCGCGCCCTCCGCGATGCCGGGCGGACGTGCGCCAGTTGCGCCCTCACCACTCACGCGCCGCGATAGTTCGGCCTGCGCCCGCGCGTCGATGGTCAGAACTACACGGCTGACCTTGCTAGGATTCAGGCCCGCCGCCCGCAACTCGCGGCGCACCAGCTCCTGCATGGCCCACACGGGTTCGGGATCGTTGCGGTAGTCGGGGTTGCGCGCCGCACTCACGATCCGCAAGTCGCCGCCACCCCCCGCGTACTCGGTGCGCCACAGCCGGGGCTGCAATGGGACCGAAGCTGCTGCTAAATAATCGTTTTCGGAAATCAGGCCGTGGGAACGCAGGATTCTCAGGGTCAGCAGTTGCTGAGAACGCATCCAGCGAAAGCGGGCGGTGGCCGTTTCGGGCGGGGTGTCCGCCGCCACCAGATAACGCCCCGGCGCGGGCAGCAGGCCCACCAGAAAGGCACTCTGCGCCAGATTCAGGTCCGCCGGGTCCACGCCGAAGACCGCCCGCGCCGCGTCGTACACGCCCTTGCGCTGGCCGATGCCGATCCACGGCAGGCTGTTGACGCTCATCGCCAGGACTTCAGGCCGTCCGTAGCGCAGGGTGACCAGCGGGGCCAGCACGAACTCGGTGGCCTTGCGCGCCATCACCAGCCCCAATCCGCGCCGCTGCGTGTCGTAATCAAAATGCCCGGCCAGCACGTTGTTCTTCAGCAGTTGCATGGTCAGGGTGCTGCCGCCTGCGCCGCTCAGGAGGGCGCGCGGTAGGCGGCCCAGATCCACGCCGGAATGCGAGAAGAAACGCACGTCTTCCTTTGCCACGTAGGCCAGCAAAAACGCCTGCGAAACCCCGGTCAGCGGCACGCTCAGCGACTCGCGGCACGGCACGGCGTTGGTGGTCTGGCCCTCGCGGCAGTGGTCAATCACGCCCAGCGGCTGCCCCCGGCGGTCCTGTACCTCAATGGGCCGCAACTCCGAGCGCAGGTTCCACACGCGGGTAAAGGACCCGGTACTCCACGCGCCCGCCACGCCCAGCGCCATCATTCCCAGCGTCAGCACGCCCACGGTTGCCAGCCCGGCCCGCACGACGCGCCGCAGCGTCCAGCGCGACTTTGGCCGCTGCACGAACGGTGTGCGCGGCCAGGGATTGCGCCAGAAGGTGAGCCGCTGCCTCAAGCTGTTGCGTCCTGAACGGCTGCGGGTCATCGTCTCAGCCTCAACGGGCCACGTCGGTCACGCCTGCCGCCGCCGAACGGAACTGCCAGTCGCGGGCCACGCTGTTCCACAGGCCCGACGCGCCCACCAGGATGACCAGCGCCGTCCCCAGAACTGCCAGTCCCGTGACCGCTCCAGCCCAGCTCATGGCCGGACGGGGGCCGCGTGGGGGCCGCGGTCCCTTTCTGGCCTTCTCGGGTCTGGGAGCCTCCCGCACCGCACTGGCCCTGGCTGCACTGGGCAGTCCCACCGACGGCAGGCCGGAGGAATACGGGCGGGGTTTGCGGACGAAACTCATCGGTAAAGGATAGGGGGGGTGCATGAGAGGGTGCATCACACCAAAGAGTGAGCAAGTGGGGGTTAACAGCAGTCTCTGACTTTGACTTCTCAGCCCTGACCTCCCGCTGACTTATCTGGGCGGAGGCGCGGCTATGGTGGGCGAATGGTCCATACTCCCCGCGTGCTGATTCTCTGCACCCACAATTCGGCCCGCTCGCAGATGGCCGAGGCGCTGACCCGCGCGGCTGCCGGGCGCGTGGACCTGCCGCTGGACGTGCATTCGGCGGGCACCGAGGCCACCCGCGTCAAGGACGAGGCCCGCACCGTCATAGCCGAACTGGGCCTGGGCCTGGACGCCCACACCAGCAAGACCCTGTGGGACGTTCCCGACGCACAGAACTTCGATTACGTGATCACGGTCTGCGACTCGGCAGATGTGGGGTGTCCGGCGTATGGGGGCCAGACCACGCGCCTGCACTACCCGTTTCCCGATCCCTCCGGTCAGGGGCTGGACCGCTGGCGGGAGGTGCGGGACGCGCTGGCGGTGCAGTTCGGGGCGTTCGTGGAGGCGTTGAGGGCGGGTGAGCCGGTTCCGGCTGGCGTGCAACCCATCTGAGCAGGAGCGGTGAGAGCTTCAATCACCTCCGGGCATTCAGACCGGCTTACACTCTTGACATGACCCCCGCGACACTGACCCTGCCCCACCGTCTGCGCGAACAGTTTCCCCCGCTGGCGGCGGGCCGCGCGTATCTGGACAACGCGGCGGGTGGGCTGTTGCCCCTGCGTGCCATTGAGGCCATCACCGCCCACCTGATGCGCTACGGCGCAACCAACGCCATGCCCAGTCACCAGCCGGGGGCCGAGATGCTGGCCCTCAAGCACCGCGCCCGCGAGGCCACCGCCCTGTTTCTGAACGCCCAGCCGGAAGATGTGGCGCTGGCGCAGAGTGCCACCGCGCTGGCCTTCCGCCTGTCCGCCGCCTTTGCCCGCCTGTGGGGGCCGGGGGACGAGGTGATCGTGTCCGGCCTGGAACACGAGGCCAACGCCAGTCCCTGGCGCGAGCTGGAGCGCGTGGGCGTGACCGTGAAGGTCTGGCACGCCCGCCAGCCGGAGATGCGTCTGCACGCCGACGATCTGGCGGAACTACTCTCGGATAAAACCCGTCTGGTGTCGGTGACGGCGGCCAGCAACGCCCTGGGCATCACCGTGGACATTCCCGCCGTGGCGGCCCAGGTGCGTGCAGCAGGTGGCTGGACGATGGTGGATGCCGTCCACGCCGCGCCGCACACGCTGCCGGACGTGCAGGCGTGGGGCGCGGACTTCGTGATGTTCAGCCCCTACAAGGTCTTCGGCCCGCACCTGGGCGCACTGTGGATTAAGCCCGAACACCTTGCCTACCTGCCCTGGCCCAAGCTGAGTTTTGTCCCAGATGGCGATATCACGGGCATAGAACACGGCACGCCGCAGTACGAACTGCTGGCCGGATGGCTGGGAACGCTGGACTATCTGCGCGAACTGGGCGACTCGGTAGAGTTGACGCGGGCTGCGTTGGTGTCCGCCTATGCGCGGATTGCCGAATTGGAAAAGCCGGTGGCCGAGCGCCTGATTTCCGGCCTTGTCGGTAAGGAAAACGTGACCCTTTATGGCCCACAGAACATGACGGGCCGGGTGGGAACGGCAGCCTTTCGCGTGGACGGCGAATTTGCTGATCAGACCGCTGCCCGCCTGACGGCTGCCGGGGTGGACGTGGCGGCGGGGCATTTCTATGCGGTGCAGCCTCTCAAGGATTTAGGTTTATACCCGGAAGGCGTCGTACGCGTCAGCATCGCGCATTACACGAGCCTGGACGATGTGGAACGGTTACTGGCGGGGATTTGAGGATGGTCTAAAGGTCTAAAAGTCAAACCGTCTAACCGCTGAAATTCTGAGCGGTTAGACGGTTTGACCTTTTGACGGTTTGACATTCAATCCCCCAGCACCCCATTCAATTCATCCCTAAACCCCCGTGCCGCCGCTACACTTGCGGCCACATCCAGCCCAGCCGCGTACTGCACGCCCCGGCTGGCGCTGGCGAGTGCGCCCGTGCCGCCTGCGTGGAAGGCTCCCTTTAGGTCTGCGGCCACTCCGCCCTGTGCGCCCAGCCCCGGCAGCAGCAGCAGCGCACGCGGCATCAGTGCCCGGAAGGTGGCGAGGTCCGCCGCGTGCGTCGCGCCTACCACCGCGCCCACTGAACCGTATTCCCCGTCTGGTTCCTCGGCATTCAACCGCGCCACTTCCACCGCCACCCGTTCGCTCACGCCGCTGCCCTGCAAATCGGCCTGACCGGGATTGCTCGTCTTGACCAGCACGAACACTGCGCCGCCGTTTTCATTCGCCGTGTCCACAAAAGGGGTCAGCGTTTCAAAACCCAGAAACGGGTTGACTGTCAGCGCTGCCCCTGCGTGCCGCCCGGTCAGCCACGCCCGCGCGTAAGCTCCAGCTGTGCTGCCGATGTCGCCGCGTTTGGCGTCCAGCAGCACGGGCAGCCCCAGCGTGCGGGCAGCGGCGCAGACCTCCTCCAGAATGCCGAAGCCTTCCAGCCCCAGCGCCTCGTAAAAGGCAAATTGCGGCTTAATGCAGGCGGCATAGGGGGCGCACGCCTCCAGCACCTCCAGCGTGTGGGCTTTCAGGTGGGCGGTGTCGCGGTAGGCGTCCCGGCGCGGGTCTAGGCCCACGCATAGGCGGGTGTTCAGTCGGCGGGTGCGCTCGGTCACGGCCTGGGCAAAGGTGAGCATCGTGGCGAGGGTAACACTTGCAGGGGCTGCGCCGTCTGAACGTCTCGAAGTCTGGGGGTCTGAACGCTCAAGCGAGGTAGATGGTTTGTGGCCTCTGAACGTTTAGATGGTTGGACCTTTAGACGGGCGAAGCCCTTACCCCAGCATTTCCCGCCCCACGCGCACCAGCTCGGCATTGTCGGTAGCCGCGAAGTCGCCGGGCAGTAGCAACGTATCTTCCAGGCCGATACGGGTGCTCAGGCCGCGCCGCCCCGCCTCGCGCAGCAGGGGCCAAGCACTCTCGCCCAGGCCGTGCAAGACGACTTGTTTATCCAGATCAGAGGCGTCCAGCAGGGCGAACATCTCCCTCAGCCCGGCCTTGTAGTCGCGGATGGGTTTGTCGGGCAGTTCCAGCAGGAGGCGCAGCACTTCACCTCGCCGGGGCCAGTCCAGAAATCTCCGCACCTCGTCCGCCGTCCACAGTCCCGCCTCCACGCCGATGCCACGCTCCAGCAACAGCTCTGCCAGTTTGGGCGACTGCTGTTCATGCCAGTTGACGGAAACGAAGTCGGGCAGGACCGTCCAGGCGCGCACGGCGGCCAGTCTGGCTTCTGTGTCCGGCAGAATCCACCAGCCGCTTGAGATGCCCACGGGAACACCGGGGCACGCGGCGCGCACGGCTTCTAGCACCTGCGCGACATCCTTCGCCTCCAGACTTTCCGCCCCCACCGCGTTTCTGGGATGCAGGTGCAGGGCGTCCGCGCCCGCCTCCACCGCCGCGCGTGCATCCTGCGCCAGTTGCTGGGGCGTGATAGGAATTCGGGGATGCTCGCTGAGGGTCCGGTTGCCGTTCAGGGCCGCTTTTAACACCCCGTTACTGTAAAGCCTGCTAGCTTTCCGTATGACCTTTTCCATCGTGGGGCGCGACGCGGCAACCGGGGACATCGGCGTGGCGGTGGCCAGCAAGTTTCTGGCGGTGGGCGCGCTGGTGCCATTCGTGCGGGCGGGTGTGGGCGCGGTGGCCACCCAGAGTTACGTCAATCCCAACTTCGGCCCCGATGGGCTGCGTCTGCTCGCCAGTGGCCTGTCGCCGCAGCAGGTCAGCGCCCGCTTTCAGACCGACGATTCCGACATCGCCCAGCGTCAGTTCGGCATCGTGGGCGCAGACGGACAGAGCGTGACCTTCACTGGCCCCGGCTGCCACGCTTGGGCGGGCGGGATTGCAGAGGCGGACGTGGCGATCCAGGGCAACATCCTGACCGGGCCGGAAGTGGCGGAGGCTATGCACGCGGCCTGGAATGCGGCGCTGGGTCAGCCCCTGCCGCGCCGTCTGCTGGCCGCGTTGCGTGCCGGGGATAGCGCGGGCGGCGACAAACGGGGCCGCCAGTCTGCCGCGCTGCTGTGCGCCGGGCCGGGGCGGGGGTATGGCGGATTGACCGACGACTGGGTGAATCTGCGCGCCGACGATCACGCCGAACCCTGCGCCGAGCTGGAGCGTCTGCTGGATACCTTTGATCTGCTGTTCGGCAGACCCACGGAAACGCGCGAGTTGAGTGCCGATGAACTGGGCTGGCTGCGTGCTTTGCTGATCCGGCAGGGCCACGCCTCCAGCTTGCCGGACGGTCCCTGGGACGCCGAAACCGAGGCCGCCGCCTGGGCGCTGTACGGCACCGAGAATCTGGAGGAACGCTGGGCAGCAGGCGGGCAGTTCGATCCGGTGGCGCTGGCGTACCTGCGGCAGCACTTCGGGGACTGACAGGAGCGGTCCAGACAGCCTCTTCCATCACATCTGCTCTAGACTGTCTCTATGCGCCTTTCGGCCACCGATGTGTACGCCTTTCAGGCCCTGGGTTTTCTGGGGACCCATTCTCCGGGGCCAGGGGACGCCGCGCGCTGGGTGTCCAGCGAGGAAATCAGCGAGGCCACCGGGATTCACCGCCCGTATCTGGTGCGCATCCTGGCGGCACTGGGCAACAAGGGCGTGGTGAAAAGCAAGAAGGGTATCGGCGGCGGCTACGCGCTGGCCCGCAAGCCCGCCCTGATCAGCCTGTGCGAGGTGGTGCGCGCCGTGGACGGCCCGGTTGCGCCGCTGAGCTGTATCAGTCTCAACTGGCACGAGGCCTGTCCGGAGGAGGGCAGGTGCCACGTCCGCGCCACCGTCTATACCCGCATGCGCGACGCCATGCTGGGCGTGTTGCAGGAATTCAGCGTGGCCGATCTGGTGGCCGATTCACGCCAGGGCGTCAGCTACGGCCATTGCCTGGGGCATCTGCTCAAGCCAAACGCGTAGCGTTCCTTACTTTAGGTAAGGCGTGAAGCGTCCCAGCGTGGCCGCGTCCGGGCTGGTCGACGAGCGCACCACCTGATTGCCCCCAAAGACCAGCAGCAGCCGTCCCGCCGCGTCCGCCGAGGCATTCAGCGTTCCCTGCCTCGCAGTGTATGGCCCGGTCAGCACGGCCTGCATGGTGTTCAGATCGAAGACCAGCGCCGTGCCGCTGAGGGCAGGACCGTCGGCCTTCACGCCGCCCAGCGCGGTCACGAAGGCGCTGCCCACATTCAGGATCACGCGCGGCGCACTCAGGTTTTTAAAGCGGGCGTCGTTGTAGGTCACGTTGCCCGTGGCGGTCACGGTGGAGGATTTAAGGTCATAGATCACCTGTGCGGCCCGCAGTGTCCCGCCCTGCTTGGTGGTCAGGACGGCGTTCTGGGCGGTCAGGGTCTTGCCGGGGTTCAGGGTCATGGCACCCGCCACCAGCTTCAGGCCGCCCTTGCTGTCGGTGGCGGTGCCGCCCTGCGGCAGTTCGGTCAGGCCAGTGTCCAGATTCAGGTTCTGCGGCCCGCGCGGCGTGACGTTCAGGCCACCGAAAGTGACCGCCTGCCCGCCCGTGAACGGACTCAGGGTCAGCAGGCCCAGTGCGGCGGCGGCCAGCAGGGACGAGGAGGGGAATTTCATCCTTCCACCGTAACGGCCCGTGCCTGAGTGGCGTGAGTGGACCAGTCAGACCTGATTCAGGTGCCGCCACGGTGCCCGTGCGCTCTCATGGGGTTTCAATCGCCGAGCAGGACGGGGGCGTTACACTCCGGGGCAGTGATCTCCTCGTCTTTACTGTCTCTTCCGTTCCCAATTCGCTGGGGTCCACGCTGCCGGGGTCCAGTCCATAAGGTTGCTGTGCGCCAAGGGACCACGCGTTCCTCCCGGCTTCTTCAGATCGTTGCACTTCTGTGTGCCTTTCTGGTCCTGCCCCGCGCTGACGCCGCCCCGCGTGTGGGATCGCACGACGGGTTCACGCGGCTGGTGTTCGAGTTGCCGGGCAACGCCACCTCCACGGTCAGCAGGGCGGCGCAAAGCGTCACCGTCAGGCTCAGCACCACCCTCAAGACTGAAAAGGGAGCCTTGAATGCGGCGGGCGTCAAGTTTTACAACGTGTCGGGCAAGACCGTCACCCTCACGCTGGCAGGGAGTGTCAGCGCGGCCAGAACCAGGGTCAGCGTGCTGCCCAGAAGCGGAACGGCGGCAGCGCGACTGGTTATCGACGTGCCCACCACTGCCGCCGCGCAGGCATCGGTTCGGGCGGCTTCCACTTCCAGCAGACCGGCGGCCTCTTCCACCGTCACCCGTCCCCGTGTGGTGCTGGATGCCGGGCACGGTGGCGTCGATCCCGGCATGACCAGCCAGTGGCTGCGTGAAAAGGACGTGACGCTGGACGTGGCCCTGCGAACCCGCGCCGAACTGATCAAACATGGCGTGGATGTGGTGATGGTCCGCACCGCCGATACTGACCTGAGTGCCGACAAGCGCACCGATCTGGACGCCCGCTCACGGCTGGCCACCACCGGCAAGGTCAGCGCGTATATCAGCATTCATGTCAACGCGGGCGGGGCCTCGGCGCAGGGCATCGAGACGTATTACTTCGGGCAGCCGCTGGCGGGCAGTGACCGCAGCCGCGCCGTGCAGGAAAACGGCGGCGGCAGTGTGGGCCAGGAGCTGACCCGCAAGGCGGCAAACAGCGCCCAGGGCCTGCTGGGCGACATCGTGGCGCAGGCCAAGCTGTCGTTCTCGCGGCAACTGGCCCTGAAGGTGCAGTCGCGGTTGGTGCAGTACACCGGGGCCGTCAACCGGGGCGTGCAGACGGACGCCTTCTACGTGATCCGCAACCCCACCACCCCCGCCATCCTGACCGAGATCGGCTTCGGCTCCAGCCCCAGCGAGGGACCCCGGCTGGCGACGGCGGCCTACCGCGAAAAGGTCGCGCAGGGCCTGGCGCGGGCCATTCTGGATTTCCTGAACACGCAGTAGGGGTCAGGGAGAGGTTTTCCCTCCAATCTTTCGCAACTGCACGCCGTACACGCCGTTCAGGTCCTCGCGCCAGCCCAGCACGATCCCTCCATCCGGCAGCACCGCGAGGCTGGGAGACCGGGCGTCGTGTTGGGGGTCTAGGTTCACCACGCCGGAATATTGCCAGCGCCCACCCAGCCAACGCGCCAGATGCACCTGCCCGGTGCCCCCTCGTTCTTCCACCCAGGCCAGGACTGGCTGCCCATTCGCGTCCAGTGCCAAGGCAGGGGAGGTGGCGTAATTCGCACTGACCGCCCCGCCCAGCGCCTGCCACTGTTGCCCATCCCAGCGCGAGGCATACAGCGCGTCCTTGCCGTTCAGGTCTTCCAGCCACGCCACGGTGGGCTGTCCCTGGGCGTCCAGTTTCAGGCGCGTGGAAGCCAGATAGCGGTCCGGCGTGCGGTTCAGGCTGCCGCCCAGCGCCTCCCAGGCCGTACCGTTCCAGCGCTTCACGAAGACGTTGCTCTCCAGCACCTCGCCCTGAAGCCACGCCACCGTCGGCTGCCCCACCCCGTTCAGCCCCAGCGCGGGGGTACGCGAGAAAACGCTGATCTGGTTGAAGGCCGGGCTGCGCGTCCAGGTTTTTGCCGCCTCGTCCCAGCGGCGCACGCTCAGGCGGCTGCCGTAGGGATTGCGGAGGGACTCGCCCCACGCGAAAACGGGTTCGCCGTTCTGCGCCACCACCGAGCGGGTGCGCGCGGCGTAGGGCAGATCGTCGCCCAGGTAGCGTGGCTGCCACCGGGTCCAGTTTCCATCCTGATACGCGCGGAAGACCACCACGTCGTTGTCGCCGTAGTTCTCGTTCCAGACCAGGATCGGCGTGCCCTGGCCGTCCAGCGCCAGATCGATATTGGAGGCGGGGCGCGGAACATCGTAATTCAGCACGCCGCCGGGCAGGCCGCCTCGCAGTAACTCCCAGCCGTTCGCCGTACTGCGCCACACCCGCACCTTGCGCGATTCGTAGAAGCCCTTACCGCTGTCGGCCTGCCCCGCATCATTTAGCAGCGCCAGCACGAGGGAGCCGCCCGGGGCGGCGGCCAGTTGCAGTTCACGCAGCGGGCGCGTGGCCTCGGCAGGGGGTGGGGTGAGCGTCACCATGTTCTGAATGACTGGGGCTTCATTGCCGCCTGCATGGGCACTGCCCAGCAGAGTGAGGCATAGAAAAATCAAACGGGGGTAGGCAGTGGGGGTGGACATGGTGGCCTCCTGAGATCGGAACAGTTGAAGGGCGGGTCAGCAGGGGTGTTTCATGCATTCTGGTCCTCGCTTCGGGCGGAAACAACGCACAGAGCCGATCCCCCTGGACCTTGTATCGGGAAATTCGATGGAAGCCTCTAGACTGCGGCCATGACCGCTGAACCACCCTCTCGTCCCGCTCTGCCTGCACTGGGCAGCGCCCACCTCAGCGTGCTGCTGGGTGTGGCCGAGGCGGGCAGCTTCAGCGAGGCCGCGCTGCGGCTGGGGCTGGCGCAGTCCACCGTCAGCCATACCGTGCAGACCGCCGAGACGGTGCTGGGCGTGCGGATTTTCCAGCGGGGCCGCCACGGCGCGTGGCCCACGGCGGCGGGCGCGCGGGTGCTGGCCCACGCCCGCAATGCTGCCGACGCCCTGCACGCCATGACCCTTCTCCCGGCCCCACTCGGCGGCATCCTGCGCGTGGTGTCGTGCCGCAGCGTGATCCGGCAGTTCATCACCCCGGCGCTGAACGCCTTTAATCACCTGTACCCGGATGTGGAGGTGGTGGTGCGCGACACCTCCGGCGAGCATGACGAGATCGAGGCGCTGGTGCGGGCGGGCGAGGCCGATCTGGGCCTGGGCCGCCTGCCGATGCACCCCGAACTGGACACGCGCGAACTGCTGGCCGACGAATACCTGATCATCGCGTCTGCCCACGCCCCGCCCATCCGCACCTGGGCCGACTTCCACCGCGCCGCGTATATCGTCTGCGAGGAGGACTGCGCCCCGTTTATCGCTGCGCATGTGGCCCGGCATTCGCAGCCGCCCACGCCCGCCGTACGCCTCAAAGACCCGCAGGTGGCGCTGGGCCGGGTGGCCGAGGGGCACGGGTTCACGGTGCTGACCGGATTGGTCTTCGTGCCGCTGCCCTCCCACCTGCGCGCTTATCCACTGCCCACGCCGCTGTGGAGGTCAATCGGCAGTGTGACCCGCCGGGGTCAGCAGGAGGTTTCGCCACTGATTGACGCCTTCCGGGACGCCGTGCTGTCGCCAGGAGCATTGCGGGCAGCGGCGGGACGGCAGGCGCATCTGATTCGTTTTGGGGACGCGGGAACACGGCCCGCAGACTTTTAGACCTTCAGACGGTCAGACTGCCCTGCGCCCCGTACACTGCCTCCCATGCGCGTTGTCCTGAAACTCGGCACCAGCGTCCTGACGGCAGGGGGGGACCGCCTGAGCCGCCCGCGTCTGGTGGACCTGATGCGCGGCATGGTGGCGGTGCAGGCTGCCGGGCATCAGGTGGTGCTGGTCAGCAGCGGCGCGGTGCTGGCGGGCTGGGAGGCCCTGGCCTTTCCGCCGCGTGACCGCACGCTGGCCGAGAAACAATTGCTGGCGGCGGTGGGCCAGGGCCGCCTGATGCACCTGTACGCCCTGCTGGCCGAGCTGTACGGCGTGAACGTGGCGCAGGTGCTGCTGACCGCCGACGATTTCCGGGACCGTACCCGTTACCTCAACGCCCGCACCACGCTGGACGCCTGCCTGAGCCGGGGCGTGCTGCCGATCATCAACGAGAACGACGCCGTGGCGCTGGAGCAGATCCGGGTGGGCGACAACGATACCCTCTCGGCCTTCGTGGCAAATCTGGTGGACGCCGATCTGCTGGTGATCCTGACCGACGCACCGGGCCTGTACACCGCCGATCCTCGCACAGACCCAGACGCCACCCTGATTCCCCTGGTGGAGCGCGTCACGCCGGAAGTCTGGGCGCGGGCCGGGGGTGCAGGCTCTCACCGGGGCACGGGCGGGATGCACACCAAGATCCAGGCCGCCGAGATCGCCACCCGCGCCGGAACCCCGGTGGTCATCGCCCCCGGCGACGCGCCGGACGCGCTGGCCCGCATCGTGGGTGGCGAGGCGCTGGGCACGCGTTTTCTGGCTGCCGGTTCGCGCCTGGAAGCCCGCAAACGCTGGATTCTGGCCGAGATTTCCCCGGCCCGCGTGCATCTGGACGACGGCGCGGCGCGGGCGGTGACCGAACGCGGCTCCAGCCTGCTGCCCGCTGGAATCCGGCGCGTGGAGGGCGAGTTCGTGCGCGGTCAGACCATCCGCCTGATCGGCCCCGGCGGCGCGGAACTGGCGCGTGGGCTGACGCGTTACGCCTCGGCGGATTTAAGTCGCATCGCGGGGCATCACTCGCGCGAGATTGAGGCGCTGCTGGGCTTTACCTATGGGCCGGAAGCGGTGCATAGGGACGATCTGGTTCGGCTGTAGAAGCTGTGGGCGGGGAAATTCCGGGTTGGTTATTCGGGCAGCCCCACCCCCCAGCCCCCTACCCCAGGGGGAGCAGCGCTGCGCTAGGCAGGGGTTTATGGACTTTGTAGGGGGAAGAGGGCGGCAGCCTCCGGGTCTGATGCCCTGCTCCGCGACGCTGCGTGCGGCCCGTGCGCTACGCGCCCGACGGCCTTCGGTTGCTGTTTCATTGGGGGGCGGGTTAGCCGTTGACGGTTTGAATGGCGTCAATAAGTTTTGCTAATCGACACGGCTTTTTGCTCCTCCCCACTTGCGGGGGAGGCTGGGACTGGTACAGCTCCGCAGGAGAGGGGGTGACAGGCGTAGCCTGCCCTGCTTCTGGTTCCCTCGGTTCAGCCCGGTCCCGGCCCCCGCATTTCACACCCCGCCTCTATACTTCCCCCTGTGCTGTTGCTGCTGCTGCTCACCACCTCGCTGCTGACCGTTCCCGATCCGGCGGGGGACGCGCGTGGGGACGGCGGCTATATCCTGCCGCGCCAGCCCGCCGTGACCGAGGACGCGCTGGACCTGCGCTCGTTCAGCGCTGCGCCGCAGGCAACAGGCATGCGTTTTACCGTCAGCCTGGGGCAGATTGGCAACCCCTGGAATGCGCCTTCGGGCTTCTCGGCGGGGGTCACCGACATTTTTATCAAGACGGGTCCTGGCGGCCAGACGGCGCTGGCGGACACCGGCCTGCGGACGCGCAGTGGGGGCTGGCACTATCACCTGCGCGTGACCGGTTACGGCAGCACGCTGGAGCGAACGGACGATGCCGGGGAGCAGACCGAGCGCCTGGCCGTGCCCACCGTGCAGATCGAAGGCACCGGACTGGTCATCGACGCCGCCGTGCCCGCTGGAAGTTACGCATATTGGGTGACCAGCAGCGTTTACACTCCGCTGTCGGCGGGCGGGGTCCTGAAGCCCACGGGCGGGACTGGCCCCGGCAGCCTCCAGACCGGGCGGGCGGACGCGCCCACGCCCGTGGATGTGCTGGCACCCGCCGGGGACACCCGCGCCTTTACCGATAACACCCTGGCCCCGGTGGGCGACACGCGGGACCGCGCCAGTCTGATTCTGGCGGGGCTGGGTGGGCTGGCCCTGTTGCTGACCGTGGCAGCGACGTTGGCAATCTGGCGGCGCAGGTGACCCGTCCATGAGTGCGGAGACTGCAATTCCGGCCCGCCCATCTGTTCCAGCACCGCTGCTGATCCTGGCTGCCGCGTGCCTGTGGGGGTTGCTGGGCATCTTCGGCAAGGGCGTGCAGGCCGAGGGTGTGGCCCCGCTGGAGGTGGCCTTCTGGCGGGCGCTGCTGGGCGGGGCGCTGTACGCCCTGCACGCGGCCCTGACGCGCAGCCGCCTGCCGCGTGGGCGTGACCTGTGGATCACGGCGGCCTTCGGGATTGCCGGGGTCAGCATCTTTTACGGCACGTATCAGTTGGCGGTCAGGGCGGGTGGGGCCAGTCTGGCCTCGGTGCTGCTGTACACCGCCCCGGCTTTCGTGGCGCTGCTGGGCTGGGCCTTTTTGAAGGAGAAACCCGGTGGGCGCGAGTGGCTGGCGATTGCCGGAACGCTTTTGGGGATCACCCTGATCAGCCTGGGCGGCGGACAGGGCGTGAATGTCACGCTGCCCGCGCTGGCCTTCGGGCTGACCGCAGGCTTTACATATAGCCTGTATTACCTGTACGGCAAGGCGTTCTTTCACCGCTACAGCACCCCGGCGCTGCTGGGCGTGGCGCTGCCGGTGGGGGCGCTGGGGCTGCTACCCCTCGTGGCCTCGGCGGGCTTCGCGGCCAAGTCGGCTTCCGCGTGGGGCGGGTTGGCAGGGATCGCGGTGCTGTCCACGTATCTGGCATACCTGCTGTACAGCGCAGGCCTGCGCCGCCTGAACGCCACCCGCGCCAGCGTGATCGCCAGCGTGGAGCCGGTGGTGGCCGCCGGGCTGGCGGCGCTGCTGTTCGGTGAGCGGCTGGCCGCCCTGGCCCTGCTGGGGGCGGCGCTGGTGATCGGCGCGGCGCTGCTGCTGAGTGTGGAAAAAAAAGCGCCGACGCGCGGGCGCTAGCAGTGGATTCCTGATCGGCGTCCTGAGCTTTGCCTGCCCGCGCCGCAATGATCATTCGGCAGGCAACCGTTGTCGAGAGGGCAGTGATTGTTCAGAAAGAACGGTGCGCTACCATACATGAAGATTCTCATGCACCCTCAGCCGCCGAGTTTTTTTCCCCGACAGCAAGAGACCGACGTTGCCGTTCCTGTGGCGGGACCGGGGGCCGGGTCTGCACCAGACGTCCTGCTGGGGCCGCTGGCAGGAATGCTGGAGCTGGAATCGGTGGTGGCGGCGCGGCTGTTCCTGACTGGCGAGAGTGGCACTTTTGCGCTGGCGGCCCAGGCTGAACCTGTCCCTACCCAGGCTGAGTCTGCCCCCATCGTGGCCACGCCGCTGGCCTTGGGCCGCCGCGCCGCCGAACTGCTGGCGCACCTGCCGCAGCCTGAGCGCCTGTTCGATGCCCCCAGTCTCTACGCGGCGCTGCTGGCCCCGGATGCTGTGCAGGCCCTGAGCGGCGCAGTGTCTTCCCGACCTTTCCTCTCGCTGTCCGTTCCTGTCGAGCTGGGCGGGGTGGTGCGCGGGGCGCTGCATCTGGACCTCGAGCCCGTGGATGGGGCTGCGGGCCAGCCTGTGGACGTGCCGCCCGCGCCGCTGCTGGCGCTGGCACAGGCGCAGGCCGGGTTGCTGGCCGCAGCGCTGCACCGGCTGGACCTGGAGTGCGCCCTGAACGCCGCGCAGCGCGAGGTGGAACTGCTGGAGCGGGCGTGGCGGGCGGTGGCGTACTCGGGCAGCCAGCATGAGCTGTTCGGGAAGATCACCCAGGCCATTCACGAGCTGCTGGAGGTCGAGCATGTGGCCATCGGTGTGCTGGAAGGGGCTGTGCTGGAAGGGGACGCGCTGGCGGGGGGCGTGCTGGTGCTGCGCGAGAGCGCCGGGCAGGGCCAGTGGGACACCTGGCACCCGGTGGATACGGGCGTGGCGGGCCGGGTCGCCCGCAGCGGTCAGCCTGCGCTGGTGCCGGACGTGACCCAGGACCCCGATTACATCTCCATGCTGCCGGGGGTGATCAGCGAGATCTGCGTGCCGCTGCTGGACGGCACGCGCGTGGTGGGCGTGCTGGACGTGGAATGTGAGTCCCGGCACCTGGGCGTGCAGGACCTGCGCCCCCTGGCGACGCTGGGCACCTGGCTGGGGCAGGCCCTGGAGCGCGAGCGGCTGCACGCCGATACGGAGCGGCAGCGCCGGGCGCTGGACCTGCTGCACCGCCTACGGACCTCGTTCGGCGCTGGACTGGATACCGCCCAAAGCGTCCGGGCAGTGACCCGTGGGCTGCGTGAGACCTTCGGGTACTCGCACGTCAGCGTGTATCTGCTGGACGGGGACGTGCTGGTCATGCAGGATCAGGTGGGGTACGCCGAGGTGATCAAGCGCCTGCCGTTGGGCCAGGGCGTGATGGGCCGGACCTGCCGCAGCGGCGAGACGCAGTGGGTCCCGGACCTGAGCCGGGACCCGGAAGCGGTGCTGGCCATTGAGGGCATCACCTCGGAAGTGTGCGTGCCGCTGCTGCGTGGCCAGCAGGTGATCGGCGTCCTGAACGTCGAGACCTTTGGCAGCGCCAAGCCGCTTGGGCCGTGGGACGCTCAGATCATCGGCTCGGTGGGCGGCTACCTGCAACAGGTGCTGGAACGCTCGTGGCTGCACGCGCAGGTCAGGGAGCGCGAGACCCAGTACCGCCTGCTGGCCGAGTACACCAACGATCTGGTCTGTCTGCACCGGCCCGGCGGCGACTTCACTTATGTCAGCCCCAGTGTCCACGGGCTGCTGGGCTACGTTCCAGCCGAGCTGATCGGCACTTCTCCCGAAGCCCTGATGCAGCCGGAAGACCGCGTCAACCTGCATGAACTGGGTCAGACTCCGGGACTCTCCATCCTGCTCAGGTTGCGCCACCGGGAGGGCCATTACCTGACCCTGGAGGTCAGTCTCAGCAGGATCGAGCCGGACGGCCCAGCCGAGACCGGCGGCCCACGCCTGCCGCACCAGTACCTGTCCTCATCGCGGGATGTCACGGCGCGGCAGGAGGCCGAGGCGCGGCTGCTGTGGGCGGCCACCCACGACTCGCTGACCCGGCTGTTCAACCGGGACCGTCTGTACAGTGTCCTGGAAGAGCAGATGGAACTGGCCCGCCAGACCGGGCAGCCGGACTACGCGGTGCTGTACCTAGACATGGACCGGTTCAAGGTGATCAACGACAGTCTGGGCCATACCGCCGGGGACCAGTTGCTCCAGGCATTTGCCGAGCGTCTGAAAGCCTGCATGGACGACGCGCTGGTGGCCCGGCTGGGCGGCGACGAGTTCGCTGTGCTGATGTGCGGGCTGCCGCCAGGTGACCTGAGACCGGTGGAGGCCGCCGCCGCGCGCCTTCAGGCCCGCCTGATCTCGCCGTTCACGGTCCAGGGCCGCTCGGTGGGGGTCAGCGTCAGTATCGGCATCGCGCCGGGCGAACTGCACCACGCCTCGCCCGCCGACATCCTGCGCGACGCGGACCTGAGCATGTACCGCGCCAAGCGTGACCCATCTCGCCCGGTGGTGACCTTCCGGCCCGAGATGCACGCGGTGGCCCTGCGTCAGCTTCAGCTTGAGGCCGATCTGGCGCAGGCGGCGCGGCGCGGCCAGATGCGGCTGGTCTACCAGCCCATCGTGGACATCCAAACGGGCCGGATCGGCGCTTACGAGGCCCTGCTGCGCTGGCAGCATCCGCAGCTTGGAGCAGTGCCACCCAATGAATTTGTGCCGCTGGCCGAGGAACTGGAGATCATCTCCGAGCTGGGGGCCTTCGTGCTGGAGGCGGCCTGCCGCACCTTTCAGGCTGCCTCCGGCCCTGATCCGGCCTGCTCTGGCCCGGCTGGCCCAGCCACCTTCCCTCTCCCGTCGCTCCAGGTCAACGTGTCCACCCGGCAGTTCCTGCGCCCCGGCTTCGTGGGGACGGTGCGCCGGATTCTGGACGACACCGGCTTTCCCGCCGCGCGGCTGCATCTGGAGGTTACCGAGAGTGCCCTGATTCTGGATATCGATGAGGCCGCCCGCACCCTGACCGAATTGCGCGGCCTGGGCGTCCGCATCCACATCGACGATTTCGGGACCGGGTATTCCAGTTTGGCGTTCCTGCACCGCTTTCCGGTGGACGCCTTGAAGGTGGACCGGGCCTTTATCGCCCGGCTGGGCGAGGATCTGGTCAGCGCCAAGGTGGTGCAGACCGTGCTGCTGCTGGCCCGCACCCTGAATGTGGAGGTGATCGCCGAGGGTATCGAGACGCCTGTGCAGCGCGATCACCTGCTCCGCCTGGGCTGCCGCTGGGGCCAGGGCTACCTGTTCGCCCGGCCCCTGGAACTGGCCGATACCCTGAAATTACTGCGGGCTGGCCCGGCTGCGCTGCTGGGACCACGCGACTGAGCGGCCCATAATTGACCGCGCCCAATGGATCACCTGTTGAGCCAGAGCTTCAGCGGGTCTGCAAATCGAAATCCCACTCGAACGAGCGGCCCCACGGCAGGGCGGCGGCGTCCAGCACGTATTCGTTGCCGATTCGCAGCGGAAAGTAGGACTGCGCTAGCTTGAGCAGTTCGGCCTGTCCCTGCGGCGTGTCCAGCTCCTTTTCCGGTACGGCCTTGCGGAGTGTGGCGCGCAGTTCGGTGCTGTAGATCACGTCGTTGGCGTATTCGCGGGCCAGCAGAGCGTCCTGCCGCAGTGGATCGGGATTGTTGAGGGCCAGTCTGGCATGGGCCAGCGCCGAGCCAAGGTTGTTGCCCGGCGTTCCCCACGCCGCCAGTGCCCGCAGATTGGCGTGCTGGCGCAGGGTGGTCAGATCAGCCCACAGCCGCGAGTTGCCCAGGTTGACCTTTTCCACGTCCGCCACTGCCACTGGCCCGCGCCGCAGCAGGGCGCTGATTCGCAGGGCAGATTTGCGCGGATCGCCACCGTTGAACACGTACAGGGTCAGATCGGCGTCCGACTCCACCACGGTAAAGCCGCTGCCCGCCGCGTGGTTGGCCGCGCTCTGCGTCAGCGGAATGCCCTCGTACCTGATGACGGCCTGTGCCGCCTTTGGATCGCTGTACTCCACCCGCACGGTTTTAAGCTGTGGGGCCAGCGCGCGGGCCACCAGCATGGACAGCACCTCGTCCGCGCCGGGGTAGACGCGCACGTTCGTCAGGCCCCTATCTGCCGCTTCCTTTGCTAGCGTCGCACCTTCTGCCGGGGCCGGGCTGCCGGGCAGGGCGTCGTCCCAGGTGATGTCCAACTGGGCCAGGACACCAGAGCTGGCCCAGTCCAGCATGGCCCGCGCCACCGCCAGATTGCGTGCCCGGTCCGTGGCGTCCGGCTCGCGCGGCAGGGCGATGAAGGCGTAAATGGGCTGCCCGGTCTGCGTGTGCCACTCGTGCAGAGGCTCTAGCCGGGCCAGCGCCTGTGCCGCACTCAACGGACTTTTGCGCGACTGCACCAGCCCGCCGTAGGCCAGCGCGTCCAGCGAAGCGATCAGCGGACCGTCTGTGGGCTGCATGTTCAGCCACGCGGCCAGCAGCGCCGGGTTGGCCTCCTGTCCAGCGTTGCCCAGCAGCACGGCGGGCGGGACGTGGGGTACGCCGCCGCCGAGGCCCGCGATCAGGGCGGGCAGCACCCGTGTCGCGGGCCGTGAATCCAGCGGGAGCAGCGTTTGTGCCCCGGCCTGGGCAGCGAACAGGATGGACAGCAGGACAGCAGGACGAAACATGGGAGCAGGCTAGCGGGGGGGGATGAGAGGGGGTTTTGGAGGCAGAGTTTTGGGATGTCTGTTCGCGGTTTGATCCCTCTGATACGCAGCTCTACGAGCCTGACACTGCAAGTCCGGCGCTCTGTGCCACTTTCCATTGAAAAGGAGCTGAGAGCGAGGCCGACTGAAAATTTTCCGTGCCAGTCTCCCCAGACTTCCAATCCCCCTTTCCCCACACCTCCGCACTGCGTACCATCTGCCCCGGCCCCTGGGGCGTACCTTGAGGGCAATGAAATGGACGGATTTGTGGGGACTGGCGTGGCGCGGGCTGACGCGGCGGCGGGTGCGAACCGGCCTGACCGCGCTGGGGATCACGGTGGCAGTGGCGAGCATGGTCATTTTTCTGTCGCTGGGCGAGGGCATCCGCAAGGTGTTTGTGGAGCAACTGGGCGGTATCGGCCCGGATATTCAGGTCAGCCTGAGCGGCTTCACGCAGGGCTTTGCGCCGCAGCCCAACCTGCCCGACAAGGCCGTGACCGATATCCAGGCGCTGTCCTCTGAACTGGGGATTAAAACGGTGACCCCGGTGGTGATGACCATCCGGGGCAGTCTGGACGTATCGCAGAGCGTCGTGCTGTATGGCCTGCCTGCTGCGCAGGGCATCGGGGCGGTGTTTCCCAATTCATCGGAGGCGCAGGGCCGCGCCTTTACTGCCGCCGACGAGGGCAAAGGGGTAGCCATTGCGGGCGCAAAGGCCGCGCAGAACCTGAATCTCAAGGTGGGCAGCACCCTCAACCTCAACCGACGCAACCAGGCGAAAGTGGTGGGCGTGCTGGCCCCCGAATCCGGGCTGGTGGACAACTTCATCTTCCTGCCGCTGAACACCCTGCAAAAGTCGGAGGGTGCAGAGGGCCGCGTCTCCCTGGTGGCCGTCAAACTGGACAATCCCCGTCAAGCGCGTGAGGTGGCCACGGCGCTGTCCGACAAACTGGACCTGGAAGCCTCCACCCAGTCGGACTTCCTGAGCTTTGTGGAACGGGCGCTGAAAATCAGCGACGCGGTGCGCTTCGGCATCTCGCTGATCTCATTGATCGTGGGTGGGCTGGCGGTGGCGAACACGGTGATGATGGGCGTCTTTGAGCGCACCCGCGAATTCGGCACCTTGCGGGCCATCGGGGCGCGGCCCGGCTTCGTGCGGGCGCTGGTGCTCAGCGAATCGCTGCTGCTGTCGCTGGTGGGCGGTGTAGGCGGCGTGATCGTGGGTCTGGTGGGCATCTGGGGCGTCAACCTGTACACCCAGCAACTGGCCGGAATCGACGCCGCCGCGCTGACGCCCCGGCTGGTGCTGCTGGCGCTGGGCATCAGCCTGTTTCTGGGATTGGTGTCGGGGTTATTGCCTGCCCGCACCGCCAGTAAGTTGAACATCACCGAAGCGCTGGGGAGGGTCTGATGACTGTCGCAACGAGAGAAAAGGCCGAGGCTCAGGCCACCAACACGCCGCCCCTGCACGTTGAAAACCTGTCGCGCGTCTACCCCAGCGGCGAGGGGCAGGTGCAGGCGCTGGCCCCGTTCACGCATACCTTTCCGCCGGGGATGACGGCAGTGGTGGGGCCGTCGGGCAGCGGCAAAAGCACCCTGTTGAATCTGCTGGCCGGGTTTGACTCGCCCAGCACCGGGCATGTGGCGGTGGGCGACGTTAACCTGACCACCCTTTCTGAACCCGCGCGGGCCGATTTCCGGCTGGCGCACTACGGCTTCGTGTTCCAGAACCACAACCTCGTCAGCATCCTGAGCGCACAGGAGAACGTGGAGTTTCCTCTAACGCTGGCGGGCCTGCCGCCCAAAGAACGTCGGGCGCGGGCGCGGGAATTGCTGGCCCTGGTGGGCCTGGAAAACCGCGCCGGACATCTGCCCAACCAGCTTTCGGGCGGCGAGGCGCAGCGCGTGGCCATCGCCCGCGCCCTGGCCCGCGATCCTGGCATCCTGCTGGCCGACGAGCCGACGGGGAATCTGGACAGCAAGACCGGAGAACTGGTGCTGTCGCTGCTGACCAGGGCCGCCGCCGAGGGCCGCCGCGTGGTCCTGATCACCCACGATCTGGAGGTGGCGGCGCTGGCAAATTACCGCCTGAGCGTGCGCGACGGCGTGGTGACGGCGGGATAGGATTCGCGCATGAATCCTCAGAATCGTCTCCAGAGCTTTCGCCAGCGCGGCGGCGATCTGGTGGCCGCGCAGTTTGTGCTGCTGGCATTAGTCGCCCTGAGCGGACGGCAGCGAAGCGAGGTTGGCGTCGTTCAGAAAACGGCGGGTCTGGCCCTGATGGGACTGGGCGGCGCAGTCGTCATGGGCAGTGGGCGCACGCTGGGCCGCAACCTCAGCCCTCTGCCGGAGCCGCTGGATACGTCGGAACTGGTCACGACGGGGCTGTATGCCCATGTCCGTCACCCGATTTACAGCGGGTTGCTGACTTTGGGCCTGGGCTGGGGCGTCCTGCGGGGCAGTCCGGGGGCGCTGGGCTGGACTGCCGCCCTCGCCCCGCTGTTTCACTTTAAATCGGCTCGTGAGGAAAAGGCGCTGTTGGTGCGCTTTCCCGACTACGCGGCCTACCGCAAACGGACAAAACGATTCGTGCCAGGGGTGATTTAACCCAGCTCTGGCGTTCCCGTTCCCGGCCCCAGCAAGGGCAAAGGGCGGGGTGGGGGCGTGTAAATCTGGCGGGCAGGGACGCTGACGAATTCCAGTTCGGGATAGCGCAATGCCGTCAGTGCGTTGCCGAAAGCGCAGCCTGTGTCAATGTCCACCGTGCGGTTAATCCAGACAGGCGCGGCGACGGGCGTGTGACCGTAGACCACAATGGCCTCTCCACCATATTCGGCGGCCCAGTCGCGGCGGATCGGCAGCCCCAGCTCATCGCGGCTGCCGTCCACGTCGCCGTACAGCGCGAAACTGCGGACCCGGCTGGCTATCCGCCCCTGATACTTCTCAGGCAGTCCAGCGTGCGCCGCAACAATTCGCCCGCCGTCCAGCACCAGATGGCTGGACAGGCTGCCGATAAAGGCACGGGCCTGCGCCTTGAAGTCCTCGCCCGCCGCGTCCATCTGGGCCAGCGTTCCTTCCAGGCCGTGCATGGCCCTGACTGCCTTGCCGTCCAGCGCGCGGGCCAGTTTCTCGTCGTGGTTGCCCGGCACGCACAGCGCCGCGCCCGACGCCGCCATGCCCATGACCACGCGCAGCACGCCTGCGCTGTCTGGCCCTCGGTCCGTCAGATCACCCATAAAGACGGCAGTGCGGCCCGCTGGCGGCGCGACCTCTGAACTGCTGACGCTGTAGCCGAGTTTGCCCAGCAACCCCAGCAGTTCGGGCAGGCAGCCATGCACGTCGCCGATGAAATCGAAGGGGCCGGGCAAATCGCGGCGATCCGGGGGCAAGGGCACGCGCACCATCTGTGCGTCATTAATCTCGGCCACCGAGCGCAGAACGTACACCTGACGAAAACCCTCTTTTTGCAAGCCGCCCAGCGTGCGGCGCAACTCGGCAAAGTCGGTGAGGACGGCGGCGGGGTCCAGTTCCATCTGTATTGCCCGTTCCTCCAGCACCTGCCGGGGCAGATCCAGCACAATGGCGACGGCGGGCAGATCGTGGGCGCGGGACGCCTCCAGCACGCGCCGCCGTTCGTCTGGGCGGGTCAGGGGGGCGTTCACCACGCTCAGTTCGCCGCGTGCAAGCCTGCGCTCCAGCTCCGGCGAAAAGTCGCCTGACAGCACTTCTTCGGGCTGAAAATGCCGCGCCGCAAAGGTGCTTTTGCCCGCAGCAGGTGCGCCGATTAAAGCGATGACGGCGGGAGAGGGGAGGTGGAGGAGGGAGAGATCGGTCATGGGCGGGTTAAGCAGTGATGTTGACACATCGGCGGGGCGGAGGTTGGCCACGCGCAGGCTGCGGCGTCAGCCCGGCAGGGTGTCCCAGACGATTCGCATCTCGCGCAGTTCCCCCTCGGTCTTTTCGCCCGCCTCGCGTCCGCCCTGGCGCAGATACCACTCTCGCGTGGGGTTGGCATCCAGTACCCACAGGGCCAGATTCTGAAAGCCGTCTGCCCTGAGCTGCTGCACTATTTCCGTGAACAGCGCCCGCCCCAGCCCGCGCCCCTGGGCAGACTTCAGGGCGTACAGCGTCATCAATTCCGCCTCGTAACCCGGATGATCGCGGGCTGGGCCAGCGGAGCCGAAGGCCACCATAACCCCGTCCTGTTCGGCCACCAGCACGGTTTCCAGCTTCTGGGAGATGGTCCGTTCCCAGCCTCCCTCACGCCGCCGCTGCGTTTCCTCGTTCGTCATGCGGTCCAGAAAGTCGTCCGGCATCAGGCCCGCGTACGTTTCGCGCCAACTGGTGACGTGAATGTGGGCAATGGCGGGGGTATCGGCTGGAATGGCGGGGCGGATGGTCATGGTCCAGCGTAAGCGATGCGGTTTACAGTCTGGTCATGACGGCCCCCACCCTTGCTGATGGGGCCAGCAACGCCATCCGCAGTTGTGAGAAACGCTACCGTCCTTTCTCGGCTTTCCAGGTGCCGCCATAACGGTATTCCAGGTTGTTGTTGTCAGTCAATCGGCGGCACACCGGGCATAAAAACACCCAGCCTTCCGCCGCCCTGCGAATGACCCGGTACATGATCGGAGCGAATTGGCCGCAGTTGGCACAGAGCTTCTGGCGCTGGCGGTGGGCGTCGGCCATATCAAGCCGAAAAGCGGCTCACCACAGGTCCTGAACCTGGGGCCGGATCAGGCGGTCATATACATCTGCCACCCCGCGCATCGTGTCCTCGCTCAGCGGCGGCAGATCGGCGGCGCGGGCGTTGGCCTCGGCCTGGGCAGCGTTCTTGGCCCCCGGAATGGCGCAGCTCACTTCGGGGAACATCAGAATCCAGCGCAGGGCGAACTCGGCCAGCGTCATGCCAGCAGGCACGAGCGGGCGCAACTCATCCACCGCCCTAAGACCCGTTTCAAAATCCACGCCGGAGAAGGTTTCACCCTTGTCGAACGCCTCGCCGTGCCGGTTGAAACTGCGGTGGTCATCGGGGGCAAAGCTGCTTTGGGCCGTCATCTTGCCAGTCAGCAGGCCACTTGCCAGGGGCACACGGGCCAGGATGCCCACATTGGCCTCGCGCGCCGCCGCGAAGAACTGTTCGGCAGGCTTGAAGCGGAAGATATTGAAGATGATCTGGACTGTAGAGACGTTGGGGTGCTTGATGGCGGTCAGCGCCTCATCCACCGTTTCCACGCTGACGCCGTAGGCCCGCAGCAGCCCTTCCGTTTTGAAGTCGTCTAGCACGCCAAACACTTCATCGCGCTCGTACACTTCCGGCGGCGGGCAGTGGAGCTGGAGGAGGTCAAGAGTCTCGGTCTCCAGATTCTGCAAACTGCGCTCGATGAAGCCGCGCAGGTTCCTGGCGTTGTAACCGCCCGCCTCATGTGGGTCCAAACGGCGTCCGGCCTTGGTTGCCACGTAAAAGGTTTCCGGGCGCTCCTGCCTCAGCCGGGCGATCAGACGTTCGCTGCGTCCATCGCCGTACACGTCGGCGGTATCAAAGAAATTGATGCCCAGGTCTAAAGCTTTATGCAGGGCGCTCATGGCGTCGGCCTCGCTGACCTCGCCCCAGGTGCCGCCGATGGCCCACGCCCCAAAGCTGATGCTGGACACGTCATAGCCGGTCTTGCCAAGTGTGCGGTAGTGCATTCAGGGGTTATAGCGCGGCATGAAGAAGGTAGTGGACGGTCAGCAATTAGAGTGACCTCATCAAAGGGTTGTTTCAAAGTTGATCGTGGCGGCGGAAATTCAGGCGCGACAGACAGGTCACAGCCCCGTCAACCCCTCCCCGTCACTGAAGCCCGCCCCCGCCCCGGCCTATCCTTGACCCATGACCGCGCCCGCCGATTCTGCTCCTCACATCCACCTGCCGGACGGCTCGTGCTGCGCCCCCACCGAGTACAGCGGGCGGTTCGCGCACCTGCACCAGCACACGCAATACAGCCTGCTGGACGGCGCAGCCAAGCTCAAGGATCTGCTGAAGTGGGTGAAAGAGGTCACGCCCGACGGTCAGGACGCCGCCTGCGCCATGACCGATCACGGCAACATGCACGGCGCAGTGCATTTCTATAACTACGCGCAGGCCGCGCAGGTCAAGCCAATCCTGGGCTACGAGGCCTACGTGGTTCCCGGCATGGGCACGCGCCGCGACAAGAAACCCGGCGTCAGCGGCGAGAAGGGCATCTTTCACCTGACGCTGCTGGCCCGCGACTTCGAGGGCTATCAGAATCTGTGCCGCCTGAGCAGCCGGGGCTACACCGAGGGCTATTACTACAAGCCGCGCATTGACCACGAGCTGCTGACCGAACACCACAAGGGCATCATCGCCTTCTCCGGCTGCCTGGGTTCGGAGGTCCAGCAACTGCTGATGCAGGGGCGCGAGGCCGAGGCCAAGCAGCGGATGCTGTGGTACCGCGATCTGTTCGGCGAGAACTACTTTATCGAGATTCAGGATCACGGGCTGCCCGAGCAGAAGAGGAACAACCCGATCCTGAAAGCCTGGGCGCAGGAACTGGGCATCGGCATGGTGGCCACCAACGACGGCCATTACGTCAAGAAGTCGGACGCCACCGCCCACGAGACGCTGCTGGCGATTCAGACCAAAGCCACGCTGGCCGACGAGAACCGCTTCAAGTTCCCCTGTGACGAGTTTTACGTCAAAGACCTGGACGAGATGCGCCGCGCCTTGCCGCCGTCCGAGTGGGGCGAGGAAGTCTTCGACAACACCGCTCGCATCGCTGACCTGTGCAACGTTGATCTGCCGGTGGGCAAAAAGCGCGTGTATCAGATGCCCGCGCTGCCCATTCCCGAAGGGCGCACCATGTCTGAGGAACTGCGCGTGCAGACGTATGCTGGGAGCCTCAAGCGGTATCCGCACCACGTCACCGAGGCGCTGCTGCGCGAGTACGCCGTGCGGAGTCTGGACGCGCTGGAGCAGGAGGAGCGTGAACGTGTCCTGTCGCGCACGGAAGGCTGCGATGCCCGCACCTGTCATCTGGACACGCTGCTGACGCTGACCGCCTTCCTGGGCAGCGAGTGGGAGGCGCGCGGCAAGGCGGCGGGGGAGAAATACACCCTCTACCCGGCGCTGGAAGTGATGGAAAAGGCAGCGGAAAGCGGCCCCCTGCCCGATTACGCTTGTCTGGATTGGCAGCGCAGTAAGGGCGAGGCCAGCAACACCGCTATTACGCTCGATCCCGGCAGCGAGGAAGAGACCACCTGCCGCGCGCACCACACGCACGCACTGGTGTTGCTGCGCCGCGCCGAGTACGAGCTGAGCGTCATCAACAACATGGGCTTTCCCGACTACTTCCTGATCGTGGCCGATTACATCAACTGGGCCAAGGACCAGGGCATCAGCGTGGGGCCGGGGCGCGGTTCCGGGGCGGGATCGCTGGTGGCCTACGCCATGCGCATCACCAACCTCGATCCGCTGGAATTTGAATTGCTGTTCGAGCGCTTCCTGAACCCAGACCGAATTTCCATGCCCGATTTCGACATCGACTTTAACGATGCCCGCCGCGTGGAGGTCATCCAGTACGTGCAGGACAAGTACGGCGAGGACAAGGTGGCGCAGATTGCCACCTTCGGGACGATGGCGAGCAAGGCGTGCCTGAAGGACGTGGCGCGCGTGATGGGCCTGGAATACGCCAAAGTCGATAAGGTTTCCAAGCTGATTCCCATTAAGTTCGGCAAGAGCTACTCGCTGGAGCAGGCGCGGGACGCCGTGCCGGACATCGCGCAGATGCTGGAAAGTGATGCGCAATTGCTGGAAGCCTACGAGTTCGCGCAGAAGCTGGAGGGCTTGACCCGCCACGCTTCCGTCCACGCCGCTGGGGTGGTCATCGGGCGCGACAAACTGACCGACTTGGTGCCCGTCATGCGCGACACCTCCGGCATGGGCATGGTCTGCCAGTACGACATGAAAGCGGTGGAAGACATCGGCCTGATCAAGATGGACTTTCTGGGCCTGCGCACGCTGAGCTTTCTAGACGAGGCCAAGCGAATCCTGCGTGAATCGCGGAGTCAGGATGTGGATTTTGACGAGATGCGCCAGCGCCCCAGCGGCACCACCGAATACCAGCCGATTCCCTACGAGGACGAGCGAACCTTTGAAATGCTGTCTCGCGGCGACACCAAGGGCGTGTTTCAGTTGGAGGGCGCGGGCATTGCCGACGCCTCCCGCCGCCTGAAGCCGCGCCGTCTGGCCGACATCATTGCCCTCTCGGCCCTCTACCGCCCCGGCCCGATGGAGAACATTCCCACCTACGTGCGCCGCCACCACGGCCTGGAGGAAGTGGATTACGTGCGCGACGGCTTTCCTACCTCTGCGCGGTTTCTGGAAAAGATTCTGTCTGAAACCTATGGGATTCCGGTATATCAGGAACAGATCATGCAGATCGCCTCTGAAGTTGCGGGCTTCAGCCTGGGCGGGGCTGATTTGCTGCGCCGCGCGATGGGCAAGAAAGACACGGCGGAAATGGCCAAGCAGCGTGACCTGTTCGTTGCGGGCGCGAAAACCAATGAAGTTCCGAAAGATGAAGCCAATAAACTCTTCGATTTGCTGGATGCGTTTGCGAACTACGGGTTCAATAAGTGTTTGACGGGCGACACCCGCGTTCCGGTGGCGGGCGGAGAATTGCGCCGGATTGAAGACCTGTACCGCGAGGGCCAGCCCGTCCAGCTTCCCAGCGTGAACGGCGAATACCGCCTGGAGTTGCGTCCTACCGGGCAATTCTTCGACAACGGCATCAAGCCCGTTTTCAAAGTCAAGACCGCGCTGGGCCGCGAACTGACCGCCACGGGCAACCACCCGCTGCTGACGCTGGACGGCTGGCGCAACGTGGAAGACCTGGCCGCGGGAGACCGCATCGCCGCCCCCGCCCGCCTTCCCGAACTGGGCGTGGAGTCATGGCCTGAATACCAAGCTGGACTACTGGGCTGGATTCTGGCCGAGGGCAACACGAATCACCCCCACGGCGCATACCTGTACAGCCAGTCTGAAACGCAGGTGGCGGATATGGTGACGCTGGCCGAACAGTTCCCCAACACCCGTCCCACGGTCAAACTGCGCCCTGATCGGCAGAACGTCCACGATGTGTACCTGGGCAGCGGCATTCGCGGTAGCACGGGCGGCAAGTCCGGCGTGCGCCTGTGGCTGGAAGACCTGGGCATGATTGGCGTCAAAGCCACCGAGAAATCCCTGCCCGCCGCCGCTTTCCGCCTCAACAACGCCTCGCTGGCCGTGCTAATCGGGCGTTACTGGTCTGGCGACGGATTCCTGTTCGGGGCTGGAAACACCACGCCTTACGCGGCCACCTCCTCCCGCCAGTTGGCCGATGATCTGGCCCATGTTCTGCTGCGGCTGGGCATGGTGGGCAAGGTAACGCAGAAGCACTTCACCTATACGCGCGGCGACGATACTGCCGGGCGCACTGGCTACACCGTACATCTGGTGGGACGGCGCAGCATTGACCGTTTTTTAGAAGTGGTTGGGCCGCATCTGGTGGGCCGTGAGGAGCAGTTGGTGGGGTTGCGTGCTTATTACGCTGCCGCGCCTGTAGGCCGCGAGACGGTGGATACCCTGCCCGCCAGCGTCAAGGCCCGCGTCCAGACGGCCAAGGTTGCAAGCGGCCTGACGTGGCGCAATGTGGAGGCGCAGTCTGGTGTGTGTACCAAGGAGTTTTATGGCATGCCCAAGGCGCACAAGAAAGGCTTCCGCCGCTCCACCATCCAAACTCTGGGCGAGTTTTTCGAGGCTCCCGAACTGCTGGACGCCTGCTCGGATGATCTCTACTGGGACACCATCACCAGCATCACGCCTGTGGGCGAGGCGCAGACCTACGATCTGGAAGTTCCTGGCACGCACAATTTCGTGGCGAATGACCTGATCGTCCACAACAGCCACTCCGCCGCATACGGCGTCATCACCTACCAGACCGCCTGGCTCAAAGCCAATTACCCCGTCGAGTTCATGGCCGCCCTGTTAACTGTAGAAAGGCGCGATTCCGACAAGGTGTCCGAGTACATTTCCGATGCGCGCAAGATGGCTGTGAAGGTGCTGCCGCCGGACATCAACCGCTCTGCGCCGGATTTTGCGGTGGCGGGCGAGGAAATCCTGTTCGGGCTGTACGCCATCAAGGGACTGGGCGAGGGCGCGGTTCTCAAGATTCTGGAGGAGCGGGAACGCGCCGGGCCATTCAAATCTCTGGCCGATTTTTGCTCGCGTGTGGACAGCAAAGCCACCAACCGCAAGGCGCTGGAAAACCTGATTAAAAGCGGGGCCTTCGACGCCTTCGGGGAACGCCGCCAACTGCTGGACAGTCTGGACGACGCCCTGGAAGACGCCGCCGGAGCTGCCGGGATCAATGAAAAAGCCCGAAGTGGCATGAGCATGATGTTTGGCGCAGACGAAGTGAAAAAGGAACGCCCCCTGCGAACCATCTTTACCCCGCTGACCGATCTGGAACGCCTGAGTATCGAGAAGGACGCGCTGGGCCTGTACATCTCTGGCCACCCGCTGGAGCAGCACGAGGGACTGCGCGAGGCGGCCAGTTGCCGCATTTCTGACCTGGATACGTGGTTTACCGCCCAGAATGTCGCCCCCGGCAAGCGTATTAAAGCCGTGCTGGCGGGCATGGTGGAAAACGTGGTTCGCAAGCCCACCAAATCCGGCGGCATGATGGCCCGCTTCATCCTGGCCGACGAGTCCGGGCAGACCGAGCTGGTGGCCTTTAGCCGCGCCTATGACCGGATTCAGGAAAAGCTGGTCAACGACACGCCCGCGCTGGTGATCGTGGAGTTGGAGAGCGAGGACGGCGGCCTGCGCGCCATTGCCGAGGAACTGGTCACCATCGAGCAACTGGGCGAGGTGCCGAAGGTTATGTACGTGAACATCGATCTGGAAACCGCCAGCCCGGACGCTGTGGGCGAGTTTCAGAGCGTGCTGGACGAACACGCGGGCAGCATGCCCACCTACCTGCGCCTGGAAACGCCGGAGCAGTTTGTGGTCTACCAGCTCGATCACGGCATGGGCAGCGCCGACGCCATCAAGGTGCTGAACCAGACCTTCCCATGGATCGACGCCTACCTGGCCTACGATCAGCAGACCATCCTGGGCCGCTTCGCGCCCAAGCCCCCGGCGTGGATGAACAAGCAGAATGGGAATGGGGGGATGCGGGCCTAAATTTAGAGAATTGCCTTTTTGAATGTTTCTGGCTCTCTAAATTTAGCGAAGTCTTCCCTATAAATTTTAAAGTTGGAGTTATTCATATTCTGTTTGATATTCTGTGTAATTTTTTCACTATCAATGTTCAGCATTGTGTAAAATTTATATAATAAAAGTATACTAGCATAGTCGCATAGCCAGTATAAAGTCTCAGACGATTTTACGATCATTTTCTTATTTCTTGAATCGTTGTGTGCAATGTAGTTTCTGTTGTCAGTGAGCGCCTTCGCTAAATCTTCTGGAGACATGTCAGTTCGCTCTCTTATGATCTCATATGAATCTGTGATGACCTTAATTATTTTGCTTTGTAAGCTGATTTCGTTGGCGCTAGACAGCCTGCCATCTAAAACCTTCAATAAAGTTTCATTCATGATTTCGGTATTATAAATTTGACGTAAATTTTTCATAATGTTTTTGTAATTAGCTTTATCTATATAATACTGTTTCTCGCCTTCCCCACATAAAGATTCTAGTGCCGAAACAATCGAAATATACTTTGAATCCAAGACCATGCCCGGCCTATTTATTGCTAGCATAATCACCGATGCCGATCTATTGAAGACCTCGGTTCTATTTTCCCAGATATTTAGAACTTCTTGAAAATCATCAATGTCGCTCAATCTAATTAAAGGTGCAAAAGTCCAATCATCAATATCTTTAGCTCTGTTCATTCTCGTTTTTATAATAAGAGAATGTCTAGCAATCTTATTTCCGACTTTCATGGATTTAAATTTACTTTCTACGCTTTGGCTATAAGTAGCTAGGCTTTTTCTTGATAATATAGATATTAAAGAAGATATTTCTACCGTCTTTCCATAGAGATCCATAGGTTTAATAAGCCTATTAGATTTTAGATTTATTGTGCCTTTGGCAATTATGTTGATCGAAGGAAGCCTAGATTCTAGTCGCGCAGTAGTCCCAAAAAATAGTTTAAGCCCTTTATAATTATATAATTTTGATTTTTTCAAATTTAAAGTCACATTGTTATGTTTTAAAGACTTATAGGGTTGTAATCCAGCCCAATTTAAAATATTTTCAGTTTCTGTTGTCAGTGATCTGAAGATTTTGTCTTCTAAGGAGTCGAAGGCAAAGTCCCCGCTGAAAACTATTTGACAGGAATATCTTACTAAAACGTCATTTGATTTGGCGAAAATTGGAAATGAGTTTCCAAGAAATGAGAGATTAAAGCATGAATAACTCTTTCCCTCTAAAGAAATTAGAATAGCAGAATCTATATTTGAATATTTAGATTGGTTATCTATATATAGCTCATCCCCATCAACTCCAACACCAAAAAAGTAGGCTTCGATCTTATCCTCGCCAAAGTCGATATAACCTGATGGCGTGGATTCGGTTCCTGAAATAATCCATTTGCCATGCGCTCTTTCCATAGAAACATCTTAATTCAAGGCAGCAACGAAATGAGGTGAGAATCTGTCTTCAACTCACCAGTCTGTCTTCAGCATAGTGAGCAACCAGCCCACGCTGCGGCGGAGGCGTGCGGCGGCTGGGGGTGGCTCACCAGCCTTTGTTTCTCGCCTCCTCCCGCCGTTCGTCCAGCAATTCCTGCGTCATGTCCTGCCCGTCATCCCGCGCCAGATATCCAGCAACAGATTCAATCAAGGCTTCTCGCTCGGCCTGCGTCAGAGGTTTCTTCTCGCCTGCGTCCGGCATGGCGGGTTCTGCCTCATCCCAGCCTGAATAATCCCGTTCCTGATCTTCCTGCTGCTCGCGCTCAGGCATGCCTTCAAAGGCGGTCAGGGCGTCGAAGATCGCGCCGCCGTCCTGCTTCCGGGTGTCGTCTGGGTTCATGGGCCAGCTTAACGCCCCCACCCACACCCCCACGCGCTAGGGTTCTGCCTATGAGCCTTCTGGAGACCGTCCGGCACATCGCCCCCTACCTGGAACGCTGGCTGGAGTACGGGCGAGACTTCCAGCGCATTCCCGGCGTGCAGGTGGCCGTGCGCGTGGGAGACGAGCTGGCGGCGTCGTTCGCGCTGGGCAAAGCCAACGAGGACACGGGCGAGGCGCTGACCACCCGGCACCTGTTCCGCATCGCCTCGCATTCCAAGACCTTCACGGCCACCGCCGTCTTTCAACTGATCGAGGCCGGAAAGCTGCGCCTGGACGACACGGCGGGCCACTGGCTGCCAGAGTTGCAAGGCTCGCCCGCCGCCGACATGACCGTGCGGGCGCTGCTGGGCCACCAGTCCGGCATCAACCGCGACGGGGCCGACAGCGACTACTGGCAGCAACGGCACGCCTTCCCGGATCGCCAGACCCTGCTGGACTTCGCCCGCGCCGAGGCCGTGTTTCCGCAGAACCAGCACTTCAAATATTCCAACATCGGCTACGGCCTGCTGGGCTTGATCGTGGAGGCGGCCAGTGGCGAGGACTACGGCGACTATGTAGAGGCGCACATCACGGGTCCGCTGGGTCTGAGTGATCTGGGCGCGGAACTGCCCCCGGAACGCGAGGCCGAACTGGCCACCGGCCACAGCGCACGCCTTTACGGCAACGATGCCCGCCGCACGCTGCCGTCCTCCGACACCCGCGCGCTGGCGGCGGCCACCGGCTTCTACGGCACTGCCGAGGCCCTGACCGCCTACTGGGCACGGCACGCCCTGGGCCACGACGGCCTGATCTCCGACGCCTCCAAACGCCTGATGGCGCGGCGCGAATCCGAGATCACCAAGCCCACCCGGCGCGGCTACGGCCTGGGCCTGATTCTGGACGAGATCGGCGGGCGCACGCTGGTGGGCCATTCCGGCGGCTTTCCCGGCCACATCACGCAGTCGTGGTTGGACCCGAAAACTGGACTGTCCATCTCGGTGCTGACCAACACGGGGGGCGGCCCGGCCACCGAATGGGCGGGCAACCTGATCCGCCTGATCGATCTGGCGCACAAGAATGCGGGGAAGACGGCGGACACCGCGCATGATCTGGACTCCTTCACCGGACGCTTCGCCAACGCCTGGGGCCTGTTCGATATCGTGAATCTGGGCGGGCGGCTGGTGGCCCTGACCCCGCTGGGCGATCCGTCCGCCAGCGCGGTGGAACTGACCGTGCAGGACGCCAATACCCTGTGCCCGGAACCCGAGGGCGGCTTCGGCTCTGTGGGCGAGCCGTACCACTTCCAGCGCGCAGAGAACGGCGAAATCCAGTGGGTTCGTCAGGGCGGCGGGCGGAGTTGGCCGCTAGCGGCCTTCCTGGCGGGAGCGGAGCTGGAATAGAGCTGGCCTGACCTGCCTTTTGCCTCTCCATCTGCGGGAGAGGCAGGAATGGAGCGGCGGAAAGTTGAGTGGGCAATCTTGCGAGTGCCAATTCGCCTCTACTCGTCTTCCTCGTCGGGCAGCGGCAGGCGCACGCGGAAGGTGGCCCCGCCGCCGGGGGTGTCGGTCACGTCCAGCGTGCCGCCATGTGAGGTCACCACCTGCTGGGCAATGGTCAGGCCCAGGCCCGCCGAACCCGCCTCCTTGCCCCTGAAAAACTTGTCGAAGATGCGCGGCTTGATCGCATCGGGCACGCCGGGACCCCGGTCCACCACGCGCACCTCCACCTCGCCGGGGCGCAGGCTGCTTTCCAGATGTACCAGCTCCGGTGAGCCGCTGACGCGAATGGCGTTGGTCACGAGGTTCATGAACACCTGACTCAGCCGCACCGGATCGCCCACGATCTCGATGTTCTCGGGTGTGGCCCTGACGCCGTAATCGCGCCCCACCTGCGAGATGACCTTGCCCAGATTCATGAAGTGCATTTCGATGCCCTGCACCAGTTCCCCACGTGAGAGTTGCAGCAGGTCATTGACCAGCCGGGTCATGTTCTCGGCCACCCTCTGGGCGTCCAGCAGGGTCTGGGAGCCGCCCGCCTCGCGTTCGGCGCGGCGGAGGTAGCCGTGCAGGGCAGTCAGCGGGGTTCGCAGCTCATGGCTGGTCTCGGCCAGGAAGGTCTTTTGCATGTTCAGCGCTTCCTCAAGCTGCTTGGCCTGAATTTCCAGGCGCTGGCTCTGGCGTTCGGCGGTGTTCCGCAGGCGTTCTACCTCGATCAAGCGCGCCTGGAGACTGCTGTTGAGGCTCAGCACCTCCCGCTCGGCGCGCTCCCGGCTGGCGCGGGCCTCCACCTCGGCCACCGCGCGGCGGATGGTGGGGGCCAGCCGGTCCAGGCGCTGCTTGAGGATGTAATCGGTGACGCCCTGCCGCAACGTATCCACCGCGACTTCCTCGCCCAGCGCGCCGGTCACGATGATGAACGGCACCTCGGGCAGCCGGGCGCTGGCGGCGCGGTAGGCGCTGAGGCCGTCATAGCTGGGCAGCGCGTAATCGCTGAGGATCAGGTGCGGCGGATCGTTGTCGAGGGCGGCCAGGAATCCGGCTTCATCCTCCACCCGGCGCACCCGCAACTGCCACGGCAACTCACCGTCCAGATGCATCACCACCAGTTCATGGTCCAGTTCACTGTCTTCCAGATGCAGCACGTTCAGCGCTTCACCGGGGCCGGGAAAGCGGTAGCTGCGCTGGGGTACGGGCGGCGCGGCGTTCAGCGCCGCCGGTTTCACTTCTGTATCGGTCATGCGCGCTCCACGTTGGTCTGGCCTGCGGTCTCGGTGTTGGCGGTGCCGGTGGTGGGAGCGGTTGATCCGGCCAGGGCACCTGCATTGAGCGTCCCGGCATCGGGCGTCCCGGCATCCAGCGGCAGGGTGATCCAGAATTCGGCCCACTCGTCCGGGCGGGCGTCGGCCCCCACACGGCCCCCGTGGCGGGTCACGATGCGCCGGACATTGGCGAGGCCGATGCCGATGCCCTCGAATTCATCGGCGCGGTGCAGACGTTGAAACACGCCGAACAGTTTATCCAGGTATTCGGGATTAAAGCCCACACCGTTGTCACGAACCGTTAACGTGATGCTTCCGCTGCGGCCTGCTGCAGCGTCCACCTGCGCGCTGACGTCCACGGTGGCGTGGTCACGGGTGCGGGTGTACTTGATGGCGTTACTCAGCAGGTTGGTGACCACCAGCCCCAGCAGCCCCGCGTCGCCGGGCACAGCGGGGAGCGTGTCGGGCAACGTGAAGGTGATGTGGCGGCCCTCGCGGTCCGGTTCCAGTTGCTCCCAGCCGGTCTTCAGCAGGGCGCGCAGGTCCACCCGTTCTCGGCGTAGTTCCTGGCGGCCCATGCGCGAGAACTCCAGCAGATCGTCGATAAGCTGGCTCATGCGCCCCGCCGAATCCGTGATGATGCTCAGATAACGCTGTCCCTTGGCGCTCAGGCCGCCGCCCCCTGCCGCGCCCTCCTGTTCGCTGCGGGTCTGCTGGTTCAGCAGTTCCTTGCCCAGCAGGTCACCAAAGCCCACGATGTGCCGCAGCGGCGTGCGCAGATCGTGCGAGACGCTGTAGCTGAAGGCTTCCAGCTCCTGATTGGCATGTTCCAGTTCCTCGGTGCGGCGTTGCACGCGGTCTTCCAGGGACAGGTTGAGGGCCTGCAACTCGCGCTGCGCCCCGGCCACCCGCTCCTGAAGCGCGTCGTTGTCCAGCGCGGCGGCAAAGCGCCCGCTGATCTCCTGGGCCAGATCGTGGTCGCGCCCGCTCAGTTCCTGGCGGTAGAACAGTCCAAGCACGCCGCACAGCCGCCCGCCCGCGCCCAGCAACGGGTACAGCAGCGCCCCGGTGGCGTTGACCGCGTGCAGCAGCGGATGCGACGGAATGAACAGCGGGTCCTCGCTGCGGATCACCTGTTCCAGCAGGCCGTCCAGAAAGGCGCGCATGTGCCCGGTCTGCCACGCCGGGTGCAGCGAGGACGACGCGAGCAGTTCGGGCAGCGTGGTCTGGGCGGCCCTCCCCTGGGCTGACCCGTCCCGGATAGACCCGTCCCGAATGGACCACAGCGCTGCGCCCTCCGCGAAACGCGCAGTCAGGCGGCCCAGCGCGGCGCGGTAGACCGCTGGGCGGCTGGGGGCCGTCAGGTAGGGCGGCATCAGCAGCGGGGCCATAACGTGGGGACGGGTGGGGGTGGGTTTGATCTCGGGGCGGCGGGTGGCCAGATCTCCAGCCACATCGGCCAGCAGGCGGGCGGCGTTTTCCTCATAGACCGAGTCGTCCACGTCGGTGCTGGTACCCACCCATTCCAGCACCACGCCTGCCGGGTCCAGCACGGGCAGGCCGCGCGTCACGAAGTTGCGGTAGCGCCCCCCCGCCGACAGCAGGCGGTGTTCGGCTTCAAAGGGCCGCCCGCTGCGGATGGCCGCCGCCCAGCCGCGCTGGTAGTCGGCGCGGTCATCGGGGTGCAGCAGGCCCAGGAAGCCGCCAGACGCACGCTCTGGCCCCACATACTGCTCCCAGCGGCGGTTGAAGGACAGCGAATCGCCCTGTGGATCGGCCTGCCAGACGATCTGCGGCAGGCCCTCCAGCACGCTGCGGTAGCGTTCCTCGCCGTGCTGCGCCCGGCGTTCGGCGATCAGGCGGTCATGAATGTCGGTGGCCGAGGTGATCCATTCCTCGGTCTGGTCCGCTTCGCCGTGTTTTGCACCCTCCTGCCCGGCACTGCCCTCGGGGCTGTCGCTGATGCGGATGGGGGAGAGGCGCAACGTGAACCAGCGGCGGCTTCCACCGTCCTCCAGCTCACTGCCCGCCAGGCCGCCACCCACCTGAAGCTGGACCTCGGCGCTGGCGGCGTACTGGCCCACCGCGCCGCGTTCACGCACTTCCTGCCACAGGTGTTCAAAGGCGGCGCGGCCCTCGGGCGTCATGCGGGCGCTCAGGTCCTGGCCGCCCAGCAGGTCACGGTGCTGGGTGTTGACATAGGTGATCGCGCCCGCGCCGTCGCTGACCTGCAAGATGTGCGGGATGGCGTCCAGCACGCCGCGGTAGCGCCGCTCACCGCGCGCGACGGCCTGTTCGGCACTCACGCGCTCGCTGACGTCACGCACCACTTCCAGCAGGCCCAGGCGCTCGCCAGTGGCGTCCTGCACGGTGCTACGCTGGGCCTCGCCGGAAAAGATGCTGCCGTCTGCGCGGCGGTACGGCGTGGTCAGGGCCTGAAAGGTCTGGCGTTCGTTCAGCCGCGTGTCCAGATGCAGCTCTGAGAGCGGCTGACCGATCAGCGCAGAGGCCGGATGCCCGAACTGCCGTTCCAGGGCGCGGTTGACCAGTCGGATCTGCCCCTGCGGATCAGTAAAGGCCGCGGCGTCCTGCATGGACTGGAAGATCGCCTCGAACTCGGCGCGGGCCTGCTCCTGTTGCGCCTGCGCCTGACCCAGCGAGAGGTTCAGGGCCTCGGCGCGGCGGCGGGCCAGGACCTGCGAACCCACCAGCAGGTAGGCCAGCCCGGCCACCAGCAGGCCCGCCAGCATGACCAGCACTGGCACGCCAGCGGCAGCGTCCTGACCGAAACTGCGCGGGGCAGCGTAGGCCAGGGTCCACGGCTGCCCGGCCAGCATGAGGGTGGTGCTGTCCTGAAAGTAACCGGGTTGAATGGCCCCTGTCAGTGGCTGATCGTCCAGCCGGACACTGACCGAGAGGCGGTCTTCCAGCCCGGGTGGCCCCAGTCCGCCCAGGAACCCATCGGCGCGCACCGCCAGGACCAGAAAGCCTTCTGGCGGCCCCACCTGGGCCGTTCGCCACACCGGCAACGCCAGCAGGAAACCGGACAGGGGCTGCCCCACGTCATCTTGCTGCACCAGTTCGGTGCGCCCGCTGGCCTGGAGTTCTGCGCGCTTCCTGGCCCCGTCCAGGGCGGCGCGGCGCACCGGTTCGCTGTACAGATCGAAGCCCAGCGCCCCCAGGTTCTCGGCGTTGGCCGGGGCGATCACCGAGACCGGCACGCGGGCGACCCGCGCCGATTCGCCACCGCGCAGGCTGGAACCGGACCGCACGGTGTCATCGGGCCGCACAGTGTAGTCAGGGCGCACGGTGTAATCAGGTTGCACGGTGCGCCGAAGCCGCGCGGTCAGGGCGTCGGTATTGCCGTCGGGCACCCAGACCCCGAAGGCCAGCGCCTGCACGCCGGGATAGCGCCGAGTCAGGTCGATGCCGTCCACGAAACGGGCAAAGGCGGACTCATTGAGCAGATCGGGATGCACCTGCCACGCCGCCCGGGCCGTCTGCAGCAGGCGGTCATAGTCGCTGATCCGGTCCTTGAGGGCCAGGGTGTAGGCCAGCGTCTCGCGCTCAAAGCGTCCGCGCTGCTGCGCCTGCACGAAGCCGGAAATGACCAGCGCGGCAGTCAGCGACAGCAGCAGGATCAGCCCCAGCACCAGCAGCGGCGCACGCCGCGAGGCGCGGCCAGCCACCGGGGCTGGGGCGGCGGGTACGGTCACGGCGTTGTGTCTCCAGTTGGCGCTGCGTCTTCAGCTTCAGGATTCAGCGCCTCCAGGAACACCGAGACCGGCACGTCCACCCCGGTCCACGCCGCGAAGGCCAGCCGCGCCTGATGCGCCAGCATGCCAAGGCCGTTCTCGGCGCGCAGGCCCACCGCGCGGGCGTCGCGCAGCAGCCGGGTCTCGGCGGGGCGGTAGACCATGTCGTAGACCAGCGCCGCCGGGGCCAGTGTGGGAAAGGTGGCCGAGGAAAAGGTAGACAGGGGAGAGTCCTCCGGCGCGTCCAGCCCGGCGCTGCTGGCATTGACCAGCAGGGTCACGGCGGACCACGGCGCAGTTTCGGGCCACGCCGCCCGCCCGCCCAGTTCGGCGGCCAGCGCCTGTGCGCGGGCGTGGGTGCGGTTGACGATCAGCACCTCATGACCTGCCTGCCGCAGTGCGTACACCGCTGCCCGCGCCGCGCCGCCCGCGCCCAGCACCACACTCAGGCCACCTTTCGGCGCGTCCGCGTCGGCCAGGGCCGCCAGAAAGCCGGGCGCGTCGGTGTTGTCGCCGTGCAGCTTGCCGCCTTTGTGGATGATGGTGTTGACTGCCCCGATGGCCCGAGCTGCCGGGGTCAGGCTGTCCAGCAGCGCCAGCACGCTTTCCTTGTGCGGCAGGCTGAGGTTGGCCCCCAACACAGCGGAGTCTCGCAATCCGGCGACGGCTTCCGGCAGATCGGCAGTCAGCACGCGCCGGGCGGCGTAATCGCCGTCGATTCCGGCATACGCGAAGGCGGCGCGGTGCATCTGTGGCGACAGCGAATGGGCCGCCGGGTCAGCGAACAGATAGGCGTGTTGGGGGGCGTGGGGACGGTCCGGCACGTTCACAGCTCCCAGTGTAGCCGCGTGCCGTGACGGAACTCTTGCGCGGCCTACAGGGCGGGTTGGGGGTTTGCTCACCTCCCTGTCAACTTTGAGCAGGCGCTGTGGGCTGGCGGGGAACTTTTGTTGTGCAGGCGGTCACTACAGTTCAGTCATCAAGCAGAGTCCAGTCATCAAGCTGCGTTCAGGTTCCCTGGGGGCGGAATGTGCCGCAGACCACGCCACACTTCCGGCACACTGCCGACAATGGGGGCATCCGAATGACCCTTCCTCTTTTCCCGCCGCCAAAGCCGTCTTTGGGGCAGGCTGCGCCGCGCGTGGACGCCACGCCGGACTGCGTTCATCCCACCACAGGAGCCGAGTGACTGACCCGCAACAGCAAGACCTGCAACAGCAGGACCAGAGCCAGACCGATACCGTCTCTCCCGTCGCCAGCGCTGTCATTGCCCTCAAAGACCAGCGCGAGGCCCTGGGCCTGCTGGGCACGGGTGACGCCAACCTGCGCCGTATGCGCGAGCTGACCCGCGCCAAACTGGTGGCGCGTGGCGAGACCGTCACCATCACGGGCACAGACGCCGAGGTCCAGCAGGCCGAACGTATGGTCCGCGACGCGCTGGATGTGGTGCGTGGCGGCGGCGAACTGACCCCCGAGAGCCTGCTCAGGTCCGCCCGCATGAGCGGCGAGGGCCGCAGCCTGGCCGCCGAGACCCAGATGCCGGGCCTGAGCCTGCCGCGCGGTCTCAAACCCAAGACGCCGGGGCAGAAGCTGTATCTGGAGCGCATTGCCGCCAGCGATATCACCTTTGGCGTCGGCCCCGCCGGGACGGGCAAAACGTACATGGCCGTGGCGATGGCGATTCAGGCGCTGAAAACCAAGACGGTCAAGCGCATCATTCTGACCCGCCCAGCGGTGGAGGCCGGGGAAAAGCTGGGGTTCCTCCCCGGTGACCTCCAGGCCAAGATCGATCCGTACCTGCGCCCGCTGTACGACGCGCTACAGGACATGCTGGATCAGGACAAGTTCGAGGCGTACCTGACCAGTGGAGTGATCGAGATTGCGCCGCTGGCCTTCATGCGGGGTCGTACCCTGAATGATGCGTTCATCATCCTGGACGAGGCGCAGAACACCACGGGCGAGCAGATGAAGATGTTCCTGACCCGCATGGGCTTTTCCAGCCGCGTGGTCATCACCGGGGACGTGACCCAGATCGATCTGCCGCGCCACATCACCAGTGGTCTGGCGGTGGCCAAGCGCGTGCTGAGCCAGATCGAGGGCATCGCGTGGCACGAATTTACCGACGTGGACGTGGTGCGTCATCCGCTGGTGGGCAAGATCATCCGGGCCTACGAGCAGGCCGAGAACGCCGAGGACGACAAGCGTTCGGCCCGCCGGGGCGAGTTTGCCAGCATTCCCGAGGGCGAGGGCGATCCGCAACCGCAGGGCTGAACATCCCAATCAGGAGGGCTGGCGCGTGAAAGTCGCGTTAGCCCTCTCTTTCTGACACTTCTTGCACTACGCTGTGCCCCAATGATCGACCTCCTGGCCCGCAAGACCCCGCCTCCCGGCCTGCGCCCCGCGGTGCGCATGGGCCTGGAGGCGGCGATGGCCCATTTCGGCATGCAGGACCGTGAGCTGACCCTCGTGCTGGTGGGAGACCGGACCATCCGTCAGCTCAAGCTGGAACACTGGGGCGAGGACGCCTCCACCGATGTCCTGAGCTTTCCCACCTGGGAGCCGGGGGATCCCTTTATGCCGCCGCATCTGGGCGACATCATCATCAGCCTGGACACGGCGGGGCGGCAGGCGGCGGCGCGCGGCCACAGCCTGACCCGCGAAGTGACGTTGCTGGCCAGCCACGGCCTGACCCATCTGGTTGGTCATGACCACCCCCACGCCGACGGCCTGGGCTACGAGGAAGGCGCGACGGGTCCCGAGTGGGACGTGTTCCATGCGGCCTGGAAAGCCGCCGAGTCCGCCCTGCCTGCTGGCATCTAGCCATGCGCTCGGACGGCTCGGCCCTGAACCCCCGCCGCTGGTGGCGTTCGGCGGGCTTTGCCTGGGCCGGAATCCGGCATGCCTACCGCTCGCAGGCCAATTTCCGTATCGAGGTCTGGGCGGGTGTTCTGGCGCTGATCGCAGCCGCATTCCTCCGCGTTCCCCTGGCTCCCATTGCCCTGGCGTGCGCGCTGGTGCTGGCGCTGGAGCTGGTCAACACCGCGCTGGAAGCCGTGGTGGATCTGGCCAGTCCTGAACTGCACCCGCTGGCGAAGGTTGCCAAGGACGCCGCCGCCGGGGCCGTACTGATCGCCTCCGCCGGAGCGCTGGTGGTGGGTCTGGTGGTGCTGCTGCCACCGCTGTGGGCGTGGGTGGGTGGCGGGCGATAACGCGGAGTCCGATGCTTCTCGGCTTCCTTCAAAACCGCTGCCCCAACTGAATCCCCCTCTCACCGTATCCTCGCCCCGTCTGAGATGATTGATCCCATGACTTCCCTTCCCTACGCCCAAACCGTGACCTTGCGCGGACGGCGGCCCCGCGACCTGCCGGTGCTGCGGCGCTGGCTGGCCGATCCACTGGCCGAGTGGCGCAAGTGGGACGCGCCGTATTTTCACGCGGCTTCCACCACCGCCACGCTGCAAGCCTACGTGGAGCGGCTGGAGCGCACGCCCACCCGCTCCGACGAACGTGTGATCGACGTGGACGGCGAGTGCGTGGGCATGGTCAACCGCAGCCAGGAAGAACCGGCGGGCGGTGGCTGGTGGGACCTGGGCATCCTGATCTATGATCCGGCCCACTGGAATCAGGGCATCGGCACGCAGGCGCTGTCTCTGTGGGTCACAGCCACCTTCGACGAGACCGACGCCCACGTCCTGACCTTTACCACCTGGGGAGGCAACGAACGTATGATCCATGCCGCCCAGAGGCTGGGCTTTCAGGAAGCGGCCCGTATCCGCGAGGCCCGAATGGTGGACGGCGTCCGGCACGACAGCGTGCGTCTGGACCTGCTGCGGCGCGAGTGGACCAGTTCGCGGGAGTCGCCGCAGAGTTCATGAGCCGCGCAGAGTCCATGAGCCGCAAGGACAAACCGCCGCTGAATCCCCCCGGCTTCCTGGCGACGCAGGACCTCAAGGACCGGGGCTGGACGCCCACGCTGATCGGGCGTTACCTGGGCGAGCATGACCAGACCCGTCCCAACGGCCTCAGGATGGGCCGCCGCCGCCTGCCGCCCGTCAAACTGTACGCCGAGGCCCGCGTGCATGAAGTAGAGCGCGACGACACCTTTCTGGCCGCCCAGGCCCGCGCCGCCGATGCCCGCGAACGCGCCGAACGCAACCGCGCCGTCCGCGAGGCCAAACGGGAGGCGCTGTTGCAGGCAGCGGCGCAGTCGTACACGCCCGCCATCCACCCGGAACCACTAAAAAAAGGCGCGGTCAAGAAGGCCCGCGAGCCGTACATGGATGGTCTGGAAACCGCGCTGGGCCGTTTGCGGCGCGAGATCGAGAAACTGACTGTAAAGGAGGACGCCCGCTTGGGCGGGTTGTTGCGCGAACGGCTGGACGAGGCTCTGGCCGCTGCGTACACGTGGTATCCAGACCCAAACGCTCCGAAGAACGCCCTGAAGGAAGAGGCCGACTCCAAACCTAAAAAAGGCAAGGCGAAAGCCAGCGACTGGCGCGAGTGGGAATGGGACTGATGGCCGGAATGATCTGTTGGTGGTTTCGGCATCGGCAGCAAAACGCCTCACTGTTGAAAGTGAGGCGTTTTTTTTACGTGGCAAGCAGTCAGCTCAGGCTGGACCGGGTTTCAGTCCACCCGCGGCAGAGGGATCTTCACTGGCTGGCACCACCGGCCCCGGCAACTCCAGCGGCGGCAACGTGCCTCCCGCCAGCACGGCCTGCACGTCCTCGCCGCTGAGGCTCTCGCGGGCGATCAGCTCGTCGGTCAGGCGGTGCAACACATGGACGTGGTCAGTCAGCAGGGTCACGGCCCGGTCAAATTGCCCGTTCAGGATGCGGCTCAGCTCGTGGTCGATCTGCTGGGCGGTGTGATCGCTGTAGACGCCCTGCTGCGGGCCGTAGCCCAAGTAAGCGCTGCTTTCCTGCGCCAGTGCAAGTTGGCCTACCTCGCTCATGCCCCATTCGGTGACCATCCGGCGGGCGATGCTCGTGGCCTGCTGGAAGTCGTTGGCCGCGCCCGTGGTGACCTGTCCGGTGGCGACCTGCTCGGCGGCGTGCCCGGCCAGCGCCACGCAGATGCGGTCCAGCAGCGCGCCCGTGGTGTAGTGCATGCGGTCTTCTGGAGTGTAGAGCGCCGACCCTAGGCTGCGCCCACGCGGCACGATGGTCAGCTTGTGCGCCTTGTCGGCGTGCGGCAGCAGTTGGGCAGCCAACGCGTGCCCGACTTCGTGATACGCCGTCACTTTCTTATCCGCTTCCCGCACCACCATGCTGCGCCGCTCCGGTCCCATCAGCACCCGGTCTCTGGCCTCATCCACATCTTTACCAGTGATCCGGTTGCGGCCATCTCTTGCCGCCATCAGCGCCGCCTCGTTCAACAGGTTTTCGAGGTCCGCGCCCACCATGCCCGCCGTGCGCCGCGCGATGACACTCAGATCTACACTCACGTCCAGCGGCTTCTTGCGGGCATGAATCTTAAGGATATGTTCGCGTCCACGGACATCCGGGGCGTCGACCACCACCTGACGGTCAAAGCGTCCCGGACGCAGCAGTGCTGCGTCCAGCACATCCGGGCGGTTGGTGGCCGCCAGAATGATCACTTCCTGCCCACTGCCGAAACCGTCCATCTCCACCAGCAGTTGATTCAATGTCTGTTCGCGCTCGTCGTTGCCGCCCTGCATCGAAACGCCGCGCTTTCTGCCTACAGCGTCGATCTCGTCGATGAAAACGATGCACGGCGCACTCTTGCGGGCCTGCTCGAACAGGTCACGGACACGGGCAGCCCCAACGCCGACGAACATTTCTACGAAGTCAGAGCCGCTGATGGAGAAGTACGGCACTTTGGCTTCCCCAGCGACCGCTTTTGCCAGCAGGGTCTTGCCGCTGCCAGGAGGACCGACGAGTAACACGCCGTGCGGGATGCGTGCGCCGAGCTGGTGGTATTTCTCAGGCTGGCGAAGAAAATCGACGACTTCCTGTAAATCCTGCTTGGCCTCGTCGCAGCCCGCAACATCGGTGAAGTTGGTCTTGATCTGGCCCTCGGCGATCACGGCGGCCTTCGATTTGCCAAAAGCCCCGGCGGCGTCGGTGCCCGAGTTCTGGCGGCTCCGCATCAGCAGGATCACCAGACCCACGATCAGGGCCAGGGTCAGCAGCACGCTCAGCACGCCGAATACGCTCAGGCGGGAGGGCGCGGTGTAGGCCACCGTGACGCCCCGGTCTTGCAGGCGGGTCAGATCGATCAGCGGATCGTTGGCCAGGGTGCGGGTTCGGAACGTCTGGCCGTCCCTGAGCTGACCGCTGACCAGCGCGGTGCCGTTCTGATAGGTGATGTTGGCGCTCTGCACCTGACCCCCGCGCACACCAGCGGCAAAATCGGTCAGGGTCATCTCGTTGCCGTTGCCCCGGGGCAGGGTCAGGCTGACCACCACCAGAACCAGCACCATGCCGGCCAGCAGGCCCCAGCCCCACGGCGCTTTTTTCATGCGGGCCTGCTGGCGACGTTGAATTCTGCGCGGGGCGACATGTGCCCAGTCTAGTCCGCCGGAACTCGAAAAGTTTGGAATGAAAGCGGACATTGACAGGGTGCCGCTGTAGACCTGACCCAACGGTGAAGGCTGTTGTCGTGCCTGTTTCCCGGCTTTGACCATGAGGCTCTTTTTGGTTTCGGTTCTCTAATGCTTCAGCCCCCTAATTGTGATGCAGATCGACATAGATCTGTCTCACAGGGCTGTCAGCGGGATGTTCATGAAGATGTGGAGGGACAATCCGCACAGATCGGCGTCAGGTGCGGCGGGCATACTCCCCCGGTGCGTGTTGCCCCCTTCTTCCTTCCGTTGTTGCTCCGGGGCCATGCCCTGCGCCTGAAACGTCGAAATCCCGCCTCTCTCGTCCTGAGCGCCCTGCTGTCCACGGCAGGCGGCCCAGCGCTGGCCGCCACCGTGACCGCCGGATCGGTACAACTGACCTTCACGGTGGACGCCCCGGACCTGAACGTGAACGGCGACGCCGCGCGCTGGCAGGCTGCGCCCCGGCTGATCGGCGGGCGCACGCTGCTGCCGCTGCGCGAGACGGCGGTGCTGCTGGGCCGCCCCGTGCAGGTGGGGAGTGCCGGGCAACTGGGCGTGGGGCGCGTGGTGGTCACTGCCGATGGCAACGCCTCACTGGCCGGGGTGCCGCAGCCTGCGGGTACGGCCCTGATCATCGACGGCGTGCCTTATCTGAGTGCCCGCACGCTGGCCGACGCGCTGGACGCCAATCTCAGCGCCGCCGACGACACGGGCCGCACGCTGACCCTGACGGCTCTGCGCGACGGTGGAAATCCGCTGGCCCCACAGGCGCGTTTCTCCACCGACAAACTGGTCTACGCCCCCGGCGAGCGCGTGGTGTACACCGAGTATGCCTATGACCCGGACGGTGCGGACATCACCTCTCGCAAATGGAGCAACCGCGAGGACGCTTTCTTCCAGCCGGGCACGTATACGGTGGGCCTGAGTGTCACCAACAGCCGGGGCCTGAGCAGCAAGCCGTTTAACCGCACCATCACCGTGCAGGGTGCGCCGCTGGACAGTCCACTCACCTACGCCCTCAAGTACGCTGCCCCTGGTGACCGCTTCCCTGACTTGCAGGTGCTGAATTACCCCTCTGCGGCGGTAGTGCCAGTGGCCGGACCCTCTTTCCCGCTGATCTTCAGTGACAGCCCGGAAGTGCCCACCCAGAGCGGCGTGCTGTACCAGGACACCATTTCGGGGCCGGTCCGCCTGCTGGGCTACCACCTCAACGGCCTGGGCAAACCCGCGCGGCTGTACGTGCTGGCCCGCAACACCGAGGACCGTCCGGTAGAGGTCCGCACGCTGCGGCAGGGCGAGACCGCGCCCACCCGCATTGAGGGACTGCTGGGACAGGTTACGCTGCTGGATTACTTCGCCAGCACGGGCGGCCCCACGCTGACCCTGGCCCCCGGTCAGGCCGCCGCCGTTTACGCCAGCCCCACCCTGAGCATGGGCAGCGGCGCGAACATGATGCAGGACCTGACCGCCTCGGGCCGTGTAGAACTGACCTTCCTGATGTTGGAAGACGGTCTGCCCCCCAGCGCGCAGGTGTCCCAGCAGTTGCCGTATTTGCAGCCAGACGGCAAGCATGTGCGCGGCACCTTCCAGGGCGCGGTGCGCCATTTGCGCGTCAATCTGGGCACGCTGCCCGCCCGCATCGTGATCGGGGACGGGCAGCTTGATCCGGCCATTGACGGCATCGACAAACTGACCAACAAGCCCGTTCGCCTGAGCGGCAATTACGGGGTCCTGTATGATCTGGAGGTCAACGGCGCGGCGGGCACGGCGGTGGCCCTCAGCCCGCGCGGGGGGTTGTACCGGGGGGCCATGAATGTGCAGGACGGCCCGATCAGCCAGACCATCAAGCTGCCCAGAAGCGGCAACGCCATCAAACCGCAGGAACCCGTGCTGCTGTGGCGCGCGGGATCGGACCGCCTCAACATCGATTTCATTCCGGCCAGTGGCAGCAACCTGCCGATCAGTTTGGTCTTTTACCGCACCGGGCAAAAGGGAATGGGCGGTGTGATGGACGGCCTGAAGACCTATCAGCCCTAAAGCAGTTGTCATAAAAAGACTATTTTTATGACCGAGCGGGGCGGGCAAGCGTCCTCTCTTCGAGCCGTCCCAGTCAAGGGCATCTGTTCTGCCCAAGACAGCGAGTGACTTTTACTGAGCAGAACGGACTTGCAAAGCTGCGGAGTAGAGAATGGAGTCGCCGGAAGTCTTTTACTCCGGTGACGTAATTCGGAGAACTGCTCTGAGCGCCAGAATTAAAAAAGCCAGCGGAGGACGGTCCTCACGCTGGCTTTTTCCATGCGGGATCTACAGCTTGACTTCGCCTTCGTCCTCGCCGTCCCAGTAATGCACGCGGGTGGCGTCCACCTGAATCATCACGATGTCCGGGGTGTCGATGCCGTCCTTGAACCATTTGTCCAGGTCTTTGGACCAGTGGTCTTTCATCTGCGCCTTGTCGCGGCTGAGTTTGGCCTTACCCTCCACCGCCACCGAGAAGCCCTTGGCGCCCATGAAGGCCAGCGAGACTTTGGGGTCTGCCTCGATCTCGCCCACGGTATGGGCAGCCTCGTAGGTGAAGTAATACGAGGTGCCGTCATACTCCACCTGTCCGTTGTTGCTCATGGGCCGCCCGGCGATATTGCCGCCCTTGCTGTGTGTGGAGAGCATGGCGATGTCGATCTCGCGCATATTTTTGGAAAGGTCCGCCAGTGTTTTGTCAGCCATGCCGTCAGTCTGGGAGTGCGGGGGCCGCACTGAGTTCAAGTTGGCTTAACGCTGTTTTAAGTTCCGGGCCACTACCTGTTGCTGTCCGGCGCTCAGTTCACGCTGGGATCATGGTTCAGACTGGAATCAGGACATCCAGCACGCGCACGGTGAATCCGGCTTCTTGCGCGGCCTGGGCTGTGGCGGCCAGTTCGGGCACGCCCGGCAGGGCCAGCAGGACCACCTCACGAACTGCACGGGCATGGAGTTCGGCAGCCAGATCGGTGTGCCAGAAGGCGTCTGGCAGCCCGGCGCGCACGGGCAGATCCCCCGCTTCCACGCGGAAATCCGGGTGCAGGGTCCAGCCCTTGCCGAAGGTCTCGCCGGGCGTGTCTGGCAGGCCGTCCCACTGCATCAGCACGATCAACTGGCCCACGGCACGGGCCTCATCTACCGCATGCGCCCACTGCCGCGCCAGTTCCCGCTCGTGTGGATGGCCTTCCAGTCGGCAGCGCTGCACGCCAAGAAGGAGCAGGGCCGTGGGCGTCAGGGACATGTCCCGGAGCATAGCGGAGTCGGGTTCACGGCAGTCTCACAAGGAGGGATGCAGACCCTTGAATGGGCGGGAAAGCCTGTCTAGACAGCGGAAAGTATCCAAGCTGGCATTCTCATTCGTTCAGTGTAAAAATTCACAGATGGTCAGCGGATTTCAGAAGTTCTTATTGCGTGGCAATCTCATCGATCTGGCGGTTGGTGTCCTGATCGGGGCCGCCTTCGGCAAGGTGGTGGATTCCTTTACTAGCGGCCTGATCCTGCCGATCATCGGCATTTTCGGCGGTGTGCCGGATTTCTCGGCGCTGACCTTTGCCATCAACGGCAGCGTTTTCAAATACGGCCTGTTCCTGACCAACGCGCTCAGCTTCCTGCTGACGGCAGCCATCATCTACTTCTTCGTCATCATCCCCTTCAATCACCTGATGGAACGTTTCAAGCGCGAGGAGAAGCCGCCTGTGGCCGAACCCAGCAATGAGGAAAAGCTGCTGGCCGAGATTCGCGACGCCCTCAAGGCCCAGTCTGTGGGCAGCGTGCCACCCAGGCTCTAGAGCATCTGTTTGAAGGCGAGGCGCGGTTTCCAGTTCGGGACCGCGCCTTGTTGCTGTCCTGTCATGCGGACATGTCCCGCACGTTCGGGCGCGGGGGCGCGTAGCGTGGGTGGATGAGCGATTCTGCTGCTGGCCCCATGAACGACGCTGCGCCCGGTCCCGACTGGACCGATGCCGATTGGGGCTATGAGACCGCCGCCGTCCAGTCCGGCATTCCGCGCGGGCTGGGCCAGACGATTGGCTTTCCCATCCACGCCGCCGCCGCCTTCCAGTTCGACACGCTGGAGCAGGCGCAGAGCGAGTTCCAGAACAACACCGGCCTCAGTTACGCCCGTATCCAGAACCCCACCACCCGCGCGCTGGAAGCCCGGATCACGGCGCTGGAAGGCGGGGCAGACACGGTGGCCCTCGCCAGCGGACAGGCCGCCACGTTGACTGCCATCCTGAGCGTGTGCCGCGCCGGGGACCATGTGGTGTCGGCCTCCAGCCTGTTCGGGGGCACCACCGGGATGCTGAACAACATCCTGCCGCTGATGGGCATTTCCGCCACGCTGGTAGACAACACCCCTGACGCCGTGCGCGCCGCCATGCAGGACAACACCCGGCTGGTCTGGGCCGAGATGATTAGCAATCCCGCCGGGGACATCGCCGATATCGGGCCATTTGCGGACATCGCCCATGAGCGCGGCGCACTTCTCGCCATCGACAACACCTGCGGCGGCGTGGGCTACCTGTGCCGTCCATTGGACCACGGTGCGGATCTGGTGGCGCAGTCGCTGACCAAGTGGGCCGGCGGCCACGGCAGCGTGATGGGCGGCAGCGTCACCGTTGGGGCGCGGCACGATCTGACCCGCAATCCGATCTACAGCGAGGGCGAGGGAAACAGCATTCTGAAGGTGCGCGGCGACAGTGCTCTGGCGTGGCGGCAACGCTGGCTGGGGGCCAGTCAACTGGGCATGACCCTGGCCCCCCACAGCGCCTTTCTGATCGCGCAGGGGCTGGAAACGCTGGCGCTGCGAATGGCCCGCGAATGTGAGACTGCGCTGGAGCTGGCGCAGTGGCTTCAGGCCCATCCCAGGGTGGGCCATGTCAGCTATCCGGGCCTGGAGGACCATCCTTTCCACGCGCAGGCGCAGCGCTACCTGGGCAACGGCTCCGGCGCGGTGCTGGCGTTCGAGGTGCCGGACCCCGCCGCCTTTCTGTCGCGCCTGCGGGTGCTGCGCGTGGCCCCCAACCTGGGAGATGTCCGTACCCTGGTCGTCCACCCCTGGACCACCACCCACGGACGCGTCCCCGAGGCCGCCCGCCACGCCGCCGGGGTCACGCCCCAGACCATCCGCATGAGCGTGGGCGTGGAAGGGGTGGCGGACCTGAAGGCGGATATCGAGGCGGCGCTGTAAGAGGTAAGTGGGTACAGGAGACTGTCGGATGGCTCCTTACAGCCAGGGTTTCTTGCCCACCAGATAATCGCGCCCAAAGTCCGCATCGGACTTGGTCAGGTACAGGATGCCCTCCACCAGCCCCAGCACACCCAGCGCCGCGCTGATCAGTCCCGCCAGTGGAAGGGTGATGATCAGGCCGAAGCCCAGCGTGACTAGGCCGATCAGCAGCGCCAGAATCCAGACGCCGATGTTGGCTCCTAGGATCATGATGCCCTGGATGTTCATGCCCAGATAGAACTTGTGGACGCCTAGGCTGCCCAGGAAAATGGCGAGCAGGCCAGCAATCAGGCGTTTCTGGGCCACGTCGCCCGCGTAGGTGGGGACTGGCGTATAGGGCGTGACGGGCCGTTCGTCGGCCAGGGGGGCCAGGGGGATGGTGGGCCGCTGCGGTTCGCCCCAGGCGTCCAGATCCGGGGCAGTGGGGCGGGGACTGCTGGGCTGGGGGGCGGTGTGCGGCGCGTTGGCGTGGGCCGGGGGCGGGCTGCCAGTCACGCGGGAAATCCAGTCGTCCGTTTCTGCCGCTGGGACCGGAGCGGCGCGCGCGGGTTCGGGAATCCGCAGATCACCCGCCGATGAGGGCGTCTTGCTGAGGTTGGGCCGGGTTGAATCCGGGGTGTGCGTCTGTGCGCTGCCGCCCGGGCTGCCCAGCACGTCGTCCACCCAGGACGGTGCGTTGCCGTTGCCCTGTGGCCTGCCTGCCGCCGGGGTCTTCTGATCGTCAGGATTCGTCATGGTTCACATTACGCCCCAAACGTGACCTGGGTTGCGTCCGTCAAAAGGGGCAGCCGCGTTTACCCCGGCTTCACGCCTGCCGCCACCAGCACGGGAACGGGCACGGTCAGCGGTTGCCCGGCGAACAGAAGTTCCAGCTCGGCCAGATGATCAGTCTGAAGCTGGCGGCGGACCTCGGGCGGAAGGGCGGCCAGCGGCGCACCTTCCATGCCCGCCTCGATGTCGTCCCAGCGGTCCTGTGGCGTGGGCAGGAGGTAGGGCAGGTCCTGAAGGTCCACCGTGACCTCGGCAAAGCCCGCATCCCGCAGGAGCTGGGCCGCCGCGTCCGGCGAGGGCAGGCGGCCCAGCGGCGGAAAGCCTGGATGGAAACCCACCCCTTCCAGCGCCGTGCGCCAGCGCCCCGGCAGGTCGCCCATCAGACCCTTGCCGAATGAGCTGAAAACCATGCGTCCGCCGGGACGCACCACCCGCCGCCACTCGCGCAGGGCCGCGTCCATCTCCGGCACGAAGAACAGGCCCGAGGCGCAGGCCACACCATTAAATTCCGCGTCCGCCAGGGGCAGGGCCGTCGCATCTGCCTCCACGAATGACACCTGTGGCTGTCCCGCCGCTTTATTCCGCGCCACCGCCAGCATTCCCGGCGACAGGTCAGCGCCCACCACCCGCCCGCCGGCACCGACCGCGTCTGCCAGCGCCAGCGCCAGCGTGCCAGTGCCGCACATCACGTCCAGCAGCGTTTCGCCGGGCTGCGCGTCAAACCGCTGCGCCAGATACAGGGCAGTCAACGGTAAAAAGCCCATGCGGTCATAGTGGGCCGAGAGGGTGTCGAACAGCCGGACATTCTGTGCCGCGCGCTCGTCTGGGTTCATGGTGGGTTCAGCTTAATCCTCCTGGCAGCCTAGACTGCCCCATGCCCTGGATTGAAACCGTTCCCTACGCCGACGCCACAGGCCGCCTGAAAACCCTGTATGACCGCGTGAAAGGGCCGGGCAATGCCGTGGACAACATCATGGCGATGCACTCGCTGCGGCCCCACAGCATGGAGGGGCACATGGCGCTGTACAAGGCCGCGCTGCACCACAGCGGCAACACGCTGCCCAAATGGCTGCTGGAAACGCTGGGCGTCTGGGTCAGTGCGCTCAATGCCTGTGACTATTGCGTGGAACACCACTTTGCCGGGCTGAGGCGGCTGCTCAAAGACGACGCGCGGGCCGACGCGATTCGCTGCGCGATAGAAGCGCGTGATCCCGACGCCGTCCCGCTGACCGATGCCCAGAAACAGGCCCTGCGCTACGCCGAGAAGTTGACAGTTAATCCGTCTACTGTTGCCGAGTCGGATGTGGCGGCCCTGCGAAGCGCTGGTTTCACCGACGGCGAGATTCTGGAGATCAATCAGGTCACGGCCTACTTCGCCTACGCCAACCGCACGGTGCTGGGGCTGGGCTGCTCCACGGACGGCGACGTGCTGGGCCTCTCGCCCGGCGACTCGGACGATCCTGGGAACTGGAACCATTCGTAATGGGGCTTGGGGGCTGGAAAGCTGACAGTCCCCGTTCAGGGCGCGTGCTAGCGTCCCGCCATGACTTCCAACACCATTTTCTTCGATTTCGTGTGTCCCTACGCCTGGCGCGGCCTGGAACTGGCGCAGGTGCTGCGAAAGGCGGGCGAGCAGCAGTTCACCCTCAAACACTTCTCGCTGGTGCAGGGCAACCACCCCGACAACGCGGGCCAGAAGGAACCCGTCTGGTGGCTGACCGATCAGCCGGGGGACGCGGGCGAGCGTTTCCAGAAATCCAGTCTGCTGGCCTTTCTGGCGGCGGTGGCGGCGGCGAGGCAGGGCGAGGAAGCCAGTTGGGAGTTCAGTCTGGCCCTGTTCCGCGCGGTCCATGAGGACAAGAAATCGCTGGACGAGGACGCCGTGATGGCCGCAGCGAAGGCCGCCAATCTGGATATGGACCAGTTTGCCGCTGACCGCAAGGACGACGACGCCCTGCGCGCCAGCCTCCGCAGCGATCTGGCCGAGTCCGCTGAGATCGGTGTGTTCGGTACGCCCACCTTCGTCCTGCCCGGCGGGGAAGCTGCCTACTACCGCTTCGAGAACCTGACCCGCGATCTGGAAACGGCCCGTCAGTGGTGGAAGCTGTACGGCGACGTGCTGCACTCCGGCGCGGGCATCGCCACGATCAAGCGCGCGAAGAACCGCCCGGCGAAGAAGGCATAAAGTTCGTTCAATCGGCCCTTTCCTTCACCGAGAGGGCTTTTTCTATGGCTTCCAATTCATGCCCAGCGCCCGCGCCACCTCGCCCCCCGGCTGCTTCAGACCGCTTCGAACGTCCATGTAGTCGCGGTACAGCGTGCCAAAACTGAGCATCAGCACCGCCATGACGCCGTGATCGTCCACCTGAAGACCCTGCAAGCGAAAGCCCGCGCGCAGTTTGGGAACCAGCACAGCGTTGTTGGTGGCGTGGTGGTGGCTGCGGACCAGATCGTAGCCCTGGGTTTGCAGCGTCCTCAACACAGGCGGCAGCACGCGTGGGTACAGGCCCCGGCCCCGGTGTGCGGGCAGCAATGCCGTGTTGACCATGTAGGCCGTGCGGGCGTCCCACTGGCGGGAATAGTGCCAGCCCACCACCTCGTTCTGGTGGCCGATCAGCCAGGCGTAACGCGGGTATTCCACGGGTTCGGGGCGGGCAGGCGCGGGCCAGTTCAGCGACACGCTGCTGTACACGGCGTCCTCTAGCTGGATATAGATGTCGTAATAAGTCTCGTAGGCGACGGGGCGCAGGACGTAGCCGCCGCCCAGATCGGTGTCGTCGCCTTGAGCTTCTGGCAGCGGGACGGCGGGAACAGCAGCGCTCTCGGCTTGAGGCGTGGAGGGCAATCCCAGCCGCCGCGCAACCTCACCCCCTGCCGCCTGAAAACCGCTGCGGACATGCATGGCGTCCCGATACGTGTCGTCCAAGCTCAGCGTCATGGGAACGCTCATTCCGCCCTCGTACAGATTCAGGCCCTGGATGAAGAACCCGGCGCGCAGTTTGGGAATGATCACGGCGTTGTTGGTGGCGCGGTGGTGGCTTTGCACCAGCGTGTAGCCCGCCGCCCGGAAGGTCTCCAGCAGGTGCGGCAGCAGGCGGGTGTACAACCCACGCCCCTGATGTTCGGGCAGGATTCCCGTGTCGGCCATGTACACCGCGCGTTCACTCTGCTGAGAGGCGAAGCTCCAGCCGATCAGTTCCTCAGCCACGTAAATGCCCCAGGTAAAAGTCTCGCCCAGCGGGGGCAGCGCTTTGGTTTCAGCCCCGAAGGCATACAGCGAAGTGCCGCCGAAAATCCGGCTCCCCAGCCGGACGCAGGCGTCGCGGTAGGTCTCCAGCGGGATGGACCGGGCACTGTAGCCGCCGCCGAGGTCAAAAACGGACATCCTGGCATTCAAGCACGCCTGTGGTATCTCCACTCAGGGCCGCAGCCCCGTTGCCTGCAAGCGGGTATATATGCAACGGGCGATGGTCATCGTTGCGCCAGCCACTCCAGCGAGTTCTCCACCAGTCGGACCGGTGGACGCCACGTCACTCAATATCGGTGTGGAAGCTGTGTGGTAAGGCTCAGATGAAGTTGTGTGTCCTGACCTGCCGCGTCGGAGGCGTCCGGGACGTATGCTGTCCAACAAATAAAAATCTTGCTACATCACGCCGAATCACATAAGCTGTGTAAGCACGGGTTGTACCTAGACGAGCCAGTCCATATTACGTATTTTACCGATCTTAAAAAACCTTTGTTGTAGGATCGTATGGCGACGTTGCCATGAGTGCATTTGTGGAAGTTGTGCAAAAAGACTGGCCTGAACTGCATATGAGGATGTCGGAAACCGTTTGGCAAAAGCCTCGGCCTGTTTTGCGTCGCGTAACCTACAGTGGTTGCGGTACGCCATCTTTTCGGAATGACCAAATGAGATCAGCTTCAGGAGTAGAAATCGTTTGTCATACTTTTCTGTTCCCATCACATTTGTCGCGTGCTGCCTGTAAAGTATTTTACTCTCTGCTTCCCATATGACTTTGCCGAAGGCACAGGCGATCAGGGCAAGCCACCAATCGTGCATAATTGCCGTCGCTGGTATGGGCAGAGCTAAATTTAGCAATGCCCGATTGACAACCATCGAACAGCCAGCAACTACATTCTGTGTTAAAAGTAAATTAAATTGAGTTCCCCATTCTGGGTCTAGATTCTGATATTTCCACATTGAACTAGCAATATATTTGCCGCAGTCGTCAATAAGTGTTAAGTCGCTATGCACCATCAATGGGGTATCGGAGCCATAAACCTGTTCATAGAATTGAATAACCTTCAAACTATGCTCGACTTTATCTGGTAACCACACATCATCCTGATCTGCACAGAAAACGTAATTAGCCGTCGTATTTCCAAGTAAGAGTGAGAAGTTTTGACTTGCGCTTCCCATAGGTGGACCTGAAATGATACGGAAGTAACCGTTGCTCAGCACGCGTTCTTTTAGTAGAACGAGCGTGTTATCGCTGGAACCATCATCATGGCATAGAATATTGCACTTAACTGTCTGTGCCTCCAGGCTGTCCAACTGATCCTTCAGATATTTACCACCATTAAAAGTTGCCAGTACAATTTCACAGTCCGTCGAATTATTTTTCATAAATTCAATTCTTCCTTTCCATATTCCGTGATGGGAGTTAAGAAGCAAAAATGAATTCCAATAGAGCTGCATATCTGATAAAAATATAGCGCTAAAAGTTCTAGCAGTAGATATTTAGGTGCAAATCATCGATCCTGGCTGTGTAAAAAATTTTTACAGCTTATGAATACGATATATTTACTTTTCCAGATCTAAAGTTTCGTAGACGAATACAGAATGTTCCCAGTAGGGTCAATTTTTAGGGAGTGCGATTTTACTCCCCCGTCCACACCGTCCCCACAGGCTGCTGCTGAGTGATGCAGTGGAACGAGCCGCCGCCCTCGATGATCGCGCGGCTGCTCAGGCCAATGACCTCGCGCCCCGGAAAGAGGGGGGCCAGAATTTCAAGTGCGCGGGCGTCGTTGGGATCGCCGTATTGCGGCACCACCACGAAGCCGTTGCCGATGTAAAAATTGGCGTAGGTGGGTGGCAGTCTTCCCTCTGCGCCCTCCAGATACTCGGCGGGCAGTGGCAATTCCACGATGCGGAAAGGTTCGCCGTTCTCGTCGGTCATCTCCCGTAGCGCCGCCAGATTAGCCGACATAACTGCGTGGTTGGGGTCTGTCTCGTCTGACTCCACGCTGGTCACAATCGTCCGCTCACCAGTAAAGCGGGTGATGGTGTCGATGTGGCCGTCGGTGTGGTCATTCTCCAGCCCCGCGCCCAGCCACAGCAGCTTGCTGACGCCCAGGTATTCGCGCAGCCAGTCGGCGTACTTGCCCGCGTCCAGGCCCAGATTGCGCGTCTCGGTCAGCAGGCAGGAACGGGTGGTCAGCGCCACGCCCGCGCCGCCGATTTCCAGCGCGCCACCCTCCAGTACCACCGGAACATCCCAGTGAGAGGCATCCAGAATGCGGGCCACGGCTTCCGGCACGCGGTCATCCTCGGCATAGTCGAATTTGCCGCCCCAGGCATTGAACCGCCAGTTGACGAGGGACACTTCCCCGGAGGCGCGAGTAACGAACAGTGGGCCGTTGTCGCGGATCCACACGTCGTTCAGTGGCACGTCGTGGAAGGTCACGTCGGCCCCGGCCAGACGCTCTGTGGCGTCCTGACGGCTATAGGCATCGCGGGTCAGCAACTGCACCGGCTCGAAGCGGGCAACCGTGCGCACCAGTTCGGCGAATTCGGCGCGCACGGCCTCCAGATGGCCGAACCACAACTCGTCGTCAGCGGGCCAGCTCATCCAGGTGGCGGCGTGCGGTTCCCATTCAGGGGGCATGGTAAAGCCCAGGCTGCGCGGCGTGGGATCGGTGGCGGAGAGGTGCTTCATGGGCCAGAGTTTAGTGCAGTTCTACGAATTACGTCGCCGGAATAAAAGACTTCCGGCGACTCCATTCTCCGTCCTGCTCAGTAAAAGTCACTCGCTCCGCTCGGTCATAAAAATGGTCTTTTTATAACAACTGCTTTAGTGCGGGGATCAGGGCGTTGCTTTTAGAGTCGCCGCTAACTTCTCCACCACAAATGCCTTCAACGCCGCTGCATCATTGTCCATAACCGTGAAATAGCGCGGCAGCTTCTCGATGCCCTCGAAGCGCTCAGGGCGTGGGGGGATGCGGTTCACAGCTTCTTCCACCGTCGCCTCGAATTTGGCGGGCAGGGCCGTTTCCAGGCAGACCATCGGTACGCCCGGCCGCGCGCAGCGCTCACCCACGAGCAGGCCGTCGGCGGTGTGCGGGTCGATCAAGCGTCCAAACTCCCCATCGGCGCGGCGAATGGTGTCCAATCGGTCCTGATGGCTGCTGCGTCCGCCGACGAGACGGCTGGCCTTCACGGCGTCCCAGTGGCCCGAACCGCGCAGATCGACGGGTCTGGAGCCACCCACCTCGTCCCACCACGCGCGGGTCTGCACGCCGTCCTCCCCCGCCACCAGATACAGGTAGCGCTCAAAGTTGGACGCCTTGCCGATGTCCATGCTGGGGCTGGAGGTCTGCGCCACCTGCGCCGCCCGCCGGACGTGGTAGACCCCGGTGGAAAAGAACTCGTGCAGCACGTCGTTCTCGTTGCTGGCCACCACCAGTTGCCCGATGGGCAGGCCCATGCGCTTGGCTAGATACCCGGCAAACACATTGCCGAAATTGCCGGACGGCACGCTGAAATCGACCTGCTGTCCGGCGGGCAGGTTCAGCGCAAAATACGCCTTGAAGTAATACACCGCCTGCGCCAGCACCCGCGCCCAGTTGATCGAGTTGACGGCCCCGATGGTGTATCTGGCCTTGAATTCGGCATCGGCGTTGACCTCTTTCACCAGATCCTGGCAGTCGTCGAACACGCCATCCACGGTGATGTTGAAGATATTCGGCTCGTTGATGCTGAACATCTGCGCCTGCTGAAACGCGCTCATGCGCCCGTGCGGCGAGAGCATGAACACGTTCACGCGGGCCTTGCTCAGCATGGCGTACTCCGCTGCCGATCCGGTGTCGCCCGAAGTCGCGCCCAGGATGTTCAGATGCTCGCCCCGCCGCTCCAGCACGTATTCAAAGACGTGGCCCAGAAACTGCATGGCAATGTCCTTGAAGGCCAATGAGGGGCCGTTAGACAGTTCCAGCAGGTACAGATCGGAGTCGCCCAGCCGGATCAGTGGAGTGATTTCGGCGCTGTGGAAGACGTCCGGGTGGTAGGTGGCGCGCAGCATCTGGCGCAGGTCAGTTTCGGGAATATCGTCGATGAAGGGCCGCATGACCGCATAGGCCAGCGCTGAATACTTCAGCCCGCGCAGCTCCTCCAGCTCGTCCGGGCCAAACGTCGGGATGTGTTCGGGCATGGCAAGGCCGCCGTCCGGGGCGAGGCCCATCAGCAGAACATCCGAAAAGCCCCCCAGATCACGCAGGCCACGAGTCGACACGTACTTCATGGGGGTCACTTTAGCGAGTGTGACTCCTGAGCGCGGGGCGGGGGCTAGGGGAGGGCGAGGCCGCGCGAGCCTGCCTCAGCAAATCTATTGTGTGATCAGGAACGTCAGCCGCTGGGCCGAACCGTCTTCCAGTCTCGTTGCCGCCTTCAAAACCACTTTTCCGGCAGCCGTCTGAATGGGCACGCCGGGCAGATAGACGGTGTACAGTCGCGCGGATTTGCCCCGAACCACGAAGACGCTGGCCTTCACGTTGCCCGCCATCACGCAGATGGCCTTCACGGGGCAGCGACTGTCGCTAAAGCGCAGCAGGGTAATTTTTGCGCCGCCGCTGGTCACCGTCTGCCCGGCGGTCAGCGTTATAGATGTGGATGTGGCGGAAGCAGCGGGCAGGGCCGCGAGCGTCAGCGTCAGGAACAACGTTTTCAACATATTTCCAGTACGGCGCGGAGGCGTGCCGGGTTTCAGTCCAGCAGGTTTCAAGGTTTCAGCCCAGCAGGCCGGGCATCTCGTCTTCTGCACTGGCCAGGGCGCGAAACTGGCTTGCCTTGTCGCGCAGGCCCATCTGGTCATAGCAGCCCGACAGTTTCAGGGCGAAGAACTGCACCGCCTGACAGTCCTCGCGGCACTCGGCAGCCTCCAGGCAGGCGCGGTAGTGCTGCACCGCCAGATGGTACTGGGCGGCCCCAGCGGCCTGTTCAGCGCGGCAATGGCTCATTCGCAGGGACACAATGTCGTTCAATACCCGGCTCACAGCGGTCATGTCTGGCAGTTTAAGCAGAGAGGGGGGCATATGAATGAAAGATGAAGCAGGTTTGGGTGCATGAAATGTGCGTGTTCAACGTTGTTTTTCGGCTGTGGGTTAAATGTCCCGAGTACATTTCCGCTGTAGATGTACTGGACTGAGTACAGGCAGCGCGTTCATCAAGAACAGCGGGTTGCTGATGAGGCGTAGAGCGTGGGCCAGCCGTCATCTGCTCAGGGTGAGGCTGGGCTGGATGTCCCGCCGCAGTATTTTTCGGAGAAGGTTCTCAGACCAGCCGCGCCCGCATGCTCAGGGCGGGCAGGTTCACGTCCACCAGCCTGATTCGCAACGCCGTTCCCACGGGCGCGGGGGTGCTGAAGGGCAGATCGTAGGCCAGTTCGGGAATCAGCAGGGTGGCCTGCGGTCCCCGGCGGTCCACCACCACCGCCTCCCACTCGCGCTCCGGCTGGGCGGCGGCGAAGCGCAGGGTGTGGTGCTTGCGGCTCAGGCGTTCGGCCTGCCGGGTGGCGTCGGCATTCAGGGTGGCCTGGGCGATGTGCGCGGCCACCACCTTGCCGTCCAGCGGTTCCCCCCCCGTCAGCGCGGCGCGCAGTTGCTGGTGCACCACCAGATCCAGGTAGCGCCGCATCGGGCTGGTGGCCTGCGCGTACAGGTCCAGCCCCATGCCGGAATGCGGCCCCGGCGACGGCTGAAAGCGCGTGCGGGCCAGCGTTTTGCGCCGTGCCCACTGCACGCCCAGCCCCTCGCCGCGTACCTCACGGCTGGGATCGGCCTGGGTGGCAAACGGCAGGGGAATGTCGTGGTCATCGGCGTAAATGGCAGCGGCCCAGCCGGCCAGCGTCATGCATTCCTGCACCACGAAGCGCATTTCCGGCTTGGGCAGCGGCGTCACGGACGCGCCGTTCTCGTCGGCTTTAATCTTCACTTCGGGCAGTTCGATGGATAGTGCGCCCTCGGAATCGCGCAGTTCCTTGCTGGCATGGGCTAGCCGGGCCAGCGTCACGAAGGGTTCCTCGCCCGCCTCCAGCTTCGCCTGCGCGCCCATGTACGTCAGCCGCGTGATCCGCACGGTGGTCAGGGCCACATCCACGGCGTCGGCGTTGCCGTCGGCGTCCAGGTCCAGCGAGATCGACAGCGCGGGCATGGTGTCGTGCAGGCCCAGCCCGGTCTTCTCGATCAGAGCGTCGGGCAACATGCCAATGGTCTGGTCTGGCAGATACAGCGTCGCGCCGCGTGCGCGGGCCTCCAGGTCCAGCTCGCTTTCCGGTGGCACCAGCGCGGCCACGTCCGCCACATGCACCCACAGGCGCGTCAGACCGCCCTCCAACGCCTCAATGCCTATCGCGTCGTCCGGGTCACGGCTGCCCTCGTCGTCAATCGCGTAGGCGGGCAAATGGGTCAGGTCCAGCCGGTTCTCGTCGGCAAAATCCGGCACGTCTAGCGAAAGGTGGGTCAGCGTTGCGCCCAGACGGTCTGCGTAGGGCGTCTTCGCCTCGTTCCAGATGCCCAGGCGCAACAGCAGCGTGTGGGCGGATTCCGGCGTCTCGGGCAGGTTCATCTCGCGCAGGGTGCGGCTCTTTTCTGCCTTGCCGCGCGCCAGCAGTTCCACATCGGTGCGCTGGGCGGAGGTGAGTTCGGGCAATGTCATGGCGTCAAGCATAGGGGAGAGGGAAGGACGGGTGCGGCAGACGGCCCGAGTTGCAAGGGGATGATTGCAGAAGAAATAGGTGAATAGCAGATTGAGATTGCTATAGGCGTCAGAAACGGGCGAGTCTCATATCTCAATTCGTGTGCAGAACAGTAAAAATCCTATCTGCCAGAATCAGACATTAAACTCGATATTGACATTCTGATAAATTTGTGTTTCTATTCTCTCAAGGAGACGGATATGAATGAAAAGCAATCGCCCGCAGAGGACTTCCGTTCGCAGGTGCAGCGTCTGGTGGCCGAGGGCAAACTCACCGCCGAGGAAGCCGCTGGGCTGCTGGAAGGCACGCCCGCCGATGAGCAGGAAGCCGTGATGCCTGCCGCCCAGCAGGGCAGCGTCAGCGATATTCCCGCTGACCTGACGCTCAGGGTCAGCGGCTACACCCTGACCGTGCTGCACGACGCTTCGCTGGATGCGCCGCATCTGAGCGCCAACGAGGACGGCGTGTTGCGCCTGACCGGCACGCCGAAGGGCTGGCAGGTTCAGCGCGTGGATCACTCCAGAGGCCACTGGGGCAATGTCAAGGCCATCCTCTCGGTGCCGTTTATGCCCCGGCATGTGCGCGCTTCGGTGGAGGGCGGCAACCTGACCCTGCCCGATCTGGGCGGCGAGCTGTGGGCCGACGTGAACGGCGGCAACGTCCGCATGGGCCGCGCTGAAAGCCTGAAGGCCGAGGTCAACGGCGGCAACCTGACCGCCGCCGAGGTGAATGGCCCCACGCACCTGAACGTCAACGGCGGCAACCTCACGCTGAGCGGCGCGCACAGCCTGAACGCCAGCGTCAACGGCGGCAATCTCAAGTGGGCCGGGGTGCTGTCGGGCGGCGATCATCGGCTGGAAGTCAACGCCGGAAACGCCACCCTGCACCTGCTTCCGGGCAGCAGCCTTCGCGTGGACGCCGACGTGACCGTGGGCGCGTTCAAGGCCGATTTTCCCACCCGCAGGAGCGGCGGCTTCATGAACACGCAGCACGCCGGGGAACTGGGGGGCGGCGCGGCTTACCTGTCGTGCAAGGTGGCCGCCGGACAGGTCAAGCTGCTCACGGAGGATGTGAGATGAGCGCTTCTTCTTCCCCCCGCACGGTTTCGGCCCCTCTTACGGTCCGCTCCGGCAAGGGCTACCGCGTGATTCGCCGGGTTCGTCTATCCGCCGCCGAAGTGCCTGGGCCTGGGCTGTTCGGAAGATTCTGGCAGCGCTTGCAAGCCATGCTGCACGTCACGCCCGAGCGGTGGCACGCTTATCAGATGACCCGTCAGACGGGTTCGGACGGGGACGATCTGCGCGGCAGGGTGCTGATGTCAGGCGGGCGTGTGCTGATGGTGTCCTCGCCTGGGTCACACTCCAGCCGTCGCCCTCCGCAGAGTGACCTGCCATGACCGCTCAGACCAGACCCCCCACCCACAGGAGGACCCCATGAAAGAGAAAGTCAAACGTCTTCTCGATCTGGTCCGCGCGGGCCGCCTGAGCCTGGAGGACGCCGGGCCGCTGCTGGCCGCCCTGAGCGCCAAGCTGGCCCTGACCGACAGTGACCGCGAACTGATCGACTCGCTGCTCAAGCGTGACGAGCTGGATACCGGACAGGTGGCCGAACACCTGCTGCTGCTGCGCGGCGTGCGTGATGTGCCGCCCCCGCCTCCACGTCCACCCCAGCCCCCCGGAGGCTTCGGCAACCCACGTCCAGAGGACCAACGCGGCCCGCAATGGACCTGGGATTCTGGCAGCCGCTCACGCACAGGCCGAGGAGGAATAGAGGGCATGGTTGACCGGATTACCGATACTGTGGAGCGCGCTGTCGAGGGCGTGTTCGAGGGCAAGACACCCCAGTACGAGTCTCAGTATCAATATGGCAACTCGCGCTCCGGCTCGGCCCGCATCCTGCAAATTCGGGTGGAGTCCTCGGCGGGCGACGAGTACAGCGCCAACCTGCCGGTCAGCCTCGCGCCGCATCTGCACAAGTTGATTCCGCCGCACGGCATCCGCGCGCTGGAGAGTGCCGGATTCAGCCTGGAAACCCTGCAATTACTGATCGAATCGGACCCACCCCCCGGCGAACTGATCAGCGCCGAGGACAGCGCGGGCAACGAGGTCAGGATTTCTCTGAAGTGATGGAGCTGGAAGTATGGGCGCAAGGGTGCGAAAAGCCTTGCGCCCACAAACCGGCCTCTGACCCCCAGCCCCTGCCCGGCCATCTGCCACAATCGCGCCATGCCTGATGCCACTGCTGGAACGCGTTTCGCCGTCTATCTGTGTCCGCCTGCCGGATCGGCGCTGTACCAGGTGGGGTCCGAACTGCTGGGTTTTGATGTGCGCGCGGATCAGCCCGTCCCCCTTCCCGACTTCCTACCCCCCGAATGGCAAACCGACGCGGGGCCGTTCGGCTTTCATCTGACGGTGGTGGAGGGTTTTTCCACCGATCCGGCGTGGTGGCCCGCCATCGAGGCCGAGGCACGCGCCTGCGTGGCCTGCCTCTCGCCCGATACGGACCTGTCGCTGACGAATGGGCGCATCGACGTCTGGGACGACGGCGAAACGTGGGTGCTGCGCCTGGACCCTTCCCCGGCCTTGCTGGTGGCGCATACATTGCTGCTGGCCCGCCTCGCGCGCTTCGTGACTGCCTCGCCCTTTGCCGGGCAGGTGGCTCAGGGGTTGTACGCCAGACCGTTCGAGGGTGCGCGCATGTCACTGCTGCACACGCCGCGTGGGCTGGACACCTGGGAGCCGCATTTCACCCTGGTCCAGCCCTACGGCGGCCATGACCCGCAGGCGCTACGCCGCGCACTGGAGGAACGTCTCCGCCCTTTCACCACACAGAACTACACTTCTCTGACCCTGTTCGAGAAACCGGAGGGCCAGGAACGCTGGCGGGTGCGCGCCGAATTGCCGCTGGGCGACTGAGGCTGGGGGCTGGTGTTGTGGGAACTGGTGTTGGGGGGGACTGGTGGGGGGAGGGACCGGATTTCCGCACCTGCTGCTGTGCATTTCCCCGTACACTCTGGAGTGTGATGAGCAATGGCCTGATGCGAGTAACGGTGGCGACGGGAAACGCCGGAAAAGTGCGCGAGATCGAGGCGGCACTGGCCGATCTGAACTGGGATTTGCAGCCGGTGCAGGGCGTGCCCATGCCTGAGGAAACTGGGGCCACCTACGCCGAGAACGCCGCCCTGAAAGCCTGCACAGTGGCGCTGATGACCCGCACGACGGCGCTGGCCGACGACAGCGGCATTGAGGTAGAGGCCTTGAACGGCGAACCCGGCGTGTACAGCGCCCGTTTCGGGGGCCGCGACAGCGATCTGGAGCGCAATATGTACTTGCTGGAAAAGCTGCGCGGGCAGGCCAACCGCCGCGCCAGGTTCGTCTCGGTGGTGATCCTGGCCCACCCCAACGGACAGGTGGAATCGTACCGGGGAGAATTGTCCGGCACCCTGCTGGAAGGCCCGCGCGGCGACGGCGGCTTCGGCTACGATCCCCTGTTCGTCCCCGATGGCCAGACCCGCACCCTGGCCGAGATGAGCGTGGCCGAGAAGCAGGCCATCAGCCACCGGGGCAAGGCGCTCGCGGCCCTCAAGGCGGCCAAACGCGGAAGCTGAGGCCGAGTTAAGCCGTTTCCACCCGTGTCTCCACGCTGATCTCGCTGTTCAGGCTGGAGGCCACCGAGCAGTATTTCTCATGGCTCAGGTGCGCGGCCCGCTCCAGCGCCTCGGCGGTAATGCCCTCGCCGCCCGCGATGTGGCGCACGGTGATGTGGGTGTAGCGTTTGGGGTCCGTGTCGGCCCGCGTACCCTCTACCTCAATGCGGTAACTCGCCAGCGGCGTGCGGCGTTTTTTCATCACCTCCACCACGTCGTAGGCGGTGCAGGTCGCCAGCGCACCCAGCAGCGCTTCCATCGGGGAAACGCCGATCTTGGTCGCGCTGTTGTCGATCAGCAGTTGCTGCCCACTTTCGTTGACGCCCAGGTAGCGCTGCTCGCCCAGCCAGGTCACGTTCAGGGTTTTCTTCGGGGTAGAGGTCATGACAGAAGGCTAGAGCATCGGCGGCAGGCCAAATGAAATAGTCAGGACTGTGAAGTCCCGGACGGTCTTTTGGGCTGTGTTCTGTGTTGTTGGGCTGTTCTGCGGCGTTTAGCTGAAGTCCAGCAGGCTGCCTCCCGTCCTTCCTGTGTGCTTCTCTGCCGACGCTTGCGTGCCAACAACGTAAGCCCGCAGGCAGTCTCAGCCACGGTTTAACCAAGTGACCCCCTATTTTCATGTCGCCCGTGTCTCATGGGTCATGCTCTCCCACAACACGCGACGCGCATCCCTGCTGGGCGGCCTGCTGACCCTGGCCCTCGGCTCCTGCGCGGTGGTCCAGCGCCCCGACACCACCAAACCCAACGCCGGGCTGACCCTCCCGGCAGGCTTCCAGGCGGACCTGTACGCCCAAGATCTGGGCAAGCCGCGCCTGATGGCCTTTGCCCCGAACGGCGATCTGTTTGTGGCCGATGAGGGTAAGGACCCCGGCACCGGGCGTGTACTGGTGTTGTCGGACCGCGACAAAAACGGTGTTCTGGATGGCGCGCAGACCTACCTTTCGGCGCTGGATCAGCCGAACAGTCTGGTCTTTCACGGCGGCTACCTGTACGTCGCCAACACCGATGGCGTGATCCGCATGCCCTACAAGGACGGCGATCTGAAGCCGGAAGCCACGCCCGAGAAGATCATCAATCTGGAAGCCGGGGAGCGGCACCATTCGCGCACCATCGTCTTCGGGCCGGACGGCAAACTGTACGTGGCGATGGGCAGCACCTGTAATGTCTGTGAGGAAGAAAATGCCCAGCGCGCCACCGTCTGGGTCTACGACGCCGATGGTAAGAATGGCCGCCCCTTCGCCACGGGCCTGCGAAACGCCGTGGGTCTGGAGTGGTCGGGCGATACCCTGTACGCCACTGCCAACGGGCGCGATATGGCTGGAAGCGACAATCCGCCCGAATCCTTCTTCCGAGTGATGGACGGCAAGAACTACGGCTGGCCGTACTGCTATCCGGTAGCCGCCGGTGAGGCCCAGATCTGGGACAAGGATTTTGGGAAGAAGACCCCGGCAGTCTGCGAGGCGGCTCAGCCGTCCTTTGCCACCACCACCGCCCACGCTGCGCCGCTGGGCATGGCGTTTTACACGGGTAAGGTCTTTCCCGCCGAGTACCAGGGCAAGATGTTCGTGGCCCTGCACGGCTCGTGGAACCGCCCGCAGAAGAGCGGTTACAGCGTGATCACCGTGGACCCCAAAACAGGGGAGACGAAGGACTTCATGACCGGCTTTCTGGGTGCGCTGGGCCTGTCCACTTCGGGCCGCCCCGCCGACGTGCAGGTGGCCCCGGACGGCGCGCTGTTCGTCACCGACGACGGCAACGGCGTGATGTACCGGGTCACCTACAAGCAGCCCTGAGCCTTGCCTTCCGAATCCAGGCTGGCGCAGCGGGACGCTTTGCTTTCCCGCCTGACTGGCGTGGGGTGGCCGCATCAGCCTTTGTTGGAAGTGCTGACCCTTCCCCCCAATACCGATCTGCTGGACATCGGTGCGGGGGAGGGGGCGCTGGTTCGGGAGTGGCGGCAGCACTCAACGGGGCGCGGAGAGGGCATCGATCCCGGCTCCGGCGCGGGGATTCATCGTGGTGTGGCCGAAGCCCTGCCGTACATGGCCGGGGCCTTTGACGTGGCTTTGCTGGTGCGGACGCTGGCGCACCTGCCGGACGCCGGGGCAGCGTTGCGCGAGGCGTGGCGGGTGCTGCGTCCGGGTGGGCAACTGGTGCTGGCGACCCACGATGCGGATCATCTGCGGGCAACATGGCACGCGCTGGGCCGCCCAGCCGATGATGGCGGGCCAGAGCAGAATCTACGGGCCGCCCTGATACAGGCTGGACACACGGCCCTGCGGCTGGACGTGCGCGTCCCCATCAGGGTCACGGCGGCGGACGCGCGGGAACTGGTGGGAACTTATGGCCTGAGCATCGGCGTCAATGAACATCGCTTTCCTGTGCAGGACACCGCACATCTGGCCGTCTACGTCGCATACAAAACGGGTTGAGGGCCAGCCCGAAGACCAGCCCCCAGTTTTCTGAGTCCAGAACCTACTTGTCGAACTTGGCGTATCCGGCAGCGCTGCGGCGTTGTGCCCCGCGCGCGTAATCCATCTGCATTTCCACCGTTTCGTGCTTGCCCTCGGTGAAGGTAGAGTCGTGAATCCAGTAGTTGAGCCTGTCCTCGCCCAGTTGCACCCACAGCTTATGTTCGTCGTCGGTGTCGCGCCAGAAGGCGACGTGTTCAAAGCCGTTGCCCTGCGCCCACTTCCTGATATCGCCCAGCACGCGGGCCGCCTTGGGGTGGGTCATCTGGAATTCCTGACCGTCGGCTTCGTTGAGAAATTTAATGTCGGCCATAGTGCCTGTAGCGTACCCGAAACGGGGGAGCAGCAGGGCTGAGTTGGATCAACATGTCTTGACAGTTTGATTTGAGCAGCGGACTTGTTTTTGGAAGGGCAAAAGTCCGGCGCTATCCTCGGCCCTGATGACAGTTCCGACTTCCCCTCTGAAAGTCACCACCCTGAACGCCAACGGCATTCGCAGCGCCATGCGCAAAGGATTGGCCGACTGGGCGGCGCACGAGGCCCCGGACGTTCTTCTGCTTCAGGAAGTGCGCGCCCCGCCCATGCCTGATGCCCTGGCCCACCTGGGCTATCAGAGCGCGTGGTTTCCAGCGCAGAAGGCGGGGTACAGCGGCGTGGCGATCCTGGCAAAGCAGCCGCTGGAAGACGTGCGCGTGGGCATGGGGCACGACGAGATGGACGCCGAGGGCCGCGTGCTGAGTGCCCGGATTGGCGGCGTGCGTTATGTCAGCGTGTACCTGCCCAGCGGCAGCAGCGGCGAGGCCAGGCAGGGCTTCAAGGACCGCGTGCTGGGCGAATTTCAGGACTTCGCAAGCGGGCTGATGGCGGAGAGCGAACCCGTGATCATCGGCGGCGACTACAACGTGGCCCACCGCGAGATCGACATCAAAAACTGGCGTAGCAACCAGAAAAACAGCGGCTTTTTGCCCCACGAGCGCGAGTGGATGACCGCCCATCTGGCCTCGGGCCTGACCGACACCCACCGCGCCACGCTGGGAAGTGCAGCCGAATATACGTGGTGGAGCAACCGCGCCGGGGCCTACGCCAACAACGTCGGCTGGCGCATTGATTACCTGCTGTCGGCGGGTGTGGATCTGGGCAATGTGCGGGTGGACCGCGAGGCGAAACTGAGTGACCACGCGCCCCTCAGTGGGTGGCTCGGGACAGCTCAGGGCTGAGGACTTATTTCGCTGCCTGCACCGTCTTCCCCACACCCCGCCGCTCTGCCGCGTACACCGCCAGCCCGGCCAGGATGCCCCAGAACGCCGCCCCGATGCCCAGCGGCGTGATGCCGCTCAGCGTGACCAGAATAATGATCGGGGCGGCCAGACTGCCGGATTGTCCCTGGAACGCGCCTTGAAGGCTGCTGCCCATCGCGCCCAGCAGGGCGATTCCGGCCAGGGCCGCCAGTGCCTCGGCGGGCAGGATGCCCATCAGATGCACGAAGGTTCCAGCAAACAGGCCAAAGCAGATGTTGATGCCCCCGGCCCAGATGGCGGCGGTGTAGCGCTTCTGTGCGTCCGGGTGCGCCTCCGGGCCGCTGACGATGTTGGCCAGCAGCGCGCCTAGTGTCAGGTTGTGGCAGCCCACGAAGGCCGCGCCCAAACTGGCGACACCGCAGGTCCGCAGTACCGGCCCCGGCGCGGGTTCGTAGCCGTTGGTCTTCAGCACGCCAAAACCCGGTACAAATTGCCCGGTGAACGCCAGCAGCGTCAGCGGCAGCGCCAGATTGATCGTGGCGTGCAGGCTGAAGATGGGCAGCACAAACTGTGGCTGCGTCAGCGCAAAACTGATCGGTGCGGGATGCCATAGCCCCAGGCCCGCGCTGGCCCCCACGCCCACCACCAGCACGGCGGCCACCGCCCAGCGCGGCGAAATCTGCCGGATTAAAAAGTAGGCCACGATCATGGCCCCCACCAGCGCGGGCTGCACGCCGAACGCCTGCGCCGCCTTGAAGCCGAAGGGCAGCAGAATCGCGGCGTTCAGCGCGGCGGCCAGATGCGGTGGAATGGCCCCCAGCGCCCGCGTCAGCGGTTTGAAAGTGCCCAGAATGAAGACCAGCACGGCGGATGTAACGAACGCCCCCACCGCCTCCGCGAAGGGAATGCCGGGCAGCGCCGTGACCAGAAAGGCGATGCCGGGGGTGGACCACGTACTCAAAATGGGCATCCGGGTTCGCAGGCTCAGGAAGATGCCCGCCAGCCCGGTGAAAATGGCGTGTGCCCACAGCCACGACATGGCGGTGGCGTCGCTGAGGTGCGCGGCCTGAGCCACGCTGTAGACCAGCACGTTTGGCCCGGCCCAGCCGATGATCACGGCGATCAGTCCGGCCAGCACGGCGCTGGACTGGGTGTCCTGCCAGAAGTTGCGAGGAGCGGGGGAAGCCAGTACGGGCGCGGTCATGGGAGCGATTCTGCGCTGTCATTGGACTGCTGTCGAGGAGCAATGGTCTGAGAATTGGACTGCTTGTCTATATTCTATCCACAAATGGACTGCTAAGCTGAACCAATGGATGCCCCCCGCTGGTCTGCGTTGCTCACTGGCTGGAGGGCCGGGAACGGGCCGCTGTATGACCTGCTGGCCGAGGCCATGCGCGCAGGTATTCGCAACGGTCAACTCTCGCCCGCCGAACCGTTGCCAGCAGAGCGGGCGCTGGCAGGATTGCTGGGCATCAGCCGCAGCACGGTGGTGGCCGCCTATGACCTGCTGGAGGGCGGCGGCTGGATCACCCGCAAGCGCGGCAGTGGCACGCGGGTGGCGGCTGGTGCGCCGCGTGGAGCGAACGTGCTGGCCCTGCGGACACCGTCCGTCTTGGCCCAGGGTGGAAAGGAATTCGATTTCACCATCGCTGTTCCACTGCTGCATGATGCCCAGCGCCAAAAGATGCGCGAGGCCGCCCTGGACGCCTTTGAAGAGTCGCTGTATTACCCACTGGGCCTGCCCGATCTCCGTGCCCTGCTGGCCGAAATCTACACGCAGGGGGGCCTGCCCACCACGCCGGAAATGGTTCTGATCACCAGCGGCGCGCAGGGGGCCATTTCGCTGCTTGCAAATGTCTTTCTGCGCCCCCGTGACCGGGTTCTGCTGGAAACCCCCACTTATTTCGGGGCCATCGACGCCTTCCGCGCGGTTGGGGCCGAGACGGTGGGCGTGCCTGTTACGGTGCAGGGAGTGGAGGCTGAGGCTTTCGCCCAGGCCGTGCAACAGCATTCGCCACGTCTAGCCTTCCTGACCCCCACGTTTCAGAATCCCACGGGAACAGTGATGCCTGAGCGGGCCAGACAAAGGATCGCTGTCACCATTGCAGACGCCAATCTGCCCACCATCGAGGACGACACCCTGATCGATCTTGGCTTTGAGGTGGAAGCCCCGCCGCGTATCGCCACCTTCGCCCCCGATGCGCCGATTTTCAATGTCGGCTCGCTGAGCAAGCTGTACTGGGCGGGGCTGCGGGTGGGCTGGGTGCGCGTGCCAGTGGCGCACGCGGGGCCGGTGGGGCAGGCCCGGACGCTCTCCGATTTTGGCAGCAGCTTACCGGGGCAGCACATCGCCCTGAAACTGCTTCAGGACCTGCCCCGGCTGCGGCAACAGCGGCGCGAAGCCGTGACCGTCGCCCGTGATCTGCTGACAGAATTGCTATGCCTGCACCTGCCCGAATGGCGGTTCACCGTGCCGGGCGGTGGGCAGTTCCTGTGGGTGGAGTTGCCCACCCGCCAGACCAGCGCCTTTACCCTCTGCGCGGCGCGGTACGGTGTGCGGCTGTTCCCCGGCGCGTCAATGGGTGTGGACACCCTGCCCGACAGCTTTCTGCGTCTGCCCTTCACGCTGGACCCGGCCCGGTTGCCCGAAGCAGTGCTGCGCCTGAAGGCCGCCTGGGACGAGTTTCAATTGCGCCAGGGACGGGAGCGGCTGGCCTGAACGGCTAGAGCTTCTGCTCTCCGGCGGGTTGCTCGAAGACCTGCACGTCGCCCTCTGGGTTGACCACCAGTTCCTCGCGGGCCAGCGTGGCATCGAAGGTGCGGGTCTCGATCACCTGCCGTTTGCCGATGCTGACCTGCTCGCGGACCACCACGCGCTTCTCGATCCGGGCTTCCTCGCGGTAGACCAAAACCTCGCGCCGTTCGCCGGGGGCCAGCGGTGTGCCGTCCAGGGTAATCATGTGGCCGCCGTCCGCCGCACCGGTTCCCAGGTGTTCGATGATCAGCACCTCGGTCACCAGTTCCACGGGCATCTGTACGGTCTCGCGCCGGACCTCGCGGGTGAAGGCGACGCTGCCCGCCACTTCCCGCTCTTTCTCGATGATCAGGCGTTCCTCGCGCAGTTCGATCACGCCCTGAAGCTGGACGCCCTGAATCTGCGTGGTCCGGGTTTCCAGCTCAGTCCCGGTCAGCGGCTCATTTGATTTGTCCTTGCTTGGGTCCGTCATTTCAGCTCCTGCCTGTCTGGGAGAACATATTTGAAAAAAAAGCAGGGCGACCTCCCTTGAGAAGTCGCCCTGCCCCTGAGCCTTGAGATCAGACCTTGCGGTTCGTGTCGTCCATCATCGGCTTGCCGTCGGCGTCCAGACGCACGTCGCCGCTCTTGGTCACTTCCAGCACCTCGCGGCCCACGGTCTCGGTCACGGTCTGCGAGTCGGTGACTTCGCGCTTGCCCACCGTGACTTCCTCGGTCACGAACGCCTGCTTGCTCACGTTGGCGCGCTCGGCTTCCAGATCAATGCGCATGGTCTTGGAATCGGCACCCAGCACTGCGCCTTCCACAGCCTGCGCGTCGGTGACGGCGTGACGCTCAATGACCACTTCTTCACGCGCCAGATCCACGTTCACATTTTCCTGATGGGTTTCGACGCGCTTGCCGACTTCCACGCTGCCCGCCACGAAACGGTCCTTGTTGACCACCAAGCGCTCTTCCAGGAGGCGCAGTTTGTCGGGGGTCTGGTACATGGCGTCGTCTTCGCGGTAGCCGGCCCTGGCGGCGTACCTGCTCTCGTCGACCTGCATATCGGTGTTGGCGGCGCGCAGCACCCGCTCATCGGACATCTGGGCGTCGGTGTCGTACTCCTCACCCATGCGGTACTCGCGCATGTCGCCGACTTGCTCTTTGGTCAGGTTGGTGAAATGCACTTCATCGCCCTCGAAGGTGGACATGCCCACGGGCACCACGACTTCCTTGCTGGAGAACCAGCCGCCCACGTCCACCAGCAGGAAGCGGATCTTGCCGGTTTCGGGTTCGGCCAACGCGCCGCGAATGGTGCCGATCTTCTCGCCATTCATGCCGTAGGCGGTCTGGCCGGTGGGATCGTAGAATTCGGTGCCGAGAACGTCGGAGTGCTGGGCAGTGATATCGGACAGGGGCATTAAACGGGCCATGTGAATCTCCTTTGTGGGGGTGCCGCCTGATGGCGGCTGGACTTTCGGTAAACGGTCAGGCGACGGGGCGCAGTGCTGCCATTTCTGGCTGTCATTTCTGACGGTATTGCTCTGTGACCTGTCTTCCGTTCGTGGTGCCCATGCTGCCGCAGCGACCCGGAAGAACAATGGCAGCCAGCTAAAGGCCGCCCTGGACAACTCTTTACGCAATCCTGAGAGGATTCGCATGGCCGTAACACCCGCTCCAGAGGCGTCTACGCGGTTTTGTGCCCTGACAACATGGCAAAAGGGCGGCAGGACATTCTCATCCACCGCCCTCGCCGCATTTATCCGCTCTCACACAGGCTTAAGCTGCTGCCCAGAGATCAAATTCAGATGAGCTTCCGCCTCAGGCACCGTACTTGTTCAGCTTCAACGCATTGGCCATCAGGATCGGCATCAGGTCCGGGCCGCGCCGCAGCCCCAGGCTGCCTTTCTGGGCCTCTTCCTCGGTGTAGCGCGCGGTCAGGTCCTTGCGTCCGTGATCGCTGCGGACCAGCACCGGGACCGGGTGCCACGAGTGGCTGGACAGCTTGCTGGGCGTGCTGTGATCGCCGACGATGCACAGCACGTCCGGCTTCAGCGCCAGGATGTCGGGCAGTAGGGCGTCGAACAACTCGATCTTCTTGACCTTGGCCTTAAAATCGCCGTCCTCGCCCGTGCTGTCGGTCTTCTTGACGTGGAAGAAGAAGAAATCGTGTTTGTCCCAGTTGTCGCGCAGCACCTGCACCTTGCCGTCCAGCGCGTCTTCCTCGCCGGGCACGTCCAGCACCTCCATGCCCACCAGACTGGCCAGTCCCTTGTACATGGGGTAGGAGGCGATGCAGGCGGCGTCCAGTTGATACACGTCCGCGAAGCTGGGGAAGTGCGGCACGTCGCTGTAACCCCGGAACAGCACGCCGTTGACCTGTGCGTCGTCCTTCAGCGCCGTCTCGGCCCGCTCCACGAAGGCGTTGACCAGCCCGGCTGACTTGACGCTGGCGTCGTCGTGCGCCTCGGCCCTCAGCGGCTGCACCCCGGTGTCCTGCGGGTCCACGTCACCGATATTCGCGCCCAGCACCTCACCGTTCTGCGCCCGGAAGACCACCACGAAACGGTGTTCGGATTCGGTGTAGATCTCGACGGGCACGCCATCGATCTCGGGGATGGCGGCTTTGAGCTGTGCCACCACTTCCGCGTTCTTCTCGTTGCTGGGGCGGCCCGCGCGGCGGTCTTCCACGATGCGGCCCGCGCCCAGCGTGGCGAAGTTGCCGCGCACCGCCACGTCGCCCTTATTCAACTTGACGCCGATGCCCACGGCGCTCAGCGCACCGCGTCCCACCACGTAGTCCAGCGGATCGTAACCGAACAGGCTCAGGTGGCCGGGGCCGCTGCCAGGGGTGATGCCCGCGCCCACCAGTTCCACCTGCCCCAGTTGCGACTGGGCGGCCAGCGCATCCAGATTGGGCGTTTTTGCCGTTGCCAGTTCGGTCTCGCCGTTCAGTTCCAGCGGCAGCCCGCCGACACCGTCCAGCACCACCATTACGATCTTGCTCTCGGTCTTCTTGGACAGCCCACGGATCGTCTGCAACAGGTCACTCATGGCAAACAGTGTACGTCGGACACTAACTGGGTGGCAGGTGAAAGTTAGAGGACGTCGAAGCCGGAAGCGGGGTTGCTGGTCCACTACTTTTACCGGGCAGGGAGAAGTTCGTTTTAGAATTTCAGTGGCGTTTCGGCTGTCTGGCAGGACAGCAGATTACATTCTGCCGCCGATAACGCCAAAAAGAAGAGGAGCTAAAAGCAGCGCTCGCCGTCCCTGGCGAAACGGCAACCGAAGGCCATCGGGCGCGAAGCGGACGGGCCGCACTTATCGTCGTGCAGCAGGACCACCGAACAGGAACGCTGCCGCCACTCCCGCCCACCACGCCCATAGACTCGTGCCCAGTGCAACGCTTGCTCCCCCTGCCCCCCTGGGGGAGTGGGCTGGGGGGTGGGGCTGCCCGAACACAACCTCAACCCAGAATTTGCCCGTCACCATCCAAAGCCGGATACGCTTCCCCCCGCTCCCGGTACTTTGGGGCCAGTTCCGGGTAGCCCCACTCGAAGGCCAGCCGTGCCAGCTCCTCCGGCGAAAGCTGAGGCGTGTCGTACAGCCCCGCCGCCAGCCGCTGCCGCTGGGCCTCAAACAGAATGGTGGCCGCCGCCACCGAGACGTTCAGACTCTGCACCATGCCGAACATGGGGATGATGATGTTGCCGTCTGCCGCGTCCGCCGCCGCGTCTGCCACGCCCCATTTCTCCGCGCCCAGCAGGACGCAGGTGGGGCGGGTGTAGTCGGCCTCACTGTAGTCCACGCTGCGCTGCGACAGGTGGGTGGCCAGCACCTGCACGCCCTGCCCCTGCAATTCGCGCACGGTTTCCAGCGTGTCCGCGTGCGTCTGCACCCGCACCCATTTGTGGGCGCTGCCGCTGGTGGCCTCAAAGGTATTGCCCTCGAAGTCCAGTGGTTTGCCGTTGCCCGGCGGGACGGCGTGGGCGGTGAGAACCCCCACCGCGTCGCAGGTGCGGACGATGGCCGAGAGGTTGTGGGGCTTGTTGACCTGATCCATCAACACGGTCAGGGTGGGCTGGCGTTTGCTCAGCACCCGCAGAATCTTGGCGTAGCGCTCGGGGGTCATAACACCGCAGAGTAGCGCGGGGGCGTCAGGCCGGGGCAATTCAAGTCGGGGCTTGCAGCGCCGCCTGAATTTCCTCTACTGGCACGTTGAAGATGCTGGCCGCGCCCTTGTATGGAATGGGCTGGGAGAAGCGCCGGGGGTAGGCCAGCAGCCATTCAAATTCCTCATTTTCCTCGTCCCACAGGCAATCCACCACATCCACGATGCCCACCAGCGCCGCGTAAGGCAGCGTGTCTGGCGCGATATCCGCGTCATCAAAGGCGTCTGGCCCTGCTCTGGTGTCAGAGGCATGCAGCAGCAGTGGCCCCGGCTCCTTAACCTGCCACGAGCGGTATTCAATGTTCTTCTCACCGCGCAGAATCTGTTCCACGAAGGGCTGGCGGATGCTCAGGGCGCGGATGGATTCGGCACTGAGGTCCAGCGGTTCGGGCGCGGGGGGCGGCGTGAAGGAGCGGTAGCCATCGACGTCTCTATAAATCACGTAAATCGTCGCCACACTGAAACCGTTGGCGTTGAGTGCGTCGTTGACGGTATCCATCTGCTTGTCGGTCAGTGGGCGCTCGCCGAAATAGCCGCCCATCGTTCCGGCATCCAACTCCACGCGCCCGCTTTCCTCCAGATCTTCCAGCAACCGCTCCAGCCCTTCTTTCACTCGCGTCATTCTGCCCCCTATTTTGACCGTGATGTGAAGTCAGTTTACGGCTGAGCCGCCCGCACAAATAAAGCCGCCCCATCCTCCCGCCGCGTTTCCAGCAGATCGCCCCGCGCCGCCAGATACTCCGCCAGCGCCGCCGTCTGGTCCAGCAGCAGGATGGCCTGAACCGCCCGCAAACGTGGATTCAATACGTGGGTCAGGTCATGAATGGTAATCGGTGCGGCGGCAGCGTCCAGCACGGCGTGCAATTTGTCGTCGTAGCGGTCCCGGAGGTTCTGGATACGCCCTTTCCAGTTGTGCATGGGGCCGTCGTGTCCACCCAGCGCCACAGTTACGCCTTCTAATTCCTCAATGCGGTCCAGCGATTTCAGATAATGCCCCAGCCCTGCGCCCCGCTGGAACCGCTCCGGCATCAGCGGCGGCGAGTTGCGCGGCAACAGATGATCGGCACTCAGCAGCAGGTCATCCACGCGCAGGCAGACCTGTGAACCCTCGTGGCCGGGCGTGTGGATGACAGTAAATACATCGTCCAGCACGTCGCCGTCATGTAAGACCGTCTGAACTTCAACCGCTTCCGGCAGCATGGTGTTGCGGGCGCGGCGGCGCAGGCGTTCGGCGTACTCGCCCTCAGTGCCGTCTCCGGTCAGGCCCAGCCAGTGGATGTGGTCTTCCATCTCGGCCTGCCGCTTTGCCGGATCGCCAGCCGGATTTTGCATGGTGGGAACGGCCCACTCGTGCGTGGCGACAGGTGCGTCTGTCTGACTGCGGACGAACGGCAGTCCTGCCACATGGTCCGGGTGCGGATGCGTGATGACCACGCGGCTGAGGGTCTCCCAACCCACCGCCTCGCCGTACTCAGTGCGAATGGCTTCTAGCCCAGCTTCCAGCGCGGCGGTGCTGGCCTCGTGGCTGCCTCCGGTGTCTATCAGCGCGGCGTATTCGGGCATGGCAGCGTCGCCCCTCACCACTACAAACACGTTGGCGACAAAGTGCGGGAAGGCGGGCACGGTCAGCGTATAGACCCGCGTGCCGCTGGACGTGATGTGGCGGGCGGCCACCGCCGGGGGAGAGGTGGGAACGGGCGCGTTCATGTCCGCACCCTAGCGTCTCCTATTGCCTCTGACAGGTCAGTTCCAGACGGTCCATCTGCGGAGCGGGCCGCCTCCCACATTCCAAAATAGAGATTTGTATTACACTTGAAACATGACCCATATGCAGCTTGTGCAGGAGCAAAAAGGCGACGGATTGACGTTTCGCGTCCATGCGCTGACCCATGTGATTCGCTACTCGGCGTCCAGTAGCGGAGAACTGGATGAGACCCGCCAGATGGACGGGCGCTTCACCGTGGAGGCCCAGCTTCACGGCTCCGGCGTTCTCATTGAGCCGGGGGCGTTCCAGTACAGCCACGGCAACATTCAGGCCAAGGTGGAGCAGCAGGCCAAGGGCGGTTTCCTGAGCCGGGCCATCGCCACCGCAGGCACCGGAGAGAGCGCCTTCGCCACGCGCTTTACCGGACAAGGTAAGGTCTGGACCGAGCCGACGCGCAAGCACTTCATCATCGCGGAATCCAGCGGCGCGAAGGGCGACGACATGATTCTGGACGACAAGGCGTTCTACATGGCCCAGGACACCATGCAACTGGGCACGCACACGCACAACTCCATTGCCGGGGCGCTGTCGGGCAACGGGCTGCGCCAGCCCAAGCTGTCGGGCAAGGGCATCTTCGTAGTGGAATCCCCGGTTCCAGTCTCGGAAGTGGAAGTGATTGAACTCAGCGGCAGCGACAGCCTGATCGTGGACGGCGATCTGATGCTGATGTACAGCGCCTCGCTGAACGTGGAATTGCGCCCGCTGGTGCGCGGCCTCCGCAACGCCCTGCGAAGCGGCGAGGGTCTGGTGTTCATGATCAGCGGACAGGGCACCGTGTTCCTGACGCCCACCCACAGCAACCTCTCGGCGGCGTCGCTGTAAGCCACGGCCCAGGCGACAGCAACGTGGGCAGGAATGCTTTAGCCTGCCCGTCATGCTGACCTTTGAAGAAGCCGCGCGGCGCGGTGCAGACCGAGTGGGCGCGGAAGTGGTGCGGCTGGCGGCGCAGGACGTGCGCGGCATGGTGGTGCCGCCCGAATTTGAGGAAGCCTTTTACCGCAGCGTCAACCTGCCCGAACAACTGGGACGCCTGTTCGCACCTATCAACCCCAAGCGGATTGACGAGGACGTGCTGGAGGACCTGACCGCGCGGGCCGAAGCCCTGATCCGCACCAGTTTTCTGATGGATGACGCGGTACAGATTTTTTACCGGGCGCTGGGCAATGCCGGATTAGACAGAGGCGCGGTGCATGTGCGCCGTCCGGGGCTGCTGTCCACGGAGGAGGCCCAGGTCATGCCCCCCGGCACGGCGGCCCTGCAAGCCCTGAAACGGCTGTGGGCATCTGACTGGGCGTTTGGAGCGGTGCTGGCGCGGCTGGACGAGACTGGAGGCGTGGGCCTGGACGCCCGCCCCACCCTGATCTTTCCCGGCCTGACTGGCACGCCGGACCCGGTAATGGCCGAGGCGCTGGGGGTCCAGACCGCCTGGGTCAACGAAACGGGCCTCGTCGGCCTGCCTTGAGCGTCCGGGCTGTGCCGCCACATCCTCTTCTTTTTGCGGCGCTGGGAACGCTAGTCTTCCTGAACGTCTACGCGCCCCAGAGCCTGCTGCCCGTGCTGGCGCAGGAATTCAGTGCGGACGCGGCGCAGATCGGCGTTGTGATTGGCGCGACGACGCTGGCGATGGCCCTGGCCTCCCCGCTGGTGGGCGTGCTGGCCGACGCGTTGGGCCGCCGGGGCGTAGTGATCTGGGCCTTCGCGCTGCTGACAGTTCCGGCGGTGCTGGCGGTGTTTGCGCCCACGCTGGCGACTCTGAATGCGGCCCGCTTCGCCCAGGGTCTCCTGATCCCCGGCGTGATGGTGGCCCTGAACGCCCTGATCGCCGAGGAAGTCCCGCCTGCCGGACGCGCCCGCGCCCTGACCATGTATGTGACGGGCACGGTACTGGGCGGCTTTCTAGGACGCTTTCTGGCTGGGCTGGTGGCGGTGCGCTGGGGCTGGCATGCGGCCTTCTGGTTGCTGGCGGTGGCCTCGCTGGCTGGTTTTTTTCTGGCCCGCGCCGGATTGCCCGCTGAACAGCACTTCACCCCGCAAAGGAATGTGCGCGGCGTGCTGGAAAACCTGAGCGCCCATCTGCGAAATCCCGCGCTGCTGGCGACGTGTGCGGTGGGCTTTCTGATTCTGTTCACACTGGTGGGGCTGTTCAATACGCTGACGCTGCGGCTGGCGGCTTCCCCCTATTTTCTGAACACCGCCCAGACTGGACTGATCTTTGCCGTTTACCTGCTGGGCGTGGTCATCACCCCGATTGCCGGGCCGCTGCTTGCGTTGCGCGGCCCCAGAATCGCGCTGCTGACGGCGGTGGGGGCCAGTCTGGTGGGGCTGCTGCTGACGCTGGCCGCGCCGCTCCCCCTGATCATCGTTGGCGTGGCGGCGGGGGCTTGCGGCGTGTTTCTGGCCCAATCCGCCGCCCTGGCTGCCGTGCAGCGCGAGGTCACGCGGGCACGCAGTCTAGCCTCGGGGCTGTATCACATGGCGTATTATGGCGGGGCTGCCGCCGCCAGCGTGCTGGCCGGACATGCCTACGAGGGCGGAGGCTGGCCCTCGGTGGTGTTGCTGGTGACGGGCAGCATGGCACTGGCGGGCGTGGTGGGCCTGCTGGGCTGGCGAAAAACTGCTTCCGCCTGAGCTAGCCTCAAGCCATGACCTCACAACCCATGAACTTGGAGCAGCCGTGAATCTGGAACAACTCTGCGTCCCCGGCGCATATCCCGGCCTGCATCTGGAAGCGCATGACCTGACCGAAAGCGGCAGCGGCATCCTGGAAATCGTTATCCGAAGCGAGAAAACGCTGAACAGTGTCAACGCCGAAGCCCACCGCGCTTTAACGCAGGTCTGGCGCGACATTGACGCGGCTACGGGTGTGCGCTGCGTGCTGATTCGGGGCGAGGGACGTGGTTTCTCGTCGGGTGGGGATTTCACCCTCATTGAGGAAATGAGCAGCGACTTCACCGCCCTGGCCCGCGTGTGGCGTGAGGCCCGCGATCTGGTTTACAACGTCGTCAATTGCGGCAAACCCATCGTCAGCGCCATCCACGGCCCCTGCGTCGGCGCGGGGCTGGCGGTGGCGCTGCTGGCAGATGTGAGCATTGCGGCAAAAACGGCCCGCATTCTGGACGGGCATGTGCGCCTGGGCGTGGCCGCCGGGGATCACGCCGCGATCATCTGGCCGCTGCTCTGCGGGTTGAACAAGGCCAAGTACCACCTGCTCACGGGCGAACCCGTCTCCGGCGAGGAAGCCGAGCGCATCGGTCTGGTCAGCCTGTGCGTGCCAGACGACGAACTGCTGGACCGCTCGTGGAAGGTGGCCCGCAAACTGGCGGCAGGCAGCCCCACCGCGATCCGCTGGACCAAGTACGCCCTCAACAACTGGCTCCGCGCGATGGGACCCACCTTTGATGCCAGCCTCGCCCTGGAATTCCTGGGCTTCACTGGCCCCGATGTGAAGGAGGGCCTGAGCAGCCTGCGCGAGAAGCGCGAGCCGAGGTTTGCGGAGGACGCGCCGATCTGAGGTTGGTCTATGGATCTGAGGGCGAGGTCAGTTTGAGGGGCTTGGTGGTGCAGCGAGCTGGAAGGCGAACCCCTCAGTCTCCTTCGCAGCCAGCTCCCCTCAAAAGGGAGCTAAGAAAATCGACTAACACGGCAATTCTGCAACTCTTGCCTCCCTTCTAAGGGGAGGTGGCCCGTAGGGCCGGAGGGGTTAAACGGGCATGGCAGCCCCTTCCCCAAACCTTCCGGTGGTTCTATCTAAAAATAGAAAGCTTCAGATCGTCAGGCCCTACCCCTGTCCCCCCTAAAGAAACATCCCGCCCCGTCGCCGCCCCCGCCGCGTTATGGTGGGCTGAACATCAATTCACCCCAGGAGGAATTTTTATGGCGAACAAAGAACCCATCCGTGTGGCGGTTACTGGTGCAGCGGGCCAGATCGGCTATAGCCTGCTGTTCCGCATCGCGTCCGGCGACATGCTGGGCAAGGATCAGCCCGTGATCCTGCAACTGCTGGAAGTCACCCCGGCTCTCAAGGCGCTGCAAGGCGTGGTCATGGAACTGCGCGACTGCGCTTTCCCGCTGCTGGCCGACATCGTGACCAGCGACGATCCCAACGTGGCCTTCAAGGACGCCGATTACGCCCTGCTGGTGGGCGCGATGCCGCGCAAGGCGGGCATGGAACGCGGCGACCTGCTGTCGGCCAACGGCGGCATCTTCAAACCGCAGGGCGAGGCGCTGAACAAGGTGGCCAGCCGCGACGTGAAGGTGCTGGTGGTGGGCAACCCCGCCAACACCAACGCCCTGATCGCCCAGCAGAACGCCCCCGATCTGGACCCTGGACAGTTCACGGCGATGGTCCGTCTGGACCACAACCGCGCCGTATCGCAACTGGCCGAGAAGACTGGCAAGCCCGTGACCGCCATTCAGAACCTGACCATCTGGGGCAACCACTCCAGCACCCAGTACCCGGACCTGAGCCAGGCCACTGTGGACGGCAAACCTGCCCTGGATCTGGTGGACCGTGACTGGTATGAGACCCAGTACATCCCCACCGTCGCCAAGCGCGGCGCGGCGATCATCGAGGCGCGCGGGGCCAGCAGCGCGGCCAGCGCAGCCAGCGCGGCCATTGACCACATGCACGACTGGGCGCTGGGCACCCCCGAGGGCCAGTGGGTCAGCATGGGCATCCCCAGTGACGGCAGCTACGGCGTCCCAGAGGGGTTGATCTACGGCTTCCCAGTCAAGTGCAGCGGCGGCAAATACGAGATCGTGCAGGGCCTGGACGTCTCCGACTTCAGCCGGGGCAAGATGGACGCCACCGCACAGGAGCTGACCGAGGAGCGCGACGAAGTACAAAAGCTCGGCCTCTTCAAGTAGAAGCACAACAAGAAGAGGGGCGTGGTTCACGGACCATGCCCCTCTCTCTTGTTGTGATGTCAGCGCTGTTACGCCAGGGCTGTGCCCGTCCCACTTCCGGCCCCCACCAGCGCCTCACCGCGCACCTGACCCCGGTGGGCCAGATACCACTCCACGGTGCTGCGTAGGCCGTCCTCCAGCGAGATGCGGTGATGCCAGCCCATCGCGTGGATGCGGCTGACATCCGTGATCTTGCGCGGCGTGCCGTCGGGCTTGCTGGCGTCGAAGGCCAGTTCGCCGGGGTAGCCCACCACGGCCCTGATCTGCTCGGCCACCTCGCGGATGCTCAGGTCCTGACCGGTGCCCACGTTGATCGGCCCCGGCTCGGACACATGGCGCATCAGGAACAGGCAGGCATCGGCCAGATCGTCCACATGCAGGAACTCGCGCAGAGGGGTGCCGCTGCCCCAGATGCTGACCGTGGGGGAATGGGACTCGCGGGCGTCCACCATCTTGCGGATCAGGGCGGGCAACACATGGCTGCCCATCAGATCGAAGTTGTCCCCTGGCCCGTACAGGTTGGTGGGCATGGCGGAAATGAAGTCCGAGCCATACTGCGCGCGGTACTGGTCACACAGCTCGATGGCCGCGATCTTGGCCACCGCGTAGGCGCGGTTGGTGTCTTCCAGCGGGCCAGTCAGCAGGGCGTCCTCGCGCAGGGGCTGCGCCGCGTCGCGCGGGTAGATGCAGGTGGACCCCAGGTTCAGCAGTTTGGTTACGCCCGTGACGTGGGCCGCGTGGATCACGTTGGCCGCGATCATCAGGTTGTCGTACAGGAACTCGGCGGGGCGGGTGCTGTTGGCGTGGATGCCCCCCACCTTGGCCGCCGCCAGAAAGACGTACTGCGGGCGCTCCTGCTCGAAAAAGGCGCGTACCGCCGCCTGATCGCGCAGGTCCAGCTCACGGCTCGTGCGCGTGATGATGTTGGTGTGGCCCTCGGCTTTCAGGGCGCGGACCAGCGCGCCGCCCACCAGACCGCCGTGTCCGGCCACGTAAATGCGGTCACCGGGGCGCATCACATTCGCTTGCGTTGCGGCGGGCTGCATCAGAACGCGCCCATGCCTTTCAGGGCCACGCTATGTCCGGCGTCGCGCAGGGTGCGTTCCTGACGGGCCAGTTCCAGATCGTGGTCCACCATCTCCTGGACCAGTTCCTCGAAGGTGGTCTTGGGGGTCCAGCCCAGCTTCTCGCGGGTCTCGGTGGCGTCGCCCAGCAGGTAATCCACCTCGGCGGGGCGGAAATATCGCGGATCGATTTCCACGTAGTCCTCGGCCCTCAGCCCGGCCAGCGCAAAAGAGCGCTCGGCGAACTCGCGCACGCTGTAGGCCTCGCCGGTGGCGATGCAGTAGTCGCGCGGGGCGTCCTGCTGGAGCATCATCCACATGGCCTCCACGTAGTCGCGGGCGTGGCCCCAGTCGCGCTTGGCGTCCAGGTTGCCCAGGTACAGCTTCTTTTGCAGGCCCATCTTGATCCGGCCCACCGCGCGGGTGATCTTGCGGGTCACGAAGGTCTCGCCGCGCCGGGGGCTTTCGTGGTTAAAGAGAATGCCGTTGCAGGCGTACAGGTCATACGCCTCGCGGTGGTTGACGGTCTGCCAGTAGGCGTAAACCTTGGCCACCGCGTAGGGGCTGCGCGGGTGAAATGGGGTGTTCAGCCCCTGTGGAGGTGGCGCTGCGCCGAACATCTCGCTGCTGGACGCCTGATAAAAGCGCATGGGGTTGCCAGTGCGCCCGCCCACATCGCGGATGGCCTCCAGCAAACGCAGCGCGCCCAGCCCGGTCACGTCGGCGGTGTACTCGGCCTGATCGTAGCTGACCTTGACGTGCGACTGCGCGCCCAGGTTGTAGACCTCTTCCGGCTGCACCTTTTCCAGCAGCGCCCGGATGCCCGAGGCGTCGGCCAGATCGCCGTAGTGCAGGAACAGCCGGGCGTCCGGGTCGTGCGGATCGTTATACAGGTGATCGATGCGTTCGGTGTTGAAGGTGCTGGCGCGGCGGATCACGCCGTGAACCTCGTAGCCCTTGTCCAGCAGCAGTTCGCTGAGGTAACTGCCGTCCTGCCCGGTGATGCCCGTGATCAATGCTTTCTTCATAAGGTCTTCCTTCGTGCGGCGTCTCGGCCCCAGCCGCTACTCCGGCCACTCTCGACTGCACTTGTGGTGTCTTCCATCCTGCCACTTTCTATATGTCAGCCACTCTTCCAGAGATATATCAGCCACTGTGCCGGAGATCATCCACCGTTCGGGGGGCTTTTCTCCAGCCTGTCGCGGCAGCCTGCACGGCGCGGCGTTTCAGAACCGTAAACACGGTCTGTAAGTTCTCTGGCATAGCCCCTTCTCTAGTCTGCTGCTCAGCGTGGAGCCGGATCTTTTCCCCAGCCACATACCGCGCAAACTGACCCCAGGCTGACGGCGAATGAGGAAAACTTAACATGACCTGATCGCTGGAGGATATCTTGAACTGCACAATGGGTGTCCTGGGGAGTAAAACGAAAGTTCTAGCCTGACGCTCTATTTCTTTTCACACCCGCTCCTTCTTGCCACGCCCGCTGCCAGGCCATTTCAGAGCAGCTTCATTTGGTGACCGTTCCCCCTCGCCCGCCCCGCACGGAGTTTAGCTATGCTCACCGTACATCTGCTGGGACACGCGCACGTGACCTATAACAACCGCCCGGTGCCGCTGTCAGCCAAGGCCGTGGCGCTGATCACGTACCTGACCATTGAGAAGTTGCCCCAGCACCGTGAGCGGCTGGCCGATCTGCTGTGGAACACCCCCGAGGCCCGCAAGAACCTGCGCGTCGAGCTGGCGCGGATTCGCTCCGCCGGGCTGAATCTGTTTCCGCTGAGCCGTCAGCTCCTGTACCTGGAAAACGTCGAGACGGACCTGAACGGCTGGCTGGCGGGGCTGGGCAGTGATCTGGATCAGGCGGGGCTGGCCCAGTGGCTGTCTACCCTGCGTGGGGTGCCGCTGAGCGGTCTGGAAGACCTGGGCAGCCCGGCCTTTCAGGAATGGATCGACCACCAGCGCTGGGTGCTGACCGAGCAGACTGAGGAAGTGCTGGCGCGGGCTTACCGCCAGTTCCAGCGCGGCGGCAAGGGCTGGGCCACCCGCGCCATCGCCGCGCGGGCCGAGGCGCTGGGCTTTACCCATCCCGGCGAATTTCTGATGGAGGACGCCGACGCCGGGCTGGAGCTGCCGGAACTGGCGGCTGCCCTGCCTGCTGCCCGTCCTGCCCCGCTGCCCGTCCCGGCCCTCCCCACCGCCGGGCGGTCTGTGCTGGACAGCCCGGCGGCAGATGGCCCGCTGCACTTCCGCATCCCGGAGCGCGAGGCCGCACTTCGGGACAGCCTGAAGCGTGCCGCCCACGCCCCACAAGTGCTGGTCCTGCATGGCCCTACTGGCAGCGGTAAATCCCACGAAGCCGGACGCGCCCTGACTGAAGGCGGCTGGCTGACGCTGCGGATCAGCAACAGCCGGGCAGGCCGCCTGATCGTGGCGACGCTGGCGCAGGCCCTGCTGGCGCACCCGTTTTTTCCTGCACCGTCAGTTTCTACACCGTCAGGCAGTGAGGGCGGCGAACAGCCCGTTTCCCCCGACGCCGGGATGTCTGCGGCTGGTCACCAGTCCGCCAGCGTTCAGACCCTGCAAGGTGTGCTGCTGCGCCCCGGCAGCCTGGAAGAGGACGTGGTCAAGGTGGCGACGGTGCTGGCCACGGTGCCGCGTCCGGTGGCGATTGTGCTGGATCACGCCCACAACGGCCCGGTGGAACTGGCCTCGGTGCTGGAATTCCTGTTGAATGTTCCTTCGGCGGGTCCCCGTGCGCTGGTGATGCTCAGCCGCACGCCGCCGTCCCAGGCCCCGCTGTGCCGCGCGCTGCTGCGACGCTTTGGAGCGGCACAGTCCTCGGGCGCGCAGTCTGCAATAGCGCAGTCGCTGGTGCTGGAAGTCGCTCCTCTATCGCTGGGCAGTGTGGTGCAGGCGCTGGGGGCGCACGGCCTGTCCCGTGGCGACGCTGATCTGCACGCGCGGGCCGCTGTCCTGGTGCAGCGGAGCGGTGGCAACGCGCTGCATCTCCTTTCGCTGTTGCAGGAGAACGGACTGGAACAGGGGGATGTGGGCCGCCTGCCTCCCGCAGGCCATCTGCCCAGCGCCATGCGCGACACGTATCTGGGCGAGATCGACGGCTGGCCTGCGCCCCTGCGCGACGCCCTGAGCAGTCTGAGCGTGATCCAGGGGGATTTCAGCTTCGGTCTGGTCGGGTCCTTTCCGGAAACGGCGCGGCGCGGCCTGACCCCGGCGGCTTTGCTACGAGATGCCCTGGAACGCCGCGCCCTGGTAGAGACTGAACCGGCCAGCGCCCTGTCCTGGCCTGCTTTTGGTCCGGTGGGAGACGCTGCCCCCGGCGAGCCGTGTTACCGCTTCCGTGCCGAGGGCCTGCGGATCGCCCTGTCGGGCCAGTTGCCCCAGGCCGAGCGGCAGGAATTGCGGCGTCATCTAGCGGCAGAACTGGAGGCCAGCCAGCCGGGGCTGGCGCTGTATTACGCCGAACGTGCCGGGGCTGACGCGGACGCCGAACGCCTGCGTGTGGCCTACCGTTCCCGCCTGCCCGCAGGCAGCCCGCTGCTGCGTTCGCTCCATCCGGCGGCATCCACTCACGTCAAGCCAGAGCAGATCAGGGCAGCGCAGATGCTGTCGGCCCCGGCCCTGATCGCGCCGCCGTCCCGCCCAGTCCTTGAACCCCGGCAGTTGCCCGTTGGCGCCAGTCCCGCCGTGTCCTGGCAGGGCTACCTGCTGTCCTGGGAGCAGGGCGGCTGGCTCAGCATCCTGAGTCAGGGGCGCTACGGCCATCCGCATACCCTGCGGGTTCATCTGCCGGTGCCCACAAATCTCCGCGACGCCCCAACCCTCATCCTGAGGCTGGTCTGGCGGCTGGACGTTTTCCACGCCGGATATGAACTGGGGCCACATCAGATGGCCTTTCCGCTGCGCTTCGCGGTTCCTGGCGCAGACGGCGCGCGGGTGCTGACGCCCGACGCACCAGGCGACTACACCGAGGAAGGCCAGCGTCAACTGGTAGGCGCGGACGTGACCCTGGGCGGCTGGATGGAGCATGAACTGCATTTCAACATGGCGGGTCAGGCTGCCGAGCGGCTGGACCTGCATGTGCGCGCCCTGGATCTGGCCCTGACCATTGGTGAACTCAGCCTGAACGGGCACACCATCCTGCCGCTGACTGCTGCCCCTGAACGCCTGGGCGGTGCTGGGAGTCAGGATTCCTCTCCTGTACCCAGGTCGCTGGCCGTGCGGCACTGAAAAACGGGTGTGAGGGTCGGGGCTGATCCTGATAACTCATGAGTGGCGCATGCCGCTGCTGTCTTTCGTCTCCGGTGGCCGCCTTCCCACTCCGCATTCTGTCCATATCAATAGATTGAATCCGGTGTGGGTTTGAGGTGCTGGCGGAGAGCGATTCGCTGGGGGACATCCGTCCTGTCTCACACTTCCCCCACTGTATTAGCGCCGCAGTAACGCCGTTCCAACGACACTGCACGGATCAGGGTGACCCCCTCGCGCCAGGTCCGGTTCAGGGCCTGCCGCGCAGGGTCATCCGGTACGCCGGGGCAGGATCAACCTGTCTGCTGGCACAACCTTATCCAGCACGCTGCTGGATGCGGCGGGGCGCGGGGTGGGACCAACGATGAGAATGGGAATTCCAGTGAATGCCAAAATTTACGTGGCCGGGCATGACAGCCTGATCGGCGCGGTGGTGTGCCGCAAGCTGGAAGAGCTGGGCTACTGGAATATCATCACGCGCAGCGCCGAGGATCTCGATCTGCGCGACCAGGTGGCTGTTCAGTCTTTTTTCGAGCAGGAGCTTCCCGATTACGTGTTCCTGGCGACGCTGGCGGGCGAACACGTCCTTGACGGCCTGCTGCGTCCCGCCGAATCGCTATATGGCAAGGTCATGGGTGCCTTCAACGTGATTCACGCCTCGTATCTGTACGAGGTTCGCAAGCTGCTGAGCATCATCGACTGCCAGTTCAACCTGGAAGCCCTGCGCTACGAGGCCGACGATTTTGCCATCCAGGCTTACCAGAAAGAGGGCCAGGATAGCGATCACCTGACGCGCTCGATGGTCACGGGCCTGTGCGACCGCTACCGCCGCCAGTACAGTTGCGATTTTATCTCGGTGGTGTTCCATCTGGACGCCACCCCCAGCGAGGACGGTGCAGTTCCGTCAACTCTGTCTGGTTCGGTTCCGGCCTCCCTGTCAGGCAGCGCGCCGCTGGGGCAGCCGTCGTTGGGCCAGATGTCGGTTAGCGGCCCGGCTGCCTTGCAGGACAGCGCCGCGATGTGGCAGCGCGACCAACTCTATGCCGAGGACCCGGCCCACGCCTGCCTCTTTCTGATGGAGAACTTCTCGGCCACCGGACCGATCACGGTCAGGACTGGAATGCGCGGCGGCAACATGGCCTGACGTGCTGGCCTGACAAGGATTCTGTTTCTCTCGTGCAGGAATCCGGACAGCTTTGATTGATACGTGCCTGGAATCCATTTTTTTCTGCTGTTCCCAGCAAAATAGACTGCCGTCCCATATCCGTATGACGCAACGTCTTCCCTCGACTGACCCAGCTTGAAGAGGGGACGCCCGCCTTGGCCAGATTTCTGATCGGTTCCTGATCAAAGGGCCACCCACACAGCCGAACACCCTGAGCAGACAGACGTTACAGTCCAGCTCAGGGTGTTTTTTCAGTCTGCCACGTTCTACAAATCCGGCTCGTCGCTGAATTCTGGTTCGGAGATGCTCACGCTGCCCTCGCCCACGCGGCGGCGTTTGCGGAGCATGGCGGGTTCCTGGTCCAGATTGAACACAAAATGGCGCGGGCGGCGTTCGCGCAGCCAGGTTTCCAGCGCCACCAGACGCGGGCGGAAGCGGATGAATTCGCGCAGGTGCCGGATCGGTACGAATCGGGCTTCCTGTACGTCGCGGTCCGGATCTCGCGGCTCCAGCTTGCCGCTGACCTCGCGCCCGGTGTAGAAGAATTGCAGGTGGTGGCCCCAGGTCTGCGCCTTGAACTCCACCATAAAGGCCAGATCACGCAGTTCCACCACCAGCCCGGTTTCCTCGAAGGTTTCGCGCCGTGCGCCGTCCTGGATCAGCTCGCCGCCTTCCAGACCGCCTTTGGGCAGAGACCAGCGCCCCCGTTCACGCACCAGCAGAATCTCGTCGCCGCGCAGCACGATGCAGCCCACGGCGATACGCGGCCCCTCCACCACACGCTTTTGTCCGCGCTTGCTGGGCGGGGCGGGCACAGGCACCGCCACCGTGTTGGTGACCTGCCCCGGCCCCGGCGTGTTGCTGGGCGTACGCCGCCGCCGCCGCCTGCGCTGTCCACCCGCCGCCGCGCTCTTGCCCCCGCCGTCGCCGGTCATTACACGCCCTCCGGCGCGAGGTCATTGAAGCGGACGTGCGAGCTGTGAAATTGCAGCTTGACCGTGCCCACCGGCCCGTTGCGCTGTTTACCGATGATGATCTCGGCTATTCCCTGCTGATCGGTCTCCTTGTTGTAGTACTCGTCGCGGTAAATGAACATCACGATGTCCGCGTCCTGCTCAATCGCGCCCGATTCTCTCAAATCGCTCAGCATCGGCCTGTGGTTGGGGCGTTGTTCCACCGCACGACTGAGCTGACTAAGAACCATGATCGGCACTTCCATTTCACGCGCCAGACTCTTGAGACCGCGCGAGATCATGCTGATTTCCTGCTGGCGGTTGTCGCTGCCGCCGCTACTCTTGCCCCCCGACATCAGTTGCAGGTAGTCCACCACCACCAGCCCCAGTTGCCCGTGCTGCGCGGCGATGCGCCGCAGCTTGGAGCGCAGGCCGTTGAGCGTTAAATCCGGCTCGTCGTCAATGACCATGGGGGCCTCGGCCAGTCGGCCCGCCGCGTGCGCCAGCCGCTCGAAATCCCGTTCGTTGAGCTGCCCGCTGCGGATGCGGTTCATGTCCACGCGGGCCTCGGAACACAGCATTCGCAGCGCCAGTTGCACGCTGGGCATTTCTAGGCTGAACACCGCCACGGTTTTCTCGCCGCGCAGGGCGACGTTCTGAGCGATGGACAGGGCGAAGGCCGTTTTTCCCATTGAGGGACGCGCTGCCAGCACGTTCAAGCTCCCCTTCTGCAAGCCCGAGATCTGCTCGTCCAGATCCTTGAAGCCGCTGCTCACGCCGTCGGGAATGCCCTTGTTGGCGTGCAGCAGGGTGATGTACTCGAAGGTGTCGTGGACCACTTCGCCCATTGCCTGATACTGCTCGCCCTTCTGCTTCTGCTCGGCCACCTCAAAGATCATCTTCTCGGCGCGGTCCAGGAGGTCTTCCAGTGGGAGTTGCGCGTCGTAGGCCAGTTGCATGGCCTTACCCGATGCGCTGATGAGCATACGGAGCGTGTGCTTTTCCTGCACGATGCGCGCGTAATGCTCGGCGTAGGCAGCGGTGGGCACCTGGTCCGACAGACCGATCAGGTAGGTCAGCCCCCCCACTTCATCCAGCGTGCCCTTGCTGCGGAGGTCCTCGCTGAGGGTTACCAGATCCACCGGCTCGCCGCGCTCCTGCAAATCGCGCATGGCGGTAAAGATCTTGCGGTGGCCCTCGCGGTAAAACATCTCAGGAGACACCGTGTCGCCCAGGCTGCTCATGGTGTCGTTGTCCAGCAATACGCTGCCCAGCACGCTGATCTCAGCGTCGTTGCTGTGCGGTGGAACGCGCGGCGTGAGTTCCAAAATCGTGTCTCCTTCGCCCGGTCGTGCCAGCCAGCGCTGCTCCCGGAAAGCGGAGACGCGCGGCACACGCGGGGGTCAATTCGCGGTGAAAATACGGGGTGGGGACGGATGGGCGGTCCCATTCGCCAGACCGGAGTCCGGCTGAACTGAGAAGCAGCATAGCACCCGCACGCCGCCGGGAGACGGTCCGCCCGCTCGCTTCTGACAATTATCATTCCGGGCGTTACAGAAGCGGAAACGCGCGCCTACACGGGCAATACGGTCTGATAGTACCGCTGTCTGAATGGTTGACCTGCCTGCAATTGTGAAAGAATCCTGTAAGAAACCTCTCGCTAATGTGTAACCAGGCAAGGACGGGAGACACCCGCACCTGCCAGCCATAAGTAGGCGGGCCGGACCCATACATACATTATCCGGCAGGCCGAAGCGCACAAGGAGAACCACCATGAAGAACAGCACCCATGGCATGAAGAACAACACCCAGGGCTTTACCCTGATCGAGCTGCTCATCGTCATCGCCATCATCGGGATTCTGGCTGCCGTGTTGATCCCCAACCTGCTGGCCGCGCGTACCAAGGCCAACGAGAGCGCCGCCTCCAGCTTCCTGCGCAACACCATCACTGCTGTGGAAACCAGCCGTGACACCGTGAGCGGCAAGCTGGACACCACCAAGACCGATTGCCTAGTTCTCCAGGGCAAGACTGCTCTGCCCGCTGGCGTCACGAGCTGCCTCGTCACCTACAACACGAGCGACGGTTATACCATCAACGTCACCATGCAGAACGGCACCAAGTTCGACTACAACGGCAAGGAAATCGCAAAGAGCTAATCTGATTAACCTAACAGCTCAAAGTGAAGGAAGGGGCTTGCCTCCTCCTTCTTTTTATTTAACTTCTTAATTTAATTGATTGACTCGAAAGCCGTCTTAATATGTGATTTTGAGTTTTTGTTTCTAAATTTGAAATCAAAAATCTGGTTGTGAATGTTCAAACTATAAAAATATTTTTATAGTTTGAAAATTCATATAGATTCGCTGATACAAATTGATCCTGGTTCATCTACTCTTTAGTAAGAATCCTGTAACCAGCCCCTCGCTAATCTATAGCCAAGCAAGGACGGGAGACACCCGCACCTGCCAGCCATAATTAGGCGGGCCGGACCTATACATACATTATCCGGCAGGCCGAAGCGCACAAGGAGAACCACCATGAAGAACAGCACCCACGGCATGAAGAACAACACCCAGGGCTTTACCCTGATCGAGCTGCTCATCGTCATCGCCATCATCGGGATTCTGGCTGCCGTGTTGATCCCCAACCTGCTGGCCGCGCGTACCAAGGCCAACGAGAGCGCCGCCTCCAGCTTCCTGCGCAACACCATCACCGCTGTGGAAACCAGCCGCGATTCCGTGACCGGCAAGCTGACCGCCGTAACTAATTGCTTGACCCTTCAGGATAAAACCGCATTCCCCGCTGGCGTCGCAAGCTGTGCTGTCACCTACGGAACCGCCGACGACTACACCATCAACGTCACCATGCAGAACGGCACCAAGTTCGACTACGATGGCAAGGAAACCAAGAAGAGCTGATCTTAATCGCTTAACAGTTTAGAGAGAAGGAAGGGGTACGCCTCTTCCTTCTCTTCTTATCAATTTGACCGGGCTAAAAATATGAAAAAAGACGCCGGATTCACAATACTCGAACTTTTGATTGTCCTCGCCGTGGTAGTTATCCTTGCCCTCTTCCTCATTCCAAACTTGGTGGGGGCGCGTGATAAGGCCCATGATACCGCCTCTATTATCTATGGTCGCAATATGCTCACTCATGCCACCGCCTGGTTAGCTGATGAACCCACCCATAAAGTCTCTGATCTACAGACGGCTTGCCTGGACGCTACTTATGTGGCCGAAGGTGCAGAAAGCATATTTCCAGTTTCTGTCTCTGCCTGTGAAGTACAAAAATTGGGCGCAGATGCTTACGGTATCAAAGTCACTTCTCGCACAGGTAACGAGTTTCAATTTCGAAATTAGACAGCTCGTGCCTATATAAACGGGCCGCTCCTTAACTGGAAGTGGCCCGCTTTCATTACTTTGCTGCTTCGCCACGCCCCAGCCCACGCGCAAGCTGGGGTGGATTGGGAAGGTGAGCCACTGTTCAGGTTGGTTGCCCGCTTCCCTCTCGATCCAGGGACGTTCTGCAACCCCACCCGCGTTACCCTCTCCCCATGACCCGCCCCCACAATCCCCCGTCCCAGCCGCTCAGCGCCCTCAAGGAATGGGACGCCCAGTGCCAGCTCCTGACCACGGGCCGCCTGTCGGTGCTGCTCCGCAAGGGCGGCATCATGGAAACGCACGACGGCTTTGAAGTCGAACACCGCCAGTTTCTGCTGTATCCCACCTTTCTGCACCAGAATGCCGCCGAGTTGCAGCCCGATTATCAGCCTTTGCTTCGCCCGGACCCTGCCCCTGGTCAGATCGTCCTGCCCGCGCTGGCCGAGGTGGTGGCCGTGCAGAAGGTGGAGTCGCTGGCGGCAGCCCTCCGTCTGGAACCCTTGCAAGCGCTGAACGCTGGGGCCATCGAACGGCGGTTCCATTACCGGGGTCGCCCCTGGATTCACGCCCTGTTGCTGCGGGTGCGTCCGCTGAGTGCGCCGCTGACATTGACGGAAACGCCGGACCTGCTGGGCTGTGTCAGTTGGGTGCCGCTGGGCGACGTGCAGGTGGAAACGGGCGAGGCAGTGGTGGCCGAGGATGAATTGCAGGCGCGGCGAGAAGAACTGGAGCGTTTGCTGAGGGCATGAAAAAAGGGAGGCGCGTGGCCTCCCCGTTTCGTCGCTTCATTTGCTTATTGAGCGTCCAGATCGTAGTTGTTCAGCACGGTGGTCTGTACGTTGCCATCGGAGCTGACGAGATTCCAGCCCTTTTTGGTTCCCGCGAAGAACTGGTTGTCGTTCTGGGCCAGCGCCAGCCGCTTGCCATTGTCCTTGCTCAGTACGGTGTCGCCCGCGTCGTAACGGTTGTTGTTGTTGGCGTCGCGGAACACGATCACGCGGTAGGTACCGTAGGGCACGTTGCTGGGCAGGTCCAGCGCAAAACCGCCGGTCAGGAACTTGTCGATGACTTGACTCTCAGTGCCGTCGGCGGTGTACTTGCCGTCGTTGAAGCCCACCAGCGCCAGTCCCAGATTCTGGTTGGCTGCGAAACCGCGAATCTGTCCGGTCACGTCCTTCTTGGTGGGGTTGCCCGCCAGGGTGCAGGCGCTGAGGGTGAGGGTGCCGAGGGCGAGGGGAATCAGAAACTTGTTCATGGGTGGACCTCCAGTGGGATGGGATACAGAGTTGATCCCCCTACCGTAGCGGGAAGGGGCAGGTGTGGCTACAGCAAAAGCCTTCCCGCTCAGCTCATGGCCGGCTCACGCAGGGTAGATTTGCGCCGGAAACCTGACGCGGCCTTGATGCAGGGGGGCATCTGGACCGGGGGCCGACTCTATACTTCCCCCCATGCAGCGCCCACCGTTTACCGCCCTCGCCGCCGTGTACGACGCGATCATGGCAGACGTGGAGTACGACCACTGGGCTGATTTCGTGTTGACCTATGCCCGCGACGGGGGGCTGGAACTGGCAGATGCGGCAGCGCTGGACCTCGCCTGCGGCACCGGGGGCTTTACGCGCGAACTGACAGCGGCGGGCCTGCGCGTGACTGGCCTGGACGGTAGCGAGGACATGCTGCGCGAGGCACGGGTGCGGCAGCCGGAGGTGGAGTTCGTGGCAAGTGATCTGCGGACCTTTGCCCTCCCAGGGCGTTTTGACCTGATCACCTGCGTTTTCGACAGCCTGAATAACCTGCTGAGTCTTGAAGACCTGGCAGCGGCCCTGACGCGCGCGCGGGCGCACCTGAAACCCGGCGGCCTGCTGGCCTTTGACGTGAACACCCGGCTGGGCGTGCGCGAGCTGTGGGAGGGCGACGCCATAGAAGGGCTGGCCCCGTTGCCCGGCGGCGGCGAGGTGCATTACCACTGGTCCCACCACCACGACGCCGGAGCCGATCTGGGCGTGGTGCAGGCGTTCTGCCGCATAGAGGAAGGCGGCGATCTGCGCGAGTTCGTCGAAACCCACCGCGAACGTGGCTATGACCCCGCCGATCTGGAGGAACCGCTGCGGGCGGCGGGTTTTGCCCGCTGGGAAATCGTGGAATACCCCGATTACGCCCCGCCCATGCCCGATGTACCGCGCGTGTGGGTCTTTGCCTGGGCTGAGGAATGAGCGCACTCTCGATCCTGGGGGCGGGTGGCTGGGGCACGGCGCTGGCAGTAGGCGCGGCGCGGCGCGGGCAGGACGTGATCCTGTGGGCGCGGCGGCCTGAGCTGGTGGCCGAACTGACGCAGACCCGCATGAATACCGATTATCTGCCTGGCGTGCCACTGCCGGAAGCCCTGCGTTTCACCTCTGACCTTGCAGAAGCGGTGGATGGGGCCGACTTTGCACTGGTGGTGGTGCCCAGCGTGGGCGTGCCGGAATTGCTGGAGGGGTTGCCGCGCAAGCTGGGCGTGGTGCTGTGCGCCAAGGGCCTCGCGCCGGATGGCGGGCAACTCAGCACTCTGGCCCGCCAGATGGGGTTTACGCGTGTGGCTGTGCTGAGCGGTCCCAACCTCGCCTCGGAGATTGGGCGGGGGTTGCCTGCCGCCACGGTGGTGGCCAGTTCGGATCAGGCGTTGGCCCTGGCGGTGCAGTCGGCCCTGATGTCCCCGGCCCTGCGCGTGTACACCAGCAGCGACGAGGTGGGCGTGGAGCTGGGCGGCGTCCTGAAAAACGTGATGGCGCTGGCCGCCGGTCTGGTGGACGGTCTGGAACTGGGCGACAACGCCAAGTCCGCTTTGATCACCCGTGGCCTGCGCGAGATGCGCCGTTACCTCCTGGCCCTGGGCGCGCAGGAGGACACCGTGTACGGTCTGAGCGGGTTGGGCGATCTGTTCGCCACCGCCACCAGCCCCCTCAGCCGCAACCGCTCGGCGGGCGAGGCCATTGCACGCGGTCAGCAGCCCGGCCACGGCGGACAGGTGGTGGAGGGCCTGCGGACGGCGGGCCTGCTGGACGCCTGGGCCACGGCGCACGGCCACGATCTGCCCATCGTGCGTGCGGTAGCGCGGGTGGCGTCGGGTGCGTGGACCCTGGAGACCGGTATCACCAGTCTGATGGAGCGGGACGCCAAGGCTGAGGAGCAGGGCTGAGGCGGTCTGGACTTCTGTTTGGCTCTGCTGAACGGCAGCAATGCGAATAAGGTGTCGTTTCGGCGTCTATTACGGCTGTTTTGATGGTCTCTGTAGAAGGATAAGAAACGCCGTATCTTGTACAACTTCTGGAAGGTGGATACAAGCCCTTGTACCCGCTGGGGGCCAGTGGTACAGTCAGGCCCTAGCCGGACACCGCATACTCATCTGAGTTCTTAGCTCCCTGCAAACTCGCCGCCCCACGGGAAGGTGAGAGTGTCTGCTGCCGTCCATTTCCTGTTCGCCCCCCATTCCAAGGAGTTCCGCCATGACCATTCTCGATGCCCAGCCGCTGACCACTTTCGACGAGAACGCCCAGCACATCGCTAAGCGGCAGTATTTGCAGCCCAGCGACGGCGATATTGGCGGCATGTTCCGGCGGATCGCGAACTGGGTGGCCGGAGCGGAGAAGCCCGAAGCGCGGCTGGCGTGGGCGCAGAAGTATTACGACCTGATGGCGGGCAAGAAGTTCTGCCCCGGCGGGCGCGTGCTGGCAGGGGCCGGAACGCAGCATGGCAACGTCTTGAACTGCTTCGTGCAGGGCGCAACCGAAAACGATCCCGCCTCCTTCGAGGGCGTGATGGAAGTAGCCAAGAAACTGGCGCTGGTGACGAAAGTGGGCGGCGGCAACGGCGTGAATCTGGACGTGTACCGTCCCCGCGCCGAGGGCAGCCGCCCCGATGCGGGTGTGCGTGGCTGGGTCTACATGGCCGCTGCCCATGCTGACGTGACCGACTTTATTCAGGGCTTGATGCGCCCACCCACCCAGCCGGACGGCGACAAGCAGCCAGTGGCCGTTCGCAACTGGACGCGCGTGGTCTACGGTCAGGCGATTGCGCCGGAGCTGGTGGCGCTGGCCCGCGCCAACGGCGTGCAGATCGTGCGTGCGTTGCCCGAGGGCGTGCAGAGCGTCCCCGACGACATGGGCGGTATCGTGGACGCGGCCCGCAAGGTGGCCGAGGACGCCAAGCTGAACCTGGAACCCCGCCTGGATCTGTCCGAGATGCGCGCCGAGGGTGCGCCGATCAAGGGTTCGGGCGGCACCAGCAGCGGCCCGGTCAGCTTTCTGATGGAGATCTTCGACAACTTCCTGGAGTGGGCCAACCGGGGCGCGGAGGATGCGGGGCCGATCAACACGTTGCGCTTCGTGTATGCGCCTGTCTTGCGTGTCGTGCGGCAGGGCGGCACGCGGCGCGGCGCTGGGATGGCCACCATCTCCATCGCGCACGCGGACGTGCTGGATTTCCTGACCGCCAAGGATCTGGACCGCGAGGCATCCGAGGGGGACATCAGCACCTTCAACATCTCCATTCTGATCACGGAGAAGTTCTGGGACACCCTTCAGGCGGGCGGCGTGTGGCCCATGACCGCGCAGGAAGTGCCGGGCAAGTATTACCTCGCGGCGCAGGAGGGCAGCTTTGACGGTCAGTTCCCCGAATTGCCAGACCGCGCCCAGGACGGTGCGCGCGGCGTGCCCGTCTACAGCACAGGCAAAGGCAAGAACGCCCAGAGCGGCATTCCCGCCGCATGGCTGTGGGATCAGATCGCGCAGCATGCGTGGAGTACCGGCGAACCCGGCCTGATCTTCAATGACCGCGTGAACGAATTCAGCGCCCTCAAGAACCTGGGGGAGCGGTACGAGATTCGGAGTACGAATCCCTGCGGCGAGATTCCACTTACCATTGGAGAACCCTGTGATCTGGGCGCAATCAACCTCGCGGCCTACGTAGACAACAGCCGCTTCGATTACGCCACCTTCCGGGCCGATGTCCGTACCTGCGTGCGTTTTCTGGACGACGTGCTGGACGTGAACGTGTTTGCGCTGGAGGACAACCGGGTGGCCAGTCAGGATTTGCGCCGCCTGGGCCTGGGCGTGATGGGTCTGGCCGACGCGCTGATCAAGCTGGGGCTGCGCTACGACAACGAGGCGGGCCGCGAGACGATCATGGAAATCATGTCGGCGCTGCGCGAGGAAGCAGTGGCCGAGAGCGAACGCCTGGGCGAGGAGCGCGGCGTCTACCCGGTCTACACCCGCAACGAGGCCAAGATGCCGCACCCGCCCCGGCGCAACGTGGCGGTGCTGACCGTGGCCCCCACCGGCACCACCTCCATGCTGATGGGCGTTAGCTCCGGCATTGAACCTGTGTTCTCGCCCTTTATCTGGCGCAAGATCGGCAGCGAGTACCGGGCGCTGCTGGCCCCCCTCTTCGTGGAGCTGCTGGAAACCTACCCGGCCCCCGACGGCGTACAGAAGGACGGCGGCTGGGACTGGGACAAGGTCACGGAAGCCGTCAGCGAGAACCACGGCAGCGTAGTGGGCCTGCCCTTTATCCCCGACGCGCTCCAGCAGGTCTTCGTGTGCGCCCACGACATCGCGCCGCAGGATCATGTGCGGATGCAGGGCACCGTGCAGCGGGCCTTTGATGCCGATGGATTCGCGGGCAACAGCCTGTCCAAGACCATCAACCTGCCCAACGACGCCACCGTGCAGGACGTGCAGGACGCCTACAGCGAGGCGTACCGCACCGGCTGCAAGGGCATCACGGTCTACCGCGACGGCTCGCGCCAGTTTCAGGTGCTGAGTACCAGCAAGACCAAAGAAGAGAAGACCGAGGACGCCCCCGCGCAGGCCGCCGCTGAAGTGATGGGCGAGACGGTGTCTGAACAGGATGCCCCTGCACAGCCTGTCGCCGCTCCCGCTGCCCCCGTTGCCAGCAAGCCGCAGCCTTCCGCGCCCGCCAAGCCGCAATATGACCGTCCCGCCCGCCTCTCTGGCATCACCGACATGGTCAAGCTGACCGATCCCACCAGCGGACATCGGCGCTCGTTCCTGGTCACGGTCAACCACCTGAACGGCAAGCCGGTGGAGGTCATGGTCATCAGCGGGCGCGCGGGCGACGAGGCCAACGCAGACAGCGAGGCGCTGGGGCGCGTGGTGTCCATTGCCCTCCAGCACGGCGTTCCGGCCCAGGCGCTGATCAAGACCCTGCGCGGCATCAACGGCGGGCTGTACGGCAGCTACAACGGGCGACTGGTGGGCAGCAAGGCCGACCTGATCGCCGTGGCGCTGGAAACCTTCCAGAAGGACATGGCCGCCGGGCAGATTGCCGTGCAGGAAGCGGCGGGCCTGCCGCCCCTGGCCGGAGGCAGCGGCGTCAGCGTTGAGGGGATGGACGGCGCAACCCGCGAACGCTGCCCCGTCTGCGAGGAGCGGGCCGTGATTCGTGAAGAGGGTTGTTTGAAGTGCCAGGCGTGCGGCTATAGCAAGTGCGGGTAAAGTAGATGAATATTTATATTTCTATTGGTAAAAATATATATGACACATAGTGAAAAATATCAAAAGTTGGCAAAAGTTTTCACGCCCGCATCACCTGTAGAAGATAGAAGTCTATTTGCTGGACGATTGGAGCAACTGGCTTCTTTATGGCAAGTTTTAGATTTAAGGGGCATGCACGGAATCTTGTATGGAGAAAGGGGCGTCGGAAAAACATCTCTAATCAATATTTTAAAAATAATACTTGAGGCATCACAGACGGCGAAGGATTTGATTGTAGCTAAGCATAGCTGTTATTCGCAAGACGACTTTGAAGAAGTGTGGAAAAAGATTTTCCAAGAGATAAAAATTCCCAATCGATTTATGGTGGGCGAGGATAGGAGTCAGAGACCGGCTGCGAGACTAGATGGATATACACGACTTTCTTCCATCATTAAAGATGATTATACATATACGTCGAGAGAGATAGTTCGGACTCTTTCAAACATTAGAGTTGATAAAGTAGTAATCATACTTGATGAGTTTGATAGACTGGATTCTCGGTTCGATAAAAAGCTTTTTGCTGATGTTATTAAAAACGTCTCGGACGCTCACCAAAATATCAAAATAATAATCGTTGGAGTAAGTGACGACGTGAATAGTTTAGTAGGACAGCATGAATCTATCAGAAGAAATCTAAAAGAAGTAAATATGCCTCTGATGCCACCCGCTGAGTTGAGGGAGATTGTGCTTAAAGGCTTAAGCTTGCTAGATTTAAGAATATCTGACGAAAACTTGTCTACAATAGTGGAATTATCTGCTGGATATCCTTATTATACTCATCAAATTTGCTACCATGCTTGTTATATGGCGATTGGAAGCGACAAAATCTTTTTAGACGATGCCGCTATAAAATATTCAATTGGGCAAACTATTCAAGACAGCAAGGAAACTATTCGGCACACTTTTCAGGGTGCGACGATGGCGAACCAGAAGAATTTCTTCAAAGAGGTGTTGTACGCTTGTGCTATTTGTAACACTGATGAACATGGATATTTTCAGGCGAGTGACTTAGAACGTATACTCTCCAGAATTTTAGGCAGACAAGCGAAAGTCCAGCAATTTGCACGCCATTTAACTAAGCTGTCTTCTCCTGAACGCGGTAACGTTCTAATCTGCTATGGTAATAGTCGGAAAAAACGATACAAGTTTACTGACCCGCTTATGCGTGCATATATTCAAATGATTGCATATACCCAGGGCGTAGCTCCCTGATGGATATATTCCTTGACTTAATTAAGGAGCCACTATTTAACTTGTGGAATGATTATATTGTTAAAATATTTCACAATTTGGCCTTCCTTCAAACTTATTCGATTGTTTTAACGGTATTCATATTTATTGTTTTTTACTTTAGAAAAGATTTAATACAAGCAATTATAAATAATTATTTAAAGAAGGTAGATGCAAAAATACCAACATCTGTAGGGTTAGTAAAGTTCGAAATAACGCAGATTTTGAATGAGAGTCTGTATTTTACCGATGAGGTTTTAAAGTCTATAGAGGATGCAAAAGATTATTTGACCAACAGCGAACTTCTTGATCCTGCTATGAAAAGGAATATGATTATAGTACAAAATATTCAAGAGTATCTTCAACGTCATCTTAAGCACTCAGGAGAAGATATGGCCGGTAGAGCTATTTATATCTTGCCAGAGGATGATAAGGGAGAGATTACTAGGCTGGTTCAGCAGATACATTAGCTCTCTAACCTTATTTCGAGTATTTAAATAGCGAGACGCCTTTAGTGATGGTTAATCTACTGCGCTGAATTAGTTATTTTCTTCTTGTTTTACCCTGAAGTATTGAACATCTTTTTTAGGCTCCAGCTTCCGCCCCTGCCCACGGTGTTCTTGAAACTGGGCGGGCGGGGGCGATTTTATGGATGCCAACTGCCGCCAGTTCCCACGCCTCAGCCTGTCAAAAGCAGGCGCATTCTCTTCCCCGCATCATGGCACGGTGATCGTCACGCTTTTGCTTCCGCTGCTGCCCACGGTGTTCTTGAACCCGAAGGTCAGCAGGTTGCTGGTCTTGCCGTCCACCGTGGAAATGACCTGGGCGACTTTGTTCTTGCCCAGGTTGTTCGTGCCGCTGCCCCCGATCACCCGCCAGCCCAGCGTGACCTTGTTGGCACCTTTCTTCAGGAACGGGCGCAGGTTCACATCGCCGTCGCCCAGGATGTAGGCGTAGTATTTCCCGTCCACGGCAATCGTCCACTCGAAGGGGCCAAAAGCGTTACTGTAACCGAGTTTCACCGTGTACAGGTTCTTGTCGCAGGCCAGATTGTTCGGGGGTGGGGCCGCGAACTTGACCGCCACCTGCCGCTGGTTGGGATAGTTCTTCGGGTCAAACTGAAACAGGGTGGTGGCCCGGCTGCCGTACAGCATCTTCAGGGTCACCGGAACGCCGTACATGCGGCCCGCATCCGAGAGTTGCTTGGGCGTCCAGTCCACTTGAATCCGGTTCTGGTCCGTGACACTGGCGCTCACGTTCTTGCTCGCAGCCTGATACGGCTTGCCCAGATCGATAGCCTTGCTGTTCAGCTTGACGGTCAGGGGGGTCCGGTCCCGGCCTGACCCCACCTGCAACACGTAGGACGGTTTCCCGCACGCGCTGGGGCTGGCGGGTGTCTCCACCTGCGCGGACGCGACTCCGGCACACAGCGGGGCCAGCAGCAGAACGCGGAAAACAGTGGTGAATTGAGTCATGCCCCACCATAAGCACCGCAGATGAGATGGGCGACACAACAGCCTGACTGTCCCCAGTCCTGACTCTAGGCTGGCCTGCGGTTGTCTTGAGGCTGGGAGGGGCGTCGGGATGGAGGCACCCTGGTTCTTCTTTCTTCCCAGTTGCATTTTTAATTCTGCCGCAATCGGCTACCCTGAGCCATGAACCTCGACGACTACCGCCGTCCCACGCCCACCCGCCTGCGCCTGTACTTCTCGCTGCTGCTGATGCTGGTGCTGACCGCCATCGTCGGGAAAAAGCGCGAAGGCGATCTGGGCACGGTGGAAACCCTGAAACGCAGCTCGTTTGCGCGGATCATGTTTATGGATATCGGCGCACTCAGCACGCTGGGGGCACTGTATCTGGCCCTGAACGGCAAATCGCGGGTGCGTATCCCGGCGGCAGTGGCCTCGCTGGCGGTGGGCAGCTTCTCCCTGCTCCCCGCCTTGGCCTACGAGGACTGGAAGGCCATGCAGAACGCGAAAGGCGAAAAGCAGGGGCCGAAACGCTAAAACTTCTGATGCTGACGGTCCAAATGGGCAGATAATAAAAAAGCCGCCCTTCGCGGACGGTGATAAGAGAAATATAGCGTGGAATGCGGCGGATGTCAAATCTATGCACTGGATCTGGAATTGCCGCACTGGGACAGCCTAAATCGGAATGCTCTTTTGCCGGAGCTGCATAGGCTAAAGCCCAGCAAATTATCCTGCCCGCTTTTTTCTCCCGTGGGGCAGGGAAGAGCAATCATTGACGAATCCAGCCACTCAACGGGTAGAAATGAAAAATCCGCCCTCTTGGACGGTGATAAGACAAATATAGCGCGGAATGCGCGGATTGTCAAACTTATGCACTGGGCCTGGAATTTCTGCGCTGGGAGGGCGTAATGCTCACCGTTGGCTGGCTGCTCTTGCATACCCTGAGCCGAAGTCGGTTGCCCTTCCCTTCCCCTCTCCACCTGTGGGTGACTCGTAGAGCTGCGAAGCAGAGGGTGGAGCCGCGCAGCGGCGGGGGGTGAGGGGGCAGTTCAGCAGCGAATCCGCCTCCACCCCGCTACCCCAAAACAAAAAGCCCGCCCTCTCGGACGGTGATAAGAAAAATATAGCGCGAAATGCGGGCACTGTCAACTTTATGCGCCGGGTCTGGAATTCCTGTGCCAGAGCGTGCTTTTTCGCCTTGTATCCAACCCGAAATTGCATAAAGCGAGGGCGGCCCGCTTTCGCCTGACCGCCCCCATTCTTTCCCACGCTACGTTAGTGCGCCACTTCCACCGCGCGGCTTTCGCGGACCACCGTGACTTGCACCTGCCCCGGATATTCCATGTCCTGCTCCACGCGCCCGGCGATCTCGCGGGCCAGCAGGATGGCCTGCGCGTCCGTGACCTTCTCGGGTTGCACGATCACGCGGACCTCGCGCCCGGCCTGGATGGCGTAGGCCTGCTGCACGCCAGGGAACGACACCGCGATCTGCTCCAGTTGCTCCAGACGGCGCACGTAGGATTCCAGCTCCTCGCGCCGCGCACCGGGCCGGGCCGCACTGATGGCGTCGGCGGCGGCCACGAGCACGCTGTACAGCGTCTCGCCGTTTTCCGGGTCATGGTGGTGGGCAATCGCGTCGATGACCTCGTGCGCCTCGCCAAAGCGCTTGGCAAGATTGATCCCGATCTCGACGTGTGTGCCGTCGATCTCGCGGTCAATGCTCTTGCCCACGTCGTGCATCAGGCCAGCGCGGCGGGCCAGCCCCGCGTCCAGCCCCAGTTCGTCGGCCATGATGCCGGTCAGGTGCGCCACCTGAATGCTGTGTTTCAGGACGTTCTGGCCGTAGCTGGTGCGGAAGTACATGCGCCCCAGCAGTTGCGTCAGCCCCGGCTTGATGCCCATCACGCCCGCCTCGATGGCCGCCTCCTCACCCTGCGCGTGGATAAAGGTCTTCATCTCATCCTGCGCCTTATGCACCATTTCCTCGATGCGGGTGGGGTGAATGCGCCCGTCGGCCACCAGAGCGTCCAGCACATGCTTGGCCACCTCGCGCCGCACCGGGTTGAAGCTGGAGAGAATCACCGCTTCCGGGGTGTCGTCGATGATCAGGTCCACGCCCGTCAGCGCCTCGAAGGCCCGGATGTTGCGGCCTTCGCGCCCGATCAGGCGGCCCTTCATGGCGTCGTTGGGAATGGGAACCACCGACACGCTCAGCGCAGCGCTTGTTTCCGATGCGCTGCGCTGGATGGCTTGGGCGATCACATGGCGGGCGTGCCGCTTGGCCTCCGCGACTGTGCGCTCCTGCATGGCTTTAACGCGAATAGACTTTTCTTCTTCCAGCTCGTTGTCCAGCCGTCCCATGATCTCGTCGCGCGCGGCCTGTGGCGAGAGGTTGGCGACCTCATACAGCTTGAGGTCCACCGCCCGACCCCGTTCGCTCAGATCGGCCTCGTGTTCGGCCAGGATGCGCGAGCGTTCCTCCACCCGTTCTTCCAGCGAATCGAGTTTGTCGCCGCGCGCGTCGAGTTGCTCGGCCCGGCGGTTGAGGCGTTCAATCTCGCGTTTCAGCTCCTCGCGCTCGGCCCGCGTTTCCTTGCGGTCTGCGCTCAGGGCCTCGCGGTCACGCGTGACGTCCGCTTTGGCCGCCGTGCGTTCGGCCTCGGCCTGCGTGCGTAACTTGGCGATGGCCTCGCGCTCTGCGCCGAACTGTGCGCCCAGCGCCGTGACCTGGGCTTCGCGCTCCCCAGCTTCCTGAATCCTTCTTGTGGCGTCCTGTCTGGCCTGGTCGGCCTGCTCCCGCGTTAAGCGTGCCTCGGCTTCCGCCGCCGCGCGAATGCGCTCTGCCTCTGCGCGGGCCTCCCGTTGCAGGCGGTCATCGACTGCGGCCCGCTCCCGCAAGCCCCGCGACTGCCCCCCGAGAAACCCTCCGACCAATCCGATCAGGAGCGCCACGATCAACCAGACAATCGTTGGCATATCGCTCCTTGTGGTTCTGTTTCAAGGCACTCTTGACCGTTCACACGGTCCGTCCTGCCCCGCAAAAAAGTGAGAAAAGACGAACGCCGCTCTTGATTCGGACGTTCGCCTCGCAGTCTAGCCCCAAACATGAAGTTTGAAAGCGCTGCCGTTTCCAGAGGGACGATTCACCTGGAAATGCTCTGGGTTGTGGGTGCGTGTCAGGAGGGCGCTACGGGATGAGGTGCGGGGTTACTGTGGGGGCTTATTTCAGGGTGTTGCCAAAGTAGTTCAGCATTTCTCGCCTGCCGTCGCGGCTGGCATAGGTGTCAGTGATCTTGCTGTCTGCAAGCAGGAAGCCGTGCGGCGCACCCTGATAGACCGTCAGCTTGAAGTTCTTGCCCGCCGCGTCCAGTTTCTGCGCGTAGCTGTAAATGCTGGAAATCGAGCTGGCGACATCTTTGGTCCCGTGCAGGATCAGCATGGGGGCGGTCAGGTCCCCAATAAAGTCGGCTGGAGGTTTGGGCTGCGTGGCCGTGCCACCCGAATCGGGGAAGCCGCACCACGCCACGCCCGACTTAAACTGTTTCATCTGCGGCAGCAGCAGCATGGTGTAGCGCCCGCCCGCACAGAAGCCCGTCAGGCCCACGGCATTCATGTTGACGTCCTTGCGGGCCGCCAGCGTCTTCAGGCCGTCTTCCACCAGTGCCCTCACCACATCATCACTGGGCTGCTTGTCGAAGGTCTGCCAGCCCAGTGCCAGCGTCACGTACCCTGCCCCGGCCATCTCGTCCACTAGATCCTTATAGCCCTGTTCCAGCCCGTTGAAGGAGTGCAGCAGGATCACGGCGGCCTTGTGCGCAGCGCTGGCGGGGGCAGCCAGATAGCTCTTGTACGCCTTGCCGTCGCTGGTCACTTCCAGATCAGCGCCTTTCACTGCCTGTCCTAGCGTGAGAGAGGAAAGGGCAAGAGCCGAAAGGGTCAGCACTTTAGTCAATATGGGTGAATCCTCCAATGTCCACTTTAACGGGACAGTGGAGAGTGTGGGGTGGGGAGGACTGTCAGACGAAGGAATCTTCAGGGAGTGGACGCTGGGCTGGTGACCTCGTACTGGATGACCTTTGAGATCCCTGAGAAAACCAGTTTCAGTTTTGCCCGCAGTGAGCTGAGTGTGTCAAACCCCTGGCCCACTACGTTGGCAAATTGGGCCTGTGAATTGTCGTATCGACTGAGACCTTCGCCTTCCAGATCCAGAGGTTTCTGTGTGGCATAAGCCAGGAGCGTGTTGGTTCCCATTGGTCCAGCAGCGACAAAAATATACTTGGCGTCGGGCGGTGGAAAGTTCAGCGTTGCGCCGGGCGTCAGCGTGGGCTGACCCTCTGGCAGCCGATTGGGGTAAACCTGATTGACGCTGCCATCCGGGTTCTGGTTGAACAGCGCCACATTCCACGTTCCTGAGCCGCCCATCAAGCTGACCGTGAAGGTGATGTCCTGCCCTGCCTGGGGTGTGGCTGGATTGACCGAAACATTCAGCACGGGTTCGCTGACAGGCTGAGGGCCGGGGCTTTCGCCGCAAGCTGCAAGGGTCAGCGTCACCAGAGCCAGAGTCGGCAGTTTTCGCATGACGCCAATGTAGAGCAATCCTTTTGTGTTATGAAACGAAAAAACCCCCACCACAGCGGGCGGGGGCCTTTCTAAACTCAGTTCAGATCGGGACTTGAACTCAGCTTTCCTTCTGCGCGTGGACCACCAGTTTCATGGGGATCGTCACTTCGGGATGGGCGCGGTAAGCGATGTCGTACTCGCCAATTTCCTTGACGGTCTTGGGCATCTCCAGCTTGCGCTTGTCGATGTCGAAGCCGAGCTGGTCCAGCGCGCCCGCCACATCGGCGTGGGTCACGGCGCCGTAGATCTTGCCTTCACCCGCACGGACGCTCATTTCGATGGCGACTCCGTTCAGGCGGCTGGCGAGGTCCTCGGCGGTGGCTTTTTCCTGGGCCTGAATCTTCTGGCGCGCGCGGATGCGGGCTTCCAGACTCTTCATGTTGGCGGCGGTGGCGCTGGTGGCGATGCCCTGCGGAATCAGCCAGTTGCGGGCGTACCCGTTCTTGACTTCCACAATGTCGCCGGTTTTGCCCAGCTTGCCGGGTTCCATCAGAATGACTTGCATATTGGCAGCCCTCCTTACTTCCGAACCAATTTCTCGGTGTAGGGCAGCAGTGCGAGCTGACGCGCGACCTTGATGGTCTGCGAAATGCGGCGCTGGTGCTTGGCCGAGAGGCCGGTGCGGCGGCGGGGCAAGATCTTGCCGGTGTCAGAGACAAAACGGCGCAGCATCTTCACGTCTTTGTAATCGGTAATTTCAAGTTCCCCGATGGAGAAGGGGTCAACCTTGGGCTTGCGGGGACGTTTCGGCCCCTTGCCACGTGGTTTGCGGTCGCTGGATTGCGTCATGGGTTCCTTGTGCCTGCACGGTTCCTACAAATAGTTCAGAACGGCAGGTCTTCTTCTTCCGGTGGGAAATCGTCGAGACCTTGGTCTATATCTAAGCCGCCCGAACGGTTCCCCGTGTTCGCCGCCTGATTCTGGCTCTGGCCGTAACCGTTGCCCTGGGGGCGCGCCGCACTGCTCGCGGTCTGCGTGCGAGGTCCGGCGGGGGTGGCAGCAGAAGCACCGGCTCCTGCGCCTCGGGACAGAGCTTCGACTCGCGTCGCCTCTACTTTGGTGGAGTTGCGTTTGTTGCCGTCCTTGTCGGTCCAACTTTCGTTGACCAGACGGCCCTTGACCATCACGGGGTCACCCTTCCGCAGCTCTTTCATGGCCTCGGCCATTTCGCGCCACAAGGTTACGTCGATCCAGTGGGTCTTTTCCTGCTTGTTCCCCTGACGGTCATTCCACGTCTCGTTCACGGCCAGGCCGATCCCAAGCACAGCGTCTCCGGCGGGGGTGTAGCGCAGTTCGGGGTCGCGGACGACATTACCGATCAGTGCCACTTCGTTCATCCCGTTGCCCATGCGAACGCCGCCTCCGGCGTCCTGGATCAGTTCGGGCTGGGCGTCCAGACCTTCCATGCGGAGGGCCTTGACTTTCACTGCGCTGCGTTTGCCGCCTTCCGGGGCGTCCCAGGAGCTGTAATCCAGGGTTCCCTCAACCATCACGGCGTCGCCGCCCTTCAGGTTGCGCTCGGCCTGCCATTCGGCGGGCTTGCCCAGAATAGAAACGCGGTGGTACCACGGCAGGTTCCGCTCACGTCCGTCGGTACCGACGATCCGGTCTTCTCCGGCCACAGTGGCCTCGAAAACGGCAGTTCCGTTGGGGGTGTAACGCAGTTCGGGGTCGCGGGCGAGTGCGCCCACTAAATACACATGGTTCATGCCTCGGGCCATAACAGTGTTCTCCTTGGTGGCTGGCTGGGCGCGCAGTGGCGTCCGTACTGGGGGCTTTAACGTTGCTGGCGGGTGTGGCCCTGTGCGGGTCAACTCAAGAATAACTGAACTCTATGATTACGTCAATAGCATATTTACATTGGCGCGGTCAAAGGGTAGCTTAAGCCTTCTTGGTCTTCCATTCCGGGCGGTCTTTGACCACCAGGACGCGGCGCACGTGGTCGCGCAGACGCAGGGTGCTGGCGATGTCCTTCTCGGGGTTGCCACCGGCCTTGATGGTGTACATCAGGTAATAGCCCTCGCGGTCCTTCTCGATGGCATAAGCCAGGCGGCGGTTGCCCACGTCGTCAAGGTTGCTCATCTCGGCCCCGCTGTTCTTCAACGTGGTTTCGATGTACTCCTTCTCGATTTGCACCTGCTCGGCGCTGAGGTTGGGGTTCAGGATCAGGTTCAGGTCGTACTGGTTCATAATTCACCTCTCTTCACGCCGAATCCGGGCAAGGTCTGGCCTCGCCGCACAGCGCAACTCACCACATTATCAGAGCGGGGTGGGGAGTGCTAGAGGGATGGAAAAAAAATCTCTTTGTAGCTCTGGGGTGGTTTCCACAGTTTAACCCCTTCCTCCCTTCGGGGGATCTCCCCTTAGAAGGAAAGCAAGAGGTGTGGAATTGCTCGTCCAACAGCGTCCCTCTGGCTCCCTTTCGAGGGGAGCTGGCTGCAAAGTAGGCTGGTTGGTACAGCTCCGCAGGAGAGGGTTTTCCCTTTCTCCAACCCCAAAAAAAGCCCCTCCACCCAGCCGGGGGAGAGGCTCCGCTTGCCTAACTTTACTTCAGAACTTCCAGCGCCTTTCTCAGGATGGCGTCGTTCTGCACGTCCACCACGGCCTCGCCCTGGGTGGCGCTCTTGCTGGGGCGCTTGGCCTCGCCGGTATAGGTGAATTTGCCGTCCTTGTCGGCGGTCACGGTCACGGGCTTGCCTGCCACGGTCAGCGTGATCTTGTCTCCGGCCTTGATGCCGCTGCCCGAGAAGTTCAGCGGGGCGGTGTAGCGGGTGTCCTTGACCACGATGTCGGGGGTGATGCCCTTCTTGTGGATCTGGCGGCCCTTGGGGGTTAGCCACTCGTTGGCGACGATGGCGATCTTGCCGCCGTCGGGCAGGCTGACCGGAATCTGCGCCACGCCCTTGCCGAAGGTCTGCTCGCCGATGATCTGGGCGCGGTTCTCGTCCTGGAGCGCGCCGGAGACGACTTCGCTGGCCGAGGCGCTGTTCTTGTTGACCAGCACCACCAGTTTGCCGGTGTAATCGGTCTTCTGGTTGCTGGCCTTGCCGAACACCTCGGTCTTCTTATTGCGGTCCCGCAGGCTGACAATCGGCCCGCTCTGGAGGAACTGATCGGCCACGTCCACCCCGGCGTTCAGCAACCCGCCCCCGTTGTCACGCAGGTCCAGAATCAGCTTGGTCACGTTCTTCTTTTTCATGTCGGCCACGGCGGCGCGGAACTGCTGGCTGACCTTCTCGTTGTAGAAGGTATTCAGGGCGATATAGCCGATGTTGCCGGGCAGGATGGTTTCTTCCACGTCCACGATGGTGACGGGCTGGCGTTCCATCTTGACGGTGTAGGGTTTGCCGTTGCGGGCGAAGGTGATGGTGACGGTGGTGCCCTGCTTGCCGCGCACCAGCCGCACGAGGTCGTTCAGTTTGCTGGTGATCACCTCGGTATCGTCCACCTTGACGAACACGTCGCCGATCTGCACGCCCGCGCCGATCGCCGCCCCGGTCTTGAACACGTTGTCGATCTTGCCGCCGGTGCCGTCCGCGTTGGCAGCGATCAGTTGCACGCCGATGCCGTAAAAATTGCCCGCCAGATTTTCCTGATCGATGGCGTTGTCCTCGGGCTGGCTGTAGTAGGTAAATTCATCGTTGAGGCTGCCGACCGCGCCGTTGATCGCGCCGCGCAGCAACTTGTCGTCGTCGATGGGGTACAGGTAGTACTGCTTGAGATTCCCGATGACGTTCAGCAGCGTCTTGCCCTCTAAAGTGCTGGTCAGATTGGCCTGCGAGTACCCGCCGAGCTGGGCGTAGGCGACGGCGGCGGTGGCCGCGAGGGCCGCCCCGACGATGGTCAGGCGTTTGACATTCACCGGATCAGAATAGTGCGCCCACATGACGGCTTATTGAAATGCAGGTGACAGGCGCAACTTAGAAAAAACTCAGGGGATGGGGTGGACTGGGGGTTGATCGGGCTATCTCCCCACGATTCTGAGAGCCGCCCTGAGCCGATCTTCATGGTCTGGGCTATGCTGGGCAGTGACGATGAGCAGCCACTTTCCTTCCCCTCTTGACCCTATAGGTGACCACATCAGAGCGGCGGCGTGATCCAGTTTCACAGCGTCACCCTGTCCTATCCCATCACCGGCACCCTGGCACTGGACGATGTGAGCCTCCAGATCGGCAAGGGGGAATTCGCGTATCTGGTGGGACATTCGGGGGCGGGCAAGAGCAGTTTCATGAATCTGGTCCTCAAGCGGGCGCTGCCCACACGCGGCGAGGTCATGGTGGCGGGCATGTCGCTCAAGCATTACCGGGGACGCCGCACCGCCCTGCTGCGCCGCCGCATGGGCACGGTGTTTCAGGACAACCTGCTGCTCTCTCACCTGAATGCCTACGACAATGTGGCCTTCGCCCTGCGCGTCACCGGCGTGCATCAGCGCGAATGGCCCAGTCGGGTCACGGCGGCGCTGCGGACGGTGGGCCTGGAACACAAGAAATACGCGCTGCCGGTGCAACTCTCGCAGGGCGAGCAGCAGCGGGTGGCGATTGCGCGTGCCATCGTGAGCGATCCGCCACTACTGCTGGCCGATGAACCCACCGGAAATCTGGACCCCGAGAACAGCCGTGAAGTGCTGAAGGTGCTGCAAAACGTCAACCTGCGCGGCACCACCGTCATCGTGGCCACCCACGCCCGCGATCTGGTGGAAAGCTACCGCCACCGCACCCTGACGCTACGGAAGGGCAAGCTGGTACGGGACGATCCGTACGGCGGGTACGCGCTGTGAGCGGACGGCCATGACCTATCACTTGCGTCAGGCGCTGCTGGCCATGCGCGGCAATTTCACGGCCACGCTGGCGACGCTGGTGACCATGACCCTGACCCTGCTGATGCTGGGCTTCGTGCTGCTGCTGACCCTGAACGTGGACCGCACGCTGGAGCAACTGGAATCGCAGGTGGAGGTGGCCGCCTTCCTGACCCCGGACGCGGACGACGCCGCGCTGCTCTCACAGGTCAGGGCGCTGCCGCAGGTGCGCGAGGCCCGGCTGGTCACCAGCACGCAGGTGCTGGAGGAAATGAGCCAGATTTCGCCGTCCACCCGCGACGCGGCGGGGCTGGTGGGCAACCCCTTTCCCGACACCCTGCGGATGAAGGTCAGCCGGGTAGAGGACTCGCGCACGCTGGCGAATACCGTTTCTACCCTGAGCGGCGTGGACGGCGTGGAGTACGGGGCGGGCTACGTGGACCCCACCGTCAAGACCCTGACCGCCGTGCGTGGTGCAGGCTACGTGCTGGTGGGGCTGCTGCTGCTGGGCACGCTCTTTAACATCCTGAACGCCGTGCGGGTGGCGATGTACGCCCGCCGCGACGAGATCAGCGTGATGCGGCTGCTGGGGGCCACCCGCGCCTTTATCCGCATGCCGCACGTCATCGAGGGTCTGATCGTGGGCGTGCTGGCCGCCGCGCTGGCGTTGGCCCTGCTGACCCCCGCCTACCTGGGGCTGGCCGGGCGCGTGCGTGAGCTGGCCCCGGTGTTTCCGGTGGTCACCGACTGGAACACCCTGCTGCCGGTGCTGGGCGGCGTGGCGGCGCTGGGCATCCTGATTGGCCTGCTGGGCAGCATCTTCGCCAGCCGCCGCTACTTGCAGGAGCTGGAGTAGTGGCCGGAGGACCGGTCACTGGAGGTCTGCGGCGCGCGGGTCTGCTCGCCGTTCTGAGCGTTGCCCTGCTGGGACAGGGTGTGGGGGCGCAGACCACCTCCCAGAAGTTGCAGCAGCTTCAGCAGGAGTTGCAGCAGCAAAAGCAGCTCAGCACGGCGCAGGCGGGCGAGCTGAACCGTATCCGCAAGAGCATCCAGAACCTCAGTGCGCAGCAGAAGGAGGCGCTGGACCGGCTGGACGCGCTGGCAGCCCAGGTTTCGGACCTGGAAAACCAGCTCGCGGTCCTGAACACCCGCACCGCACTGGCCGAGGGGCAACTGGCCGACACGACCTCCCAACTGGGCGTGACCACCGCCCGCGTCGAGCGCCTGAAGGGGGACGTGCGCGAGATCCTGAGTCTCCAGTACCGCAGCCGCAGCAACGATTACCTGGGGCTGCTGTCCCAGTCGCGCAGCCTCTCGGACCTGCTGATCCGCCTGCGCTACGCCAATATGGCCGGGCAGTACAACAACCGCATCATCCAGAACCTCAAGGGTGAGGTGGCGACCCTGGACGAGCAGCGGGCGCAGCAGGCCCAGCAGACCCAGACCCTCAAGGACATCGGGGCGCAGCGCAATGCCGCCCTGGGCCGCCTGAAGGTGCGCAGAGGCGAGCAGAACACCCTGCTGGCGGGGCTGCGCGACAGCGAGCAGGGCCAGCGTGCCCTGGCCACCCAGCGGCAGGCCGAGCGTGCCCTGACCGCCCGCACCATCGACGGGCTGATCACCCAGGTCACGGCAGAGAAAGTGCGGATCGAGGCCGAGCGCCAGCGCCGCTTGGAGGAGGAACGCAAACGCCGCGAGGCCGAGGCCCTGCGGATTCGCGTGGCCCAGGAGCGCGCCCGCCAGGAGGCCATCCGGCTGGCGGCGATCCGCGCCGAGCAGGAGCGCATTGCCAGGGAGCAGGCGGCCCAGCGCGCCCGCGAGGCCGCCGAACGTGCCCGTCAGGTGGCTCAGCAGCAGGCCGAGGCCCAGGCCCGCGCGCAGGCCGCCCGCGAAGCCCAGCAGCAGGCCGTGCGTGAGCAGCAGCAGCGCGCCCGCGAGCAACAGCTTCAGCGTGAGCGGGACGCTTTGCAGCAGCGCAGTCAGCAGGTCCAGGCCGCCCAGGACCGCGTGGCGCAGGAACTCTCGCCGCTGCCCGCCGTCAGTGGCCCGCTGGGCTTTCCGCTGCCGGGCGGGCGGGTCAGCGCTCCCTACGGAACAGGTGGCTCTCCCTGGGTGGTCCTTGCCGCATCAGATGGTTCGCAAGCGGTGGCCGCGCGGGAGGGCAACGTGCTGGCGGTGACGTATTACGCCTCGCTGGGCTGGGTGGTGCTGGTGGACCATTCCAGTGCCATCAGCGCTTATTTTGGCCTGTCTGAGCCGCTGGTCAGCGTGGGGAGCCGCGTCTCTCTCGGCACGCCGCTGGGCACGGTGGGTGGCTCGCAGATTATCGGCCCGCAGCGCATGGCGTTTCAGTACCGTTTAGGCGGCGCGTCGGTGAATCCGGGGTTTTAGGGCGGGAAGGCTGCGGGGGTTTCAGGTTGAGGTGTCATTCAGGCAGCCCCACCCCCCAGCCCCCTACCCCAGGGGGCTGGGGGAACTAACGTTGCACTGGGCACGAGTTTACGGGCGTTATGGGGGGAGTTGTCGGCAGCGTTCCTGCTCGGGCGCTTGGCTGCGTGCGGCCCGTCCGCATCGCGCCCGACGGCCTTTAGTTGCCTCCTCGTTGGCGTCTATGGAATTGCAAAGTGTGGCGTTTACAGCTCCCTACAACCCGCACCACGCAGGGCTGGGAATGGCATAGCTCCAACGTAGAAGCAACGTACAGGGGATTTGCTACTTGATCACGTAGGGGCGCTCACCCTCGCGGAATTCGTACCACAGGCGCATCAGCAGGTCCTGCTCGTTGTTGCCGAATTTGTGGCCGAACAGGTTGACGCCGCCCTTGTAGCGCGCGTCGTCCTTGACGCCCACCCGTACCTGAATCTGGGGCTGGTCGCCCAGTTTGAGCTGCTTGATGGACGTGTCGCCCACCTGCTTGCCGTCGATGAAGGTGCCCTCATGGTTGATCTTGAAACGCTTCAGGAGGCCGTGCTGGGTGTGGTTGATCGGCCACCACAGGGGGGTATGGCGGCCTCGCACGCCGCCGAAATCCGCCGGGCTGGTCCAGGTGCCGATCTCAGTGTCGTTGACCCAGACCGTGATGTCCGAGGGCCAGTCGAGATCGTGTTCGGGGGCCTCGGAACACAGTTCCACCGACAGTTCCAGCTCACTGGCCTCCGCGCCGTGCGGCAGGTTGTTGGGAAAGTCGTAGCCCAGCGTGCCGTGCCGGAACCAGATGATCTGGGCGAACACATGCTCCGGCTCGAAGAATGAGCGGGGGTCGTCCACCATCCCAATCAGTTTGGATTCGGTGGCCAGACCACAGGTCGAAGTCACATCCGAACGGCGGTAATTGCCGATGGGCATGGAGATTTCCACCACGTTGGACTGGGCACTGACCGCCGCACCGGGCAGCTTGATCAGGATTTCCTCGTAGCGTTTGCTGATCAGCTTCTGCCGCCCGCGTGTGCCGGGCATGTACTGCACTTCCAGCAGCCCGGCCTGCTCCAGCAGCTTGAGGTTGAAATTGACCGTTGAGTGCGGCAGTCCCATCGCGGCGGTCAGTTCGCTGACGTTCATGGGGCTGTGCGACAGCAGGCTGAGCATCGACAGGCGTGTCTCGCTGTTGACGGCGTGGACCACCAGTAGCGCCCGCTCTCCTTCGGCGATCAGGGTCCGGTTTCCGGCAATGGGCATCTTGCTCCTTTTGTCTCTCCAAATGATTCCCGTTGATTTGAGGCGATACCCACCAAAACTACAAGTTTAATGGTGGGATTGCAAGCCAGGGTCTGAATGACACTGGTGGGCAGGCTGTTCTTCAAGGTAAGCGACTTGTCAGACGATAAATATTCAATCTCAAATGGGTTGAAACGCTGGAAATCATCCCCTCTCCAGACGGGCGAGATTCGCTTTAGGTCAAAAAAAGTTGACATCATGAGTCCGTATTGGTAGTTTTGTCTGGCACACTCCCCTCGAATACAGCACAGTTCCTGCACAGCAGCCCCCGCACCGGCGGGGCAGACCGCGATGCACCTTTCCCTCATCAGGGGGCCGAACATATCTTCATCGACATGACGGTGCCCGATTTCGAGATCCACTCCCCTGGAGGAACAGACATGAAGAAAACCGTAACTTTTGGAATGCTGGCGATTGCGCTGGTCACCGGCAGCGTACTGGCCCAGACCATGCTGCCCAAGCTGCCCGTCAAGGCCACCTACCGCGTGGGCTTTGCCCAGACGGAGAGCAACAACCCGTGGCGTCTGGCCCAGACCAAGAGCATGCAGGATGAGGCCAAGAAGCTGGGCTATCAGCTCGTCTACACCGACGCTGCCGGTTCCACCGCCAAGCAGGTGGCCGACGTGCGCAGCATGATCGCCCAGAAGGTGGACGCCATCTTCCTGTCGCCGCGTGAAGACAAGCCGCTGGCTCCTGTGGTGGCCGAGGCCCGCAAGGCCGGAATTCCCGTGATCCTGCTAGACCGCAACATCGATCCCAAGCTGTCCAAGGCCGGGACCGACTACGTGACCTTTATCGGCTCTGACTTTATTAAAGAAGGGCAGCGCGTGGGCGACTGGTTGGTCAAGAACGCGGGCGGCAAGATGAACATCATCGAGCTGGAGGGCACCACCGGTGCCAGCCCTGCCAACGACCGCAAGAAGGGCTTTGACGACGTGATCGCCAAGAACCCCAAGTTCAAGATCGTCGCGTCCCAGACCGGGGACTTTGCCCGCGATAAGGGCCGTCAGGTGGCCGAAACGCTGCTCCAGGCCCACCCCGAAGCCAACGTGATCTACGCTCACAACGACGAGATGGCGATTGGCGCGGTCTCGGCCATCAAGGCGGCGGGCAAGGTTCCCGGCAAGGACATCCTGGTGCTGTCCATCGACGGCGGCAAGGAAGCCGTGCAGATGGTGGTGGACGGAACGATCAACTACGTCGTGGAGTGCAACCCGCGCTTCGGCCCCCAGGCGTTCGCCACCCTCAAGGACTACGCAGCAGGCAAGAAGCTGCCCGCCAAGATCATCAACGCCGACCGCGACTACACCCCCGAGAGTGCCAAGACCGGATTGGCAGGCGCGTACTGAGCTTGTAGAAACGCCGTTTGACCCGCTCGTTTTCGCAGCCGCGTCACGCCCCTAAAGCGTGGCGCGGTTTTGATGTCCGGGCGGCGCACAATACCGCTTACCCCCTTTGAATCCCTCGTCAAGGAGCCACCCTGTTGACCACTCTTCCTTCTTCCAGTGCCAGTCCGCCTGCCCCGACCTCCTCCGGCGGTTCGCCCCTGCTGGACATGCAGGGCATTCAGAAAAGCTTCGCGGGCGTCGCGGCACTTGCTCAGGCCTCGCTGACCGTCGGGGCGGGCGAGGTCCACGCCCTGATCGGCCAGAATGGCGCAGGCAAAAGCACCATGATCAAGGTGCTCACCGGCGCGTACCAGCGTGACGGCGGCAGCATTACCTTCGCGGGCGGCCCGGCGGCCTTCAGCTCGCCGCTGGCCGCACAACTGGGCGGGATTGCCACCATCTACCAGGAAGTCAATCTGATCGCCCTGCGCTCGGTGGCCGAGAACATCTTTCTGGGCCGTGAACCCAGGAAATGGGGCCTGATCCAGTGGCCGGTGATGAACGCCGAGGCCACCCGCCTGTTGAAAGAACTGGGCATCGGGCTGGACGTGACGCAGCCGCTGGGCACCTTCAGCACGGCGATTCAGCAGATGGTGGCGCTGGCCCGCGCGGTGTCCATCAACGCCCGACTGGTGATCATGGACGAACCCACCAGCAGCCTCAACGAGCGCGAGGTGGACACGCTGTTCGGCGTGATCCGGGGCCTCAAGGACCGGGGCGTGTCGGTGATTTTCGTCTCGCACCGCCTGGACGAGCTGTACGCCGTGTGTGACCGGATTACCGTGATGCGCGATGGGCGAACGGTCTACGCCGGAAACATGGCCGACATCACCCGCCTGCAACTGGTGGAACAGATGCTGGGCCGCGAGATCAAGAACGAGGGCGCGCAGACTGGATTTGTGAAGTCCGGTGCGGGCAAGGCCGGGGAGCCGTTGCTGAAGGCAGAGGGCATCTGCCTGGGCCAGCGGCTGAGCGGCGCTTCGGTGGCCGTGCGGCAGGGCGAGGTGGTGGGGCTGGCCGGGCTGCTGGGTTCGGGCCGCAGTGAACTGGCGCGCGTGATCTTTGGCGCGGACACCCCGGACGCGGGCGAGGTCACGCTGGACGGCCGGCCCGCTCACTTCCGCACCCCCGCTGAGGCGATTAAGGCGGGCCTGGGCTTTTGCAGCGAGGACCGCAAGGCGGAGGGGATTATCCCCGAACTCAGCGTGCGCGAGAACCTGACGCTGGCCATCCTGCCGCGTCTGGCACGGGCCGGGGTGGTGGATACCGCCCGCCAAAGCGAGATCGTGGACCGCTTCGTGGCGCAACTGGGCATCAAGACCAGCAATCCCGATCAGCCCATCCGTGAGCTGTCGGGCGGCAACCAGCAGAAGGTGCTGCTGGCGCGCTGGCTGGCCATCGATCCAAGGTTGCTGATTCTGGACGAACCCACGCGCGGCATCGACGTGGGCGCGAAGGCCGAGATTCAGCGCCTGATCGGCGAGCTGGCCCAAGACGGTCTGGGCGTCCTGATGATCTCCAGCGAACTGGAAGAGCTGATCGAGGGTTGCCACGAGGTCACGGTGCTGCACGACGGGCATTCGGTGGCGCGGCTGTCGGGCGACAGGATCACCGAGGCGGAACTGCTGCATGCGATGGCGCAGGGTGCCGAGGCGCAGGACATTCCCGCTCCGCAGGTGCGCCCGTGAGCGGCGCGGCCTCCAGCGCCCGCCCGTCCCGCTCTGGCGGCGGCTGGCAGACCCTTCTCGCGGACCTGAAACAGGTGCGGGCCAGCATCCTGATCCTGCTGGCGCTGCTGATCTTTAACGCCCTGTTCACGCCGTATTTTCTGAGCGTGCAGACCCTCAACGTCAATCTGACGCAGGTGGCCACCATCATCATCGTGGCGATGGGCATGACGCTGGTGATCGCCACCGGGGGCGTGGACCTGTCCGTCGGCTCTTTAATGGCGATCAGTGGCGTGCTGGCCCCGCTCATTTTCCTGAATGCTGCTTTCGCGAATACCCAGTGGCTGGGAATCACGCTGGCTTTTATTGTTCCAGTTTTGGTGGCTGGGGCTTTCGGCATTCTCAATGGCCTGTTTGTCACCCGGCTGAAGTTGCAGCCGATTGTCGCCACACTCGTCCTGTATATCGCCGGGCGCGGCATCGCGCAGGTCATTACCAACGGGCAGCTCCAGAGCTTTACCGTGCCGGGGTTCTCGTACATCGGGCTGGGCCGCCCCTTCGGGATTCCCTTTCAGGTGATCCTGATGCTCGTTATTGTGGCGCTCACCTACTGGGCGGTGCGGCGCACGGTGTTCGGGCGTTCGGTGCTGGCGGTGGGCGGCAACGAGACGGCGGCGGGGCTGTCGGGCATTCCGGTGGCGCGAGTCAAGGTGGCGGTGTACGCCATTACCGGGCTGCTGTCGGGCATCGCGGGCCTCATCGTCATTGCCATCAATTCCAGCAGCGACGCCAATCAGGTGGGGCAGGGCATGGAGCTGGACGCCATCGCGGCAGTGGCCGTGGGCGGCACGCTGCTCTCGGGGGGCCGCGCGCAGGTGCTGGGCACGCTGTTCGGGGCACTGATCATTCAACTGATCCGGTTCACGCTGCTGGCCAAGGGCGTCCCGGACGCCGCCGCGCTGGTGGTCAAGGCCGCCATCATCATCATCGCGGTGGCCCTGCAACAGCGCCGCCGGAGGGAATAGCATGCTGAACACCAACCTCACCCGTGATCCCCGCCGCGCCCGGCTGATCAGCCTACTGGGCCAGTACGGCGTGCTGGCCGCCTTCATCCTGCTGATCGTCTTCGGGGCGCTGCGCTACACCGGCTTTATGAGCGAGTACAACTTCTCCACCTTCCTGCGTTACAACGCCATGTTCGGGCTGATCTCGCTGGGCATGTGTTTTGTGATCATTACTGGGGGCATTGACTTATCGGTGGGCAGCGTGGTGGCGATGTCCAGTGTGGTGGCCGCGCTGCTCAGCCCCTATGGTGTGATCGTGGCGGTGCTGGGCGCGGTGGCGGCGGGGGCGCTGGTGGGTGTGATCAACGGCCTGATCATCACGCGCCTGAATATCCAGCCGTTCATCGTCACGCTGGCGACGTTGCTGGGGGCGCGCGGCATGGCGCTGCTGCTGGCGCGAAACCAGGGCGGCGTGGGCATAGACCTGAACAACACGGCGCTGACCTGGCTGGGGCAGGGCGACCTGCTGCGGCTGCCGGTGCCGGGTGTGATTCTCCTGATCGCCTTTATCGCGGGCGGAATAGCGCTGCGTTACTCGCCGTCCGGACGGCACGCGCTGGCCGTCGGCGGCGGCGAGGATGCCAGCAAGCTGATGGGTCTGAACGTGAACCGCGTCCTGATGGGCGTGTACGTGCTGTCCGGCGCGCTGGCGGGGCTGGCCGGAATGATCCTGGCGGCGCAACTGGGCGCGGGGCAACCCACCGAGGGCCTGGGCTGGGAACTGTCGGCCATCGCGGCGGTGGTGGTGGGCGGCACGCTGCTCACGGGCGGCACCGGCAGCGTGTGGTCCACCCTGGTGGGTGCGCTCTTGCTGGGGCTGATTTTCAACATCCTGAATTTCGAGAACGGCAAGGGCATCATCTCGCTGTCGCCGTACTGGCAGAGCGTCATTCGCGGCGGCTTTCTGCTGCTGGTGGTGGTGATCCAGAGCCGCACCGGGCGCAGTGGAAAAGCCTAGTGGCGGACGACAGTCCCGCAGTCGCCACTGCCTCGCTAGCCCAGGATTGGTTACAATTCGGGGGTCATGAAAAGCCATCATAAGAACGCCGTGCAGGCTGCGGGCGGCAGCATCATTCTGCTCACGCTGCTGACCGCCTGCCCCAGACCCATTCCGCCGCCCATTACCTCCACCACCCTGAACTTCCGCTTTCCAGACATGGCCCAGACGGGTGGGCTGACCCTGGCCGCCATTTATTTTCTGGACGGCTCCGATCCCCAGCAGAAGGCAGGCGTGCAGGTGCTGACCACGGGCGGCCTGGGCAAAGACGGGCAATTTTCGTATCCGGGCGGCCCCAACTCGGGCGGCATGGTGAACGGCGGCACCCTGCGGCTAGACTCCTACCTGCTCGATCCGCTCAAGAAGAACGTCGCCTGCCTGACCCCTTTCAAAACTGGCGAGGCCAAAGGCCTGAACAACGTGGTGGTCACGCCCGAGGCGGCCAAGACCTGCAACGTGTACTTCACGCTGTTCCGCGATGCCAACGGCAACGGCAGGCCCGAGAGCGGCGAGGAACTGTTCAACACCCACGACATCTACAGCTACGCCGACTCGGCCTTTAACTACAGCTTTAGCAGCACGGACGGCAAATCACAGGAGAAGGGCACGCGTGTTGCGGGCTGGAGTCTGGTGCGCCACGAGGTGCTGCAACCCACCGCCACGCCCGGCCAGTACCGCGTGACCATGAACAGCGTGCCCGCCGCCGATGAGGCCCTGACCATCCGCCTGCACGAGCCGACCAACCGCCTGATCTCGATGGGCCTGAATGGTCTGGGAGGTCTGAAATGAAGCGCCTGAATCTGATCGTCCTGGCCGGGCTGGGCCTGCTGCTGGCCGCCTGCTCGGCCAGTCCCGCCGCCGCCCCCGATGGTGGCCGCCCACCGCTGCCGACGGGCGTGGAAGTCCGTTTTCCTGCCGCGCCCGCGAACGCCTACCTGTCCCTGCTGACCGAGGATGGCAAGAGCGTGTACCAGTTGAGCGTGCCCGCCGGGACCACCAGCGTGGAAGTCGATCCGGCCAGATGGCAGGCTGAGGCGAAGAACGCGCAGGACGTGACGCTGCTGCTGCCCACCGGAATTGTGGCAGGTAGTCTGAAAGGCAGTATCGGAGACGCGATGGCCCGCTTCCTGCGCTGGGCCATGTGGCAGGACAACAATGCCAACGGCATCCGCGACGACGGCGAGACCCTAGATCTGATGACCCATGACCGCGTGGCCTATGCCAGTCAGCCGTTCACGGCCATTTTCAGGACCGCCACGCCCGATATGCAGCAGACTTGGAACATCAGCGGGGGCTGGTCCCGCGCCGAGCATTACGTGTATCTGCCGGAGGGCAGCAAGACTTACATCCGCAGTCTAGAAAGCGCTGGAGTGCAGCGGTACACCCTGCATGTGGACACGCCGATCACCAGTCAGTAACGGGTAAAACTGGGGATGGGAATCCTGATCGGGGATTCCCTCTCTCCTCTTGTCCGCCCGGTCCACACACGCATCTGGTTCCCCTGAGCTGCACAAATGTTTCATTAAGACTCCAGGTCACTCTCTCCGTTACACTTTTCGACAACGAGGGAGTAGCTATCTGCCATAAGGCAGGGGAATGCATCGTCAATACGGGCCAGTCAAATCAGACTGCAATCCCGGTGCATTCCAGAAACGGCGAGACTCGGCACGCGAAGGCGTGCCGGGTCGTTCTTTGCGCTCCCGGCCATCTCCCTAACAGGGGGTCTTCCGTGCAAGGAGATGGACATGGATCTTTCCTTTCTGACGGCGACTGAATGGCTGGGCAAACCCGCGTGGATGTGGGTCATGTTTCTGGCGGTGGTCATCGCCTTGATGGCCTTTGACCTGGGTGTGCTGGAAAAACGCCGTAAGCGCAAGCTGGGGCCAGACGACGACGGCGTGATGGGCGTAGGCCAGAGCCTCTGGCTGTCGGCCTTCTATATCGCCATCGCCCTCATCTACGGGGCGTGGGTGTGGCTGACATTGGGCCGCGAATCAGGCATCGAGTTCTATACCGGTTTCGCGCTGGAAAAGGCGCTGGCGCTGGACAACGTGTTCGTGATCAGCCTGATCTTCGCCTTCTTCGCCATTCCGCTGAAGCTGCAACGGCGCGTGTTGCTGTGGGGCATCCTGGGCGTGATCGTGTTGCGCGCCATCATGATCGGGCTGGGCACCGCGCTGGTCACGCAATTCGACTGGGTGCTGTGGATCTTCGGCGCGTTCCTGCTGTTCACCGGGATCAAGATGCTCAGAGACGGCGACACCGAGCATGACTTTTCCAGCAACAAGCTCCTGATCTGGATGAAAAAGCGCTTACGCATTACCGATGAACTGCACGGCGAGCGCTTCACGGTCAAACAGATGGTGAACGGCAGGCTGAAGACCTTTGCCACGCCATTGCTGCTGGCGCTGGTCATGGTGGAAACTGCCGACGTGGTGTTCGCGGTAGACAGCATCCCGGCCATCTTCGCCATCACGCAGGACCCGTTTATCGTCTACACCTCCAACATCTTCGCCATCCTGGGCCTGCGGGCGCTGTATTTCGCGCTGGCGGCGGCGGTCCACCGCTTCAAGTACCTTCAGCCCGCGCTGTCGCTGGTGCTGGTCTTTATCGGCCTCAAGATCTTTTACTCGCAGATCTGGGGCAAACTGGACCCAGCGATCAGCTTGGGCGTGACCCTGAGCCTGCTGGCGGGCGGCGTGATCGTCAGCCTGATCAAGACCAAAGAAGAGCCGCCGATGAACGAGCCGCCCGCCTCAGTCTGAGGCTGACCCTGAACTGAACGGCAAGAAGAAGGCGGAAATCCTGATGGGGGTTTCCGCCTATTCTTTTCGCTCTGGAGTTGTGCCCGCTGACCTGCCTGCTGCCGCCCAGACATTCATGGCGACTTTCAATGCCACGCTGTGGAACGAGGCGTGGCATTGAAAGTGCCTCTGCCTGCTTAAGTGACTGCTGGCCGCTCCGCGCGCCGCGTGTCTAGTGGCATGGGAGGCGGGTCAGTGTCTGGGGGCCGTGCTGGGCCGCGCCCTGATGACCCGGTATCTGGCAGAGGCGGAGAGCCGGGGCGCGAACAGCGTGTACTTGCTGACCACCCGCGATTCCTCCGCCGAAGCGTTCTATACCCGGTTGAACTTCCGCCGCACCAGACAGCAGATCATGCTGGTGCGGCCCTGACAGATGGCCTCAGTTCGTGGAAGGCACCGCGCACTGCCCGTCCTCGCAGCCCTCTGCCTCGTTCGCGGAACCCAGCAGGGTCAGTGGGGCAGGATGCGTTTCGGCCCAGACCTGATCGAGTGCGCCGCGCAACACCTCTGCTCCCTGTGCGCCGCTGACGCCGTACTTGCCGCCCAGCACGAAGAACGGCACGCCGCTGATGCCCAGGGCCTGCGCCTGTGCCTCGTCCTGCCGAACATCATCGGCATACTTGCCGCTCTCCAGGGTGGCGCGGACCTCTGAGCCGTCCAGACCGACTTCCTGTGCCAGTTTCGCCAGCGTATCCAGATTGCCCACGTTCTGGCCCTCGGACATGTAGGCCAGCAGCAGCCGCTCCTTCATGGCGTCCTGCTGGCCGTGTTCGGCAGCCAGATGGATCAGTTGGTGGGCCAGAAAAGTGTTGGTCAGGCGCGTGTTCTCGAAGTGATACTCCAGACCTTCGACCGCCGCCGTGCCCGTCATGCTGTCCAGCATTTCCTGCGCCTGGGCTGGGGTGCGGCCATACTTGCGGGCCAGCCCGTCGCGCATGGAATTCGGGTTCTCGGTAGGCGCAGAGGGATCAAGCTCGAAACTGTGCCACACGACTTCCACCTCGTCCTTTTGCGGGAAGTCTTGTAGGGCCGTCTCGAAACGCCGCTTGCCGATGTAACACCACGGACAGGCGATGTCGGACCAGATGTCCACCCGCAACTTGCCGGGGGCGGAGGGCGTGAATGGGTTGGGGGCTGTGGCAGTCATGCCTGTCATTCTATCCTAGTTTAGAAAACAAAGCATGAAATGGCGCACAAACGCTGGGGTTTAGCGGTCTCCCCGGTCACAGGCCACGCTGTTGCGGTTGGAATCCAGCCCGGTGCGGTAGCCCGGTTTGCCCAGCCGGATCGGCGCGGCCCCGGCGGCGCGCAGGGCCGTGCAACTGGCGTAATACACCGTGCCTGTTCCGGTCAGCGCTGAGCTTTTGCTGGTGGGCCGCAGCAGCGAGCGGGCCAGGTAGCCTCCGCGTCCCTGGTAGGTCGTGCGGCACCAGTCTCCTGTGCAGGCCACCGTCAGCAGCGTATTTCCGGGCACCACACGCAACACCTGACCCTGCGGCGAGGGCAGGCGGCGCAGGTTGGCGTTCGCGGTGGTGGTGGCCGTGGCGGCGTCGGCCAGCCCCAGAAGTCCCAGTCCCGACAGGCCCAGCACGAGGGTCAGCGCCCTGATCGAAGTTTTCATGGCGTCAGCCTGACACGTCACCCGACTTTTCCGATGAGCCGGGTTGGACCCTTCAAAATACGGGCATGAAACACGTCGCCCTGCTGCGCGGAATCAATGTCGGCGGCCACCACAAGATACGGATGTCTGACCTCCGCGTCGTTTTCGAGGGACTGGGGTTCACCGTGGTCCAGACCTACATCCAGAGCGGCAATGTGGTCTTCGAGGCCGGTGCGCCCGAAGTTGAATTGATTGAGGCCGCCATCGAAAAAGAGTTCGGCTTCCGCGTCAATGTCATTCTCCGCAGCGCCGCCGGGTGGGCCGGTCTGGAGTCGCGCAACCCCTATGCACAGGAGGCAGACGGCACACTGGTCCACGTCGCCTTTTTGAACACTGTTCCTGACCCGGCCCAGATCGCCACCATCTGTGCCCGCCCCGGCAACGTCTGGACGGCCAGCGGGCGTGAGGTCTATCTGCACACCCCGGACGGCCTGGGCCAGAGCGGATTGAATCTGGGCCACCTTAAACACGCCACGGTCCGCAACTGGCGCACGGTGCAGAGGCTGGCAGAACTGCTGGGCTGAGCCGGACGGGATAAAGCTGGACAGGCTAAAGTACGCGGCGTGCATGAGCTGCTGCCACCAGAGATTACCCTGCAAGCCGGGCTGCACTGGCTGGACCTGATCGGCGTGCTGGCCTTCGCGCTGTCGGGGGCGCTGCTGGGCGTGCGCAAACGCTTCGATCTGTTCGGGGTGCTGGTGCTGGGCTGCGTGACGGCGGTGGGCGGCGGGGCCATCCGCGACACCCTGACCGGGCAGACGCCGCCGCTATTCCTGCGGGACGAATCGTATCTGTACGCCGCGCTGCTGGGTTCGGTGCTGGCCTTCGGCTTCGGCGAGCGGCTGGCCCGTTTCGAGCGCGCCATCAGTCTGTTCGATTCGGCGGGGCTGGCGCTGTTCGCCGCTTCGGGGGCGCTGGGGGCCATCAACTTCGGGCTGGGACCGCTGGGGGTGGTCTTCACCGGGGCCATCAGCGGCGTGGGCGGCGGTATCATCCGTGACCTGATCGCCAACGAGGTGCCAGAGGTGATGTACCGCCGCGATCAGCTCTACGCCACGGCGGCGGCTGCGGGGGCCTTTGCGGTGTTGGCGCTGCACCCCTATGTCACACCCTTTCAGTCGCAGTTGGGCGGCGTGCTGACCGTGATCGTGCTGCGCTGGATCTCACGCCGGGGCTGGGTGAACCTGCCCGTGCGGCGGCTGCCAGGGGGGTGAAGAGGGTGTCGGAAGCTGGCCTCTGCCGCCCGGCCCACCGTCTGTCCGGCCCTGCCGCGCTAGAAAGCAATACATGATTCACGATTCACGTATCCAGTCGCTGCGGTCCGGCTCCCCTGGCAAGGGCAAATTCGTGCTGCTGTGGGTGCAGGCCAGCGTGCGAACCCACGACAACCACGCGCTGGAATATGCCGTGCGCCAAGCCAACGAACTAAAATTGCCGCTGGTGGCCGTTTTCGGCCTGACCCCCGATTACCCGGAGGCCAACGCCCGCCATTTCCAGTATCTGCTGGAAGGGCTGCGGGACTTGCGTGTGAATCTGGCGGTGCGCGGCATTCCGCTGTCCATCCGGCTGGGCAAGCCGCCCGAAATGGCGCTGGAGGCGGCGCGGGAAGGTGCGGCCCTGGTGGTGACCGACGTGGGCTACCTGAACGTCCAGCGGGCGTGGCGCGACTGGCTGAGGGCACAGCTCGAAGTGCCCTTTGTGCAGGTCGAGTCCGAAGCCGTGATTCCCGTTCACGCTGTCAGCGGCAAGCAGGAATACGCGGCGCGGACCATCCGGCCCAAGATCCACCGGCTGTGGCATGAGTATCTGGTGCCGCTGGAAGTTCACGATTTGGCGGTGCAGACGGACGACTGGGCCGCCGGGCTGGATGTGGGCGATCCAGCGGCGCTGGTCGAGACCCTGCCTGTCGATCACAGTGTCCTTCCTGGTACCGAAATGGGCGGTGAGGACGCGGCACTGGAGCGGGTGGCCGAGTTCATCGAGCTGGATCTGGCCCAGTACGACACGCGGCGCAACGATCCCACCGTGGAGGGCAGCAGCCGCCTGAGCGCGTACCTGCACTATGGCCACCTGTCGCCGCTGACCGCTGCGCTGGCCGCCCGCGAACACGGCGGTCCCGGCGCGGACGCCTTTCTAGAGGAACTGATCGTGCGCCGCGAGCTGAGTTTCAACCTCTGCACCTTCAATCCGCAATACGACCAGTACGACGGCCTGCCCGACTGGGCGCGCAAGACGCTGGAGGAACACGCCGGGGACCGCCGCGAGTATCTCTACACCCGCGAGGAGTTCGACGCTGCCCGGACCCACGATCCGTACTGGAACGCCGCGCAGAACCAGATGGTCCGCACCGGACGGATGCACAACTACATGCGGATGTACTGGGGCAAGAAAATTCTAGAATGGACGTCGAATCCCAGAGACGCCCATGCCGAGATGGTCTGGCTCAACAACCGCTACGAGCAGGACGGGCGCGACCCGAACAGTTATGCGGGCATGGGCTGGGTGCTGGGTCTGCATGACCGCCCGTGGACGCGCCGCCCGATCTTTGGCATGGTGCGCTACATGAACGCGGGTGGCCTGAAGCGCAAATTTGCCGCGGACGCCTACGCGGCGCGCTGGGCATGATCGGTTGAGGGTCTGATCAACTGGCTTTCCTTGATCAGACCTTCACGGGGATAATGTTTTACGTTCATTTAACGAGATCGGCGCCATGCTGCACAGGTGCTGGGGCAGGGATGACCGACAGAGACGAAAGACTCGCCTGGATATTTCCCGACGCTCAGCCACTGCCTCTGCTCACCTGCTCCCGATTCTTAACGTCCAGATCAGCCTGATCAGACAGCGATCAGTCAGATTCAGGAGAAATTATGGATCGGCCCATCATGCGTCCGCAGTCTCTAAGCTCTTCTTGAAAGGCCACTCAGCTTACCGGGCCACTTCCCTGAACCGCTGTACGCAAATTCGCAAAGACTCTGTCCTGAACTGCCCCGTTTTCCTCGCCCTCCCACCTCTGAACAGGTTCGTCTCCGCAGGAGTTTCCCTATGCAAGCGATTCGCAGCACCCCATCTTCCACGTTCTCCGGGCCGGTCAGCCGTGGGGCCGTGCGTTTGATGCTGACCCGACGGCTGATGAATGCAGCGGCGCTGGTGGGCGGCGATCTGCTGGCCCTGACGGTGGCCCTGCTGCTGGCTTCAGGGGTGCGCGTGGCGCTGCTGGGCAATGTCCCCGACGGTCCCTGGCTGGCTGGAGGCTGGTTTGCCGGAGACGGCACGGTGCCGGGCCTGATTCCCTTTCTGTGGGTGGCCTGGGTGGTAGGCGCTGGTTTTCTGCGGCTGCTGCCCGGCTGGGGTCTGGCCGCACCCACCGAGTTGCAGCGCATTACCCAGTTGACGGTGCTGGTCTTCGCGGCGGTGACCGGCGTGCTGTTCATGACCCAGCAGACCGACACGGTCAGCCGCTTCTCATTGACCCTGGGCCTGATCCTGAGCTGGGGGCTGGTGCTGGTCACGCGGGCTGGGGTCAAGCGGGCGCTGCTGAGCGCGGACCTGTGGGGCGTGCCCGCCGTGATCTACGGGGCCGCCGTGACGGGCACCCTGATGGTGCAGGCGCTGCGCGAGAACCCCGGCTACGGCTACCAGCCCAGCGCCATTCTGGACGACAACGAACTGCTGCATGGCAGTGCCGTGCTGGGCGTGCCGGTCATGGGGCCGGTAGGCAGCAGTCCGCAGCCCTGGGAGCAGCAGGCTCCGGTGGCCATCGTGGCGATGCCGGGCCTGGACCGGGAACGGCTGGTGCAGCTTCTGGAAGGCCCACTGGCGCATTACCCCAAGGTGATCATCGTCCCTGATCTGTTCGAGGTCGAGTCGCTGTGGGTCACGGCCAACGATTTCGGCGGCGTGCTGGGGCTGGAAGTGGCGCGCAATCTGGTCGATCCACTGGCCCAGGGGGTCAAGCGGGCTTTCGATCTGCTGGCCGTGGTCCTGTCGGCCCCGGTGTGGCTGCCAGTATGTGCGCTGCTGGCCGCATTGATCTGGTTCGAGGACCGCACCAACCCGCTGTTCCTGCAACGGCGCGTGGGCCTGAACGGTCAGACCTTCGCCACCTGGAAGTTCAGGACCATGGTGCCCAATGCCGAGGAAGCGCTGCGCCGCAAGCTGGAAGAGGACGCCGAACTGCGCCTGGAATGGGAAACGCATTTCAAGCTGCGCCGCGATCCCCGCATCACGCGGATTGGCGGGCTGCTGCGCAAGACCAGTCTGGACGAATTGCCCCAGCTCGTGAACGTGGTGCTGGGCCATATGTCGCTGGTGGGACCGCGCCCCCTGCCCGCTTACCACCAGGACCAGCTCTCGGCCCCGGCCCAGCGCCTGCGCGTGCTGGTGCGCCCTGGCATGACTGGGCTGTGGCAGGTGTCGGGCCGCTCGGAGGCGGGCAACCTGGGCATGGAACGCTGGGACCCGTATTACGTGCGCAACTGGTCGATCTGGCTGGACATGGTGATCCTGATGCGGACCGTGGGCGTGGTCCTGCGCGGTTCCGGGGCGTACTGAGACGGTACCCTCTGTCATGATGATTCTGTCCTCCCTCGTTTTGCACTTTTCCTGGCTGTGGCAGCGTGATTCTGTGCCTGTTCTCCAATGACCGCCATGCCGCATCCGGCCCACCCCCGCGTCTTGCAGGTCATTACCCATCTGGATATGGGCGGGGCCGAGAATGTGGCGATCTCGCTGTCCGAGGCGCTGCATCCCGAATTCAACTTCTCTTTCTTCGCGGTGGGCGGTGTGGCCGATAACCCGGTGGGCCAGGAGATGGCCCGGCGACTGGAGCGCTTGCAGATTCCGGTCCACAGCGGCACGGCCCTGGGCTTCAAGCGCGGTGGACTGGCCCAGGCCGGAGTGCGCCTGAACCGCCTGATCTGGAAGACGCGGCCCGAGATCGTCCACCTGCACACCGAGATCCCTGAGACCACCTTCGCCGTCGCCTCTGTGTTGGGCCTGCCTGCCGGGACCCGGATCGTCCGCACGGTCCACAACTCTGAAATCTGGCCCGCGTGGCAGCGGATCGGGCGGCTGGTAGAACCCCGGTTGCGCCGCGCCACGGCGGTGGGGGTTTCGGAAGCCTGTCTGGCCGGGTTGTGGGAATTTCAGGCGGCCCAGCACCTGCCCCTGACCCCCGGGGACCAGACGCGGGTGGTCTACAACGGCGTCTCGACTCCGCAGCGCGCCGTGTCACGGCAGGATGCCCGTCCGGCGGACCGTCCCATCCGGGTGCTGTTCGCGGGCCGGCTAGAGCCGCAGAAGGGTGTAGACCTGTTGCCCAAACTGCTGACCGCCGCCTCGGCCCTGACCACCCGTCCGGTGGAGGTGACCCTCCTGGGACGCGGTTCGCTGGAAGAAACGCTGAAACAGTGGACCCGGACCCAGACCCTGCCCTGGACCATCACACTGGCCGAGCCGGTGGCCAATCTGGCCGCACATCTGGGCGACTACGATCTGATGCTGGTGCCTTCGCGCTTCGAGGGACTGTGTCTGGTGGCCGTCGAGGCGTTAATGGCGGGCATGCCCGTGATCGCCACGCGGGTCAGGGGTCTGAACGAGATTTTTCCCCCTGGATACCCGCTGCTGTGCCCCTCAGGTGACGTGCCCGCGCTGGCCCGCACGCTGGCCGAAGCTATCGGGGCGTATGAGCATTACGCCGGGGTCGTGGCCGCACAGCAGCCGGGGATCGTTCAGCGCTTCAATCTGGAGGGAATGGCGCAGGGATACCGCCGCTGCTATCTGGGCGTCCTGCAAGGTGGCCAGAAACAGGAGGCGGGTCAGGAGAAGCAAGCTGCTCAGAGAGGAGAGAGGCCGTAAAGATTCTGACGGTTCACAATTTCTATCAGCAGGCGGGCGGCGAGGACGTGGTCTTCCGCGCCGAAACAGCCCTGCTGCGCCGCCACGGCCACGACGTGCAGACCTTCGCCGTCAGCAATGACTTGATCGAGCAGACTCCCCGCCTTCAGGCCGCTGCCCAGACGGTCTGGAATGCCCGGATGGCGCGCAAAGTCACGGCGCTGGTCCGCGAACACAGCTCAGAGATCGTGCATTTTCACAATACCTTTCCCATGCTCTCGCCTGCCGTGTACAAGGGGGCGCATGTGGGCGGAGCCGCCGTGGTGCAGACCCTGCACAACTTCCGGCTGCTCTGCGCCAATGCCCTGCTGCTGCGTGACGGCCAGATCTGCGAGGACTGTCTTGGCAAGCTGCCTCTTGCGGCTGTGCAGCACAGTTGTTACCGGGGCAGCCGCAGTGCGTCGGCAGTGGTGGCGGCCATGCAGACGGTTCACCGCGCGGCGGGGACGTACCGTACAGGCGTGGACGTCTACATCGCCCTGACCGGATTTGCACGGGACAAGTTCATCGCGGGGGGGCTGCCTCCTGAGCGCATCGCAGTCAAGCCCAACTTTCTGGAGGAGCGTCCGGCTCCTGGCACCGGAGACGGGGGCTACGCGCTGTTCGTGGGCCGCCTGTCGCCGGAAAAAGGAATCGAGACCCTGCTGCAAGCCTGGGCTGAACTGGGCGCAACCATTCCGCTGCGGATTGTGGGCGACGGTCCGCTGGCGGATCAGGTGGCAGAGGCCGCACGAACGGTCCCGGGCGTGAGCTGGCTGGGCAAACTGGACTCTGCCGAGGTCCGCGAGCAGATGCGCGGAGCCGCTGTCCTGACGGTGCCCTCGGTGTGGTACGAGGGCGGACCGCTCACCATGATCGAGGGCTGGGGTGTGGGCTTGCCAGCGGTGGCCAGTGATCTGGGCGCGATGTCGTCCATGATCCGGCCCGGAGAAAACGGCCTGCTGTTCCGGCCCGGAGATGCGGGCGATCTGGCCGCCCAGGTGCGCTGGCTGTGGGAGCATCCCGGAGAACGCCAGCGCATGCGGGACGGCGCGCTCCAGACCTTCCACGATACCTATTCGCCCGAGCGCAACTACGAGCAATTGATCAAGATTTATGGTGATGCCTTGCAAGCCCGTGCAACCCGCAGTTCTGTCCAGCACTGAACAGGCTGCGAGAGCGGCGGCATATTGACAACTGCGGCAAAGATGCCGTGGGAGGTTGCCTCCTCGCTTCCATGCTCAGGCGCAGTCCTGCCCCAGCCCATGAAGTGCGCTCCGCAACGAATATCTTCTAATCCACATTTCGACTATCTTTCTCACATGGTTTTTTCACCTGACCCGACAGGACCCCTGCTTCGCGTCGGTTACGGCGAGGACGCGCACCGACTGGCCGCAGGTCACTCCCTGATTCTGGGTGGCGTCTCCATTCCTGGCGCGGCCCTGGGAACGGTGGCCCACAGTGACGGTGACGCCGTGCTGCACGCGGTGGCTGACGCGCTGCTCTCGGGGCTGGCGCTGGGCGATATCGGTGACTATTTTCCCGACACCGATCCACTGTGGGCCGGGCTGGACTCGCGCGCGATCCTGGGCCGGGTGCTGGATCTGGTGCGCGAACGCGGGTACGCGCCGGTCAACATTGCCCTGGTGGTTACCCTGGACAAGCCCAAGCTGGGGCCGCTGCGCGCCCAGATCGCCTGCAACGTGGCGGCGTTGCTGGGCCTCCCGGAAAGCGAGGTCGGCGTCAGCTTCAAGACCTCCGAGGGGCTGGCCCCGGCGCATGTGCAGACGCGGGCCACGGCGCTGCTGTCGCGGACTGGGGGTTGAGCGAGCTGAGTCCCAGCGGGCCGTCGTCCAGTCTGCCGCTGCTGCGGATCGTCCTGTACGAGCCGGAAAAAGCCGGGAACGTGGGCAACGTGGCGCGTACCTGCGCTGTGCTGGGTGCGGAACTGCACCTGATCCGTCCCTTCGGGTTCCACCTGCATGACCGCGAATTCCGGCGGGCGGTGATGGATTACCTGGAGGGCGTGACCCTGCACGAACACGTCAACTGGACCGCCTTTCAGGCTGGGCTGGAGGCGGGGGCACGGGTGTTTGCCTTTTCCACGTACGCCACTACGCTGCACACGCGGGCGGGCTTCCGGCGCGGCGATTATCTGCTGTTCGGCCCGGAATCGCGTGGCCTGCCGGTGTGGTTGCGCGAGGGTCTGAGTGCGCTGAAGCTGCCGCAGCCGGGCGTGGGCCGCAGCCTGAATCTGGCGGTGGCGGCGGGTGCGGCAGCTTTCGAGGCTGGGCGGCAGATTGAGGGCTGGTAGGTCTGGATTCCTGTAGATCTGGGTTGGTGGAAATCCGGCTTCATGGGAACGCAGGCAGCAGGTGGCAGGAGAGCGTAAGAGTCCCCGCCGTACACTCTGGTTCAGATGGCCCCCCGCATTCGCCTCTCACCGCCGCCCACCGATCTGGAGAATGGAGTCCGGCGCGCGCACCTGACGCTGGCGCTGCTGTCCACGGCGACCCACGCCGCGCTGCTGCTGTTCGAGCTGACCCACGCCCGTCAGCAACTCGGCGTGTTGGGTATCGGTCTGGGTGTCAGCGTGGTCATGGCAGCCCTGATCGCATTGCGCCGGGTTCCGGCCCTGTTGCTGGCGGTGCTGCTGTCCTACGGGCTGCCGCTGTGGCTGGTGGCGGAGGTGCTGCGCAGTGCCCTGACTGGACAGGGGATCCCGCAGGAGTATTACCTGACGGTGGGCATTGTGACCGTGGTGATCTTCAGCTCGCTGCCCACCCTCCGAGCCTTCGTGGTCACGGCCCTGATGCTCTCGGGTGTGGGCGCGGCGGTGTTGCTGCTCGCGCCGCTGGACATCCCGCTGTTGCTGTACGCCCTCTTTCTGGTGGGCATGATCGCCTTTCTGGCGCTGTATGGCCAGTCTGTTCACACTGAACGGGTGCGCGGTGAACTGCTCCGCACCCAGGCCCATACCGATCCCCTGACGGGAGTCCTCAATCGCCGGGGGGGCGGGCAACATCTGGACGAAGTGCTGGCCCAAGGGTCTGGCACACAGGGGTCTGGCACACGGGCAGCGGCCATGTTGCTGGATATTGACCGCTTCAAGGGCATCAACGACACCCATGGACACGCGCTGGGTGACGAGGTGCTGACCCAGGTGGCGCGTGCGGTGCAGGCCGCGGCAGGGCCGGAGGCCACGGTCACCCGCTGGGGCGGCGAGGAGTTTCTGGTGGTGTGGCCGGATCTGGAACCCCAGGAAGCGTATGCGGCGGCCAGCCGCCTGCTGGAGGCCATCCGAACACTCCGGGTGGGCGGGCTGCTGGGCCTAACGGTCAGTGCCGGGCTGGCCTTCGCCTCCGAAGCCCAGGTGCGCGATGAGCTGGTTAATCTGGCGGACCGCCGGATGTATGCCGCCAAACAGGCGGGTGGGGACCGCTGGTTGTAGGTGGGCCGAAGGAGCTAGTCGGTGTGGGGCGGCGCGTCACGGCGAACCTGGCCGCATCCTCCCAGCCGTAGAATGGGGCCATGACTTCCCCAGTCCATGACGGCTCGCAAGCCTTCCAGAGCCTCCTCGCCCGCTACGCTGAACTGCTGGTCCGCACCGGCGTCAACCTGCCCGCAGGGGGCAAGGTGCTGATTAACGCGCCCGTCGAGGCCGCCCAACTGGCCCGGCTGGTGGCGCGCGAGGCATACCGGGCCGGAGCCGAGAACGTGCGCGTCGATTACAACGATCAGCATCTGGCCCTCGCATTGTATGAGGACGGCAGCGAGGCGGCGGTGGAGTACCTGCCTTCCTGGATTTCGGAAGAGTCCCTGCATATGGTGGAGGACGGGTATGCCTTTATTTCGATCATCGGCAGCGATCCCTCTTTGCTGTCCGGCGTCGACCCCGAGCGCGTGGCGCGGCGCAGCAAATTGCAGGCCGGGGCCACCCGCAAGGTCAGCGAGGCCATCGGCGGGTTTCATGTCAACTGGACTGTGGCCGCCATGTCCACCCCCGCCTGGGCCACCCGTGTCTACCCCGAGCTTGCCGAGGCGGAGGCTGTTGCGCGCCTGTGGGGCGATATCTTCAAGGTCACGCGCGCCGACACCCCCGATCCGGTGGCTGCCTGGGACGCGCATCTGGCGCAGCTTAAACGCCTGACTGACCTCCTGACCGGGAAGCAGTACACCGCCGTCCATTTCCGTAGCGAACTGGGCACCGATCTGACCGTGGGGCTGGCCGAAAACCACATCTGGCAGGGCGGGGGAGAGGCGGCCCGAAACGGCATTTATGGAGTGCCCAACCTGCCCACCGATGAAGTCTTCACCGCGCCCCATAAGAACCGGGTGGATGGCGTGGCGGTGGCCTCCAAGGCCCTCAGCGCCCGTGGACAGTTGATTGAGGGTATTCGCGTGCGCTTCGAGAATGGCGTGGCCGTGGAGGTCAGCGCAGACAGGGGCGAGGACACCCTCAAAGCCCTGATCGCCACCGACGACGGCGCGGCCCGGCTGGGCGAGGTGGCGCTGGTCCCTGCCTCCGCCCCCGTGGCGCAGACGGGTACGCTGTTCCTGAACACCCTGTTCGACGAGAACGCCGCCAGCCACATCGCGCTGGGACGCTGCTACCCCACCAACGTGCAGGGCGGCGAGGACGAGCAGACTCTGAGTGCAGCGGGCGGCAACGACAGCCTGATCCATGTGGACTGGATGATCGGCACGCCCGAGACAGATGTGGACGGAATCACGGTATCCGGCGAACGCGAGCCGCTGATGCGCGGCGGGGAATGGGTGATCTGAGAGGAGAGGCTGGCAGCCTTGATCTGACTGTTCTGGTGCTTTTTCTGGTTCTGGCACACGCGCAACCGCTCAACTCTTCCTAGCTTCGGATGAGCGGTGACCGCCACGAGGCCGCGACGTAGCTGCGCCCTACCTATCTTGGATGACCTCGCGGGTTTTGACGGCGCTGGATGCGGCGAGCCTCGAACGTTCGCTGGTGGGAGTGGCTATCAGGGGATTTCCAGACTCTGGTTGAGTGATCCAGTGACAGTTTCTGGACATCTTTCTGGATGAGGCCACGTGAGGGAACCGTTTTCGCGCGCTTCAACCTTCCCCCGCTACAATGCATCCCATGTCTGACACCTACACCGCCGATGGATTTCAGCAAGCCCCCGAACTGAGCGCCGAGCGCCAGACCAAGTTTTCCAGCGCCCCCGAACTGGGTGCGGGTATCGAACCCGGCAAGGAGTACCGCGCCGTGCTGGAAACCAGCAAGGGCCGTCTGGTTGTCGAGCTGTACCCCGACGACGCCCCCGTGACCGTCAACTCGTTTGCGTACCTGCTGCGTCACCACTACTACGACGGCATCAAGTTCCACCGCGTCATCGACGGCTTCATGGCCCAGACCGGTGATCCCACCGGCACCGGCTCCGGCGGCCCCGGCTACAAGTTCGAGGACGAGTTCGGTTCCTCGCACCGCCACAGCGGCAAGGGCGTGCTGAGCATGGCCAACGCTGGACCAGGCACCAACGGCAGCCAGTTCTTCATCACCTTTACCGCCACCCCGCACCTGGACGGCAAGCACACTGTCTTTGGCAAAGTCGTGGAGGGGCTGGATGTGCTGGACAAGCTGACCCGCATCCAGCCCGGCATGCCTGGAACCACCGACGTGATCCAGAACGCTTACCTCGTCCAGAAGTAATACGGCAACAAGATGGCGGCCCCGGCGTTGAATTGCCGGGGCCGCCCTCTTGTTGCTTTACGGGAGTGTCTGTTCCAACTGCCGCTGCACGGCGGGCGTCTCCTCCAGAAAGGTCAGTTGCTGGAGCGCGGGCAGATTGTCCACCAGCGCGGTCTGGATCTGGCGGTCCACGCCAAAAACCATGCCCACGGCGAACAGCATCAACACCACGCCGAACGCCTGTTGAATCTGGTTCAGGCGGTTCATCAGGGCTGGGCGGTGCAGCAGCTTGCGGCCTCCCCACATCACGCCCAGCATCGGGATTGCCACGCCCAGTGCGTAGGCCAGCGTGACGGCAGCCGCGAAGCCAGTCACCTGTCCGCTGAGGGCCAGCGTCGTGACACCCGCCAGGATCGGGCCGACGCAGGGGGTCCAGACCACGCCCAGGGTGGCACCCACCAGCACGCCACCCAGAAAGCCGTCGCCGCCTTTGCCTGTGCCTTGCGGCAGGGCACGCGCCGCCAGCAGTTCAAAGCGCAGTTGCAGGGCGGGCACGGCCAGCGTCAGGCCGAACAGCAGCAGGAGCGCCACCGCGCCCCAGCGCAACGCCTCCACGCTCAGGCCCAGGACGTTCACCAGCGTCGCTAGAAACAGCGTCAGCAGCACGAACGAGCCGATGAACCCGGCGATGATGCCCAGGGGCCGCCCACGCCCGCCCACCGCGCCGGACAGTAGCACCGGCAACACGGGCAGCACGCACGGCGACAGCACGGTCAACAAGCCGCCCGCAAAGGCCACCAGCAGCAGCAACATCTCTAGTTCTGGGTCTTGCTGATAATGGTGCTGAGCTTGCCGCCCGCCCACTTCTTCAGGGCCTTGCCGCCCTCATCCACCAGCACGAAAGTGTGCTGGGCGGTGATACCATACTGCTTTTTCAGTGCGACTTCCTTGTCGTAATCGGTCTTGAAGATCACCACGTCCGCTGGAATCTCGTCCAGTTTCTTAAGGATATCGGCGTCGGCGGCCCTGCAATTGGGGCACCAGGTGGCGTGAAAGAACAGCACCCGTTTCATCCCGCTGGCGGCATCGTAAGCGGCCTTGGTGTAGGGCAGGTAATGGACCATTTTGGCGTCCATCATTTTGGGTTCGGTGGGCTTGGTGGCGCTTGCCCCGGCGGCGGCGAGCAGCAGGGCGACAGCAAGGGCGGAAACAGTCTTGTAGGTCATGGTGGAACCTCCTGAGAAGGGGTACGGGACACGGGCGGCAAAAGGTTCAATGCCTGCCTGTCGCCCCACCGTCAATTCTCCAGCAGGTCTGCACCCAAAAAGTGAATGTCCGGCGACTATTTGCTGCGCCGCTTGAACGGATTCCAGCCCGCGCCGCGCTGAGCTTCGGGTTGGGCTTCCGGCTTGGTCTCGGCTGGGGCGCTGCGCGGCTGTGACGGTCCATGTCGCCCCATCAGCGCCGTCGTGGTGCGGCCCGTATCCATATCCTGCGTTGCCTGCGAGCCTCGGGAATCCTCATAGACCTCGTCGTGGGGAGTTTCGCCCAGATCGGTGAGCAGAGCGCGCCGGATGGCGTCGGCGCGTGGGCGCTCGCCGGGGCGCTTGGCCAGCGCCTGTTCGGCCAGCCGCGAAAGGGGCCGGGAGACCGCCGGATTCAGGTGGGTCAGTGGAGCGGGAAAGCGGGTCATGTGTGAGACCATCAGTTCCTCGTAGGAGTTGCCCTGGTAGGGGCGGTCTCCCGACAGCAACTCGTACATTAGAATTCCCAGGCTGTACACGTCGCTGGCGGCGCTGCTGCTCTCGCCGTGGTAGATCTCCGGGGCCATGTAGTACGGACTGCCGCTGACCTGTCCGCCCTGCGCCACGAAATACGTGTTGCCCAGATCGCCCAGCGCCGCCCGTCCCTCTTCGTCCACGTAAACGTTATGTGTTTTGAGGTCCTGATGCACTGCTCCCAGATGGTGCAGGTACGCCAGCGCCGAGGCCAGATCTGCCAGAACCCGCAGACCATCCTTGAACGGCAAGGTCCGGCCCGGAATGCGGGCCAGTTGCTCATTCAGCGCGCCCTCCGGGTAGTAGCGAATGGCCAGAAACGCCCCTGGCCCAAAAGCTGTGCCCGCGTAGCCCTGGACCACATGGGGGTGGCGGAATTGCAGGGTCAGCCGGACCTCGTTGCCGAAGCGCTCCGCCGCCTCCTGATTGCCTAGGGTTACCTCGTGCGGAATCTTGAGCGCCACCTCCTGGCCTTCCCGGCCCACGGCCAGCCGCACCAGAGAGGTGTTCCCACGTCCCAGGGTGCGGTTCAGGGTGTAGCCAGGAATGGTGCGGGTATCGGATTCAGTCATGGGGCAACTCTTGAGGCAGGGTCAGGCGTGATGAGAATAAAGAAGTGGCAGGAGATTCTGAAGTGGGGATCAGGTCCTATTAAACCATTCTTATCCTGACTGGACCGTGACAGTATGAGTCACCCACGGCTTGTCTCGCACGAAACAGCGTGCAGGAGGCATCTCATGCCAGACTGATAATAAAGGGAGAGTGGGCTGAATCACTGCCCACTCTCTGCTCAGGATGAATGCTGGTCACTCGTCGTCGGTACTTTCCTCAGCGACGCGTTTGCCAGCCATCCATTCCAGGCCAGCCCACATCAGATCGTCCAGATCGCCGTCCAGCACGTCGGCGGGATTGTGCTTCATGACGCCGGTGCGGTGGTCTTTGATGTACTGCTTGTCCAACACATAACTGCGAATCTGGCTGCCCCACTCGATCTTCTTCTGCTCGCCGCGCGCCTTGGCTTCCTCGGCCTCACGCTTCTTGACCTCGATGTCATACAGGCGCTGCTTCAAGATTTGGAGGGCGATGTCGTGGTTCTTGATCTGGCTGCGCGTGACCTGCGAGGCCACAGCAAGGCCCGTCGGCAGGTGG